>JBLHMO010000050.1:0-21430 GCA_047622145.1 Paracoccaceae bacterium | reverse complement strand
GACAAGCTGGATAGAAATCCAAATCAGTGAAGGTCGCAATCGACAAGTTCGACGAATGACCGCGCATGTCGGCTTTCCGACCCTGCGCCTGATTCGTGCGGCCATCGGTGATTGGAAGCTCGACACAATAGCGCCCGGTGAATATACCCAGTATACCGTTCAACTGCCCCGCAAACCCAGTCGCCCTACATCACACCGGCGCAAGCGCGTATAATTCACGGCTTTTATGAATCGAGCGGACACAGAATGGTCGACCATCGCCCATGGCATGCCCATGTCACCGTCGCCACGGTCGTTGAGCGAGACGGCCGCTTTCTTATGGTGCAAGAACAGGCCGAGGGCCAGATCGTTATCAATCAGCCCGCGGGCCATCTAGACCCTGGCGAAAGCTTGATCGTCGCGGCTGAGCGTGAAACCCGCGAAGAAACCGGCTGGCAGGTAGCGATAAAAGGTCTGATTGGTGCAAGTCTGTTCGAGGCCGCCAATGGCGTTAGCTATTACCGAACCAGTTTTTTTGCCGACCCGATTGTCGAGATTGAAGGCGCCGAGCTCGATAGAGGTATTATTCAAGCACTGTGGCTTAGCCGCGAGGAGCTGCTTGATCGCAAAGCTGAACTGCGTAGCGAACTGGTACTGGCAACGATTGACCAGTACCTTGCAGGGCATCGCTACCCCCTAAGTCTGCTGTATTGACGAGTCATTGTATTAAATGAGTACACAAAAAGGCAAAGTTATCGTCGGCATGTCCGGCGGTGTGGACTCCTCAGTTGCGGCGGTATTGCTGCTGGAACAGGGTTACCAAGTTGAAGGCCTGTTCATGAAGAACTGGGACGAAGACGATGGCACCGAGTACTGCTCCGCCAAGGAAGATTTTGCCGATGCGCAGGCCGTATGCGACAAAATTGGAATCACGTTGCACGGCGCCAATTTTGCTGCAGAGTACTGGGACAATGTATTCGAGCATTTTCTGGCCGAATATAAAGCCGGACGCACCCCAAACCCTGACATTCTCTGCAACCGGGAAATTAAATTTAAGGCCTTTCTCGACTATGCATTGAGCTTGGGAGCGGACTATATAGCCACCGGCCACTACGCACGCACTGATGGCCGCGGCAGCTTGTTTAAAGGGCTGGATAATAATAAAGACCAGAGTTATTTCCTGCATGCCGTTGGCAGTGAGCAATTCTCTAAAACGCTGTTCCCGGTTGGCGAGTTGGAAAAACCTGCCGTGCGCGCACTGGCGGCAAAGCATGGCCTTGTTACTCACAACAAAAAGGACAGTACCGGTATCTGCTTTATCGGCGAGCGGCGTTTCAAGGATTTCCTGCAAACCTACCTTCCCGCCCAGCCTGGAAAAATCGAAGATTTACAGGGCCGCGCGATGGGCGACCACAGCGGCCTGATGTACCACACCATTGGCCAGCGTCAGGGCCTGGGAATTGGCGGCGTGAAAGGCGCCGGCGATTCGCCCTGGTATGTTGTCGACAAGGATATGGAGCGCAATATTCTGCTCGTTACTCAGGGCAGCAACCATCCCAGCCTGTTTAAAGAGGCATTGACGACCGGGCCGGCGCACTGGATAGCGGATGTCCCCACCCTACCCCTGCGCTGCCATGCCAAAACCCGCTACCGTCAGGCCGATCAGGTCTGCACTCTGGAATTACAGGACGACAACACATTGACCGTTTTATTCGATCAAGCACAACGTGCAATTACCCCCGGCCAATCCGTGGTGTTTTATAGCGGAGCGACCTGCCTTGGCGGTGCCACTATCGAGCGCGCCTTCAATAAAAACGAGAACAACAACACCGGAAAACAAAGCCATGTCCAATAAGTCGCCCGAATCGCTACGCGAGCAGGTTCTGGCGCTGGCAGGGCTGTGCCAATCGGTATCATTGGTGGACAGCATTGCCCGCACAGGTAATGTTGAGCCAGAGCCCTTCGAGGCCTGCCTAAACAGCCTAGTTACCTTTTCGGCCACCGACACGGCCGAAGCTTACGGCGGTGCCGCCAAGATGGAACTTGGCCTGCGCCGCCTCAACGACCTGCTTAGCGGCCGGCGCAGCCAGAGCGACCGGGAGTTGGCGCGTTACATTATTGGCGCAACCCACCTGCAACGAATATTAGAAAAGCAGCCGGAAGTGGCCGCCATTATTCGTTCTCGGCTCGAACATAGCGCCAATGGAATGGCAATAAATGGCAATAGCATTAGTGAGTTGTCGCCCTCTATTGCAGCAATTTATAAAGACACGGTCAGCCACTTCAAATTTCGCATAAAGGTCAATGGCAGTGCCCAACAACTGCAAAATGAGCACAACGCCGATCGAATTCGCGCCATGCTCATGGCCTCTATTCGAGCCGCCTACCTGTGGCGCCAGCACGGCGGCCGACGCTCACATTTTCTGTTTAAAAAGGGCGCGATTCTGCGGACCACAAGAGATATTCTGCAAGGCGAAATTCCCCACTAAATCATTCAGCAGCGTTAGTCTCACTTATATCGACCTGCCCACTAGGGTATGATTGCCGCCTTCTTCGAACGCACTAAAACTCAACCAAGCAGGGTATAAATTCATGGACTTGACGGCACTCTCCGCCATTTCTCCTATTGACGGTCGCTACGGTAGTAAAACACTGCCGCTACGCGGTATTTTTAGCGAATTTGGACTGATCAAGTATCGGGTCGAGGTCGAAGTACGCTGGTTACAACAGCTGGCCAATCATCCCGCCATCCCCGAACTAAAGCCCTTCAGCAATAAGGCTAATGCTCTGTTGGAAACCTTGGTTGCTGGTTTTACAGAAAGCCACGCCCAACGGGTCAAAGAGATAGAGCGCACCACCAACCACGACGTTAAAGCGGTTGAGTACTTGATTAAAGAAACCATCGCCGGCAACGCCGAACTGGCTGCCGGCAATGAGTTTGTGCATTTTGCCTGCACCTCCGAAGACATTAACAACCTCTCCCACGCATTGATGCTGAAAGCGGGACGACGCTTATTGCTGGCGAAATGTGAAGAGATCGTGGCGTCACTGGCCAATTTGGCCCATGACTTTGCCGAGGTGCCTATGCTGTCGCGTACCCACGGCCAGTCAGCCAGCCCGACCACCATGGGCAAAGAGTTTGCCAATGTGGTTGCGCGCCTGCGCCGCCAAATTGAAGGCATTAAAAGCGTTCCACTACTAGGCAAAACCAATGGCGCGGTCGGCAACTACAATGCCCACCTCTCCGCCTACCCGGCAATCGACTGGGAAGCCAATGCCCAGTCCTTTATCGAGTCGCTGGGGCTCGAGTGGAACCGCTATACCACCCAGATCGAGCCACACGACTATATTGCCGAACTGTTTGACGCCATTGCCCGCTTCAATACGATACTGATCGATTTCGATCGCGATGTTTGGGGCTATATCTCCCTCGGCTACTTCAAGCAGCGCACGGTGGAAGGCGAAGTGGGCTCCTCCACCATGCCGCACAAAGTCAACCCGATCGACTTCGAAAACTCCGAGGGCAATCTTGGTATCGCTAACGCTCTATTTGGCCATTTAGCGGCAAAACTGCCGCTGTCGCGCTGGCAGCGAGACCTCACCGACTCTACGGTATTGCGCAATATGGGGGTGGGCCTCGCCTACAGCCTGATTGCCTACGAATCCAGCCTCAAAGGCATTAGCAAGCTGCAAATCAACACTGCACGCATCGCCGAGGATCTCGATGCAAGCTGGGAAGTGTTGGCAGAACCCATTCAGACGGTAATGCGTCGCTATAATGTGGAGCAGGCCTACGAGAAACTCAAGGCACTCACGCGCGGCCAAGCGATCAACCGCGACACGATTAAAGCGTTCGTTGACACACTGGATATTCCTGAGAGCGCAAAAGCCGAACTGCAGGCGCTAACCCCAGCCAACTACATCGGCAACGCGGCTGCACAAGCCAAACGCATTTAATGCCGATTCAAGGCCTAGAGGTGTCGCGCTTTCTGTGTGACTACTGGCAGACAAAACCTCTGTTCATTCAGCAGGGGCTGCCCGACTTCGTTTGCCCCGTCACCGGTGATGACCTCGCCGGCCTCGCCTGCGAAGACGCAGTGGAATCACGGCTTATTCTGCAAAACGGTGACGACTGGCAACTGCGCCAAGGGCCATTCGACGAACAAACTTTCAGCGAACTGACATCACGCGGTTGGACTTTACTGGTACAGAGGGTTGATCACTGGATAGCCGAAGTCGCCGACCTGATTGCAGAGTTTGATTTCCTGCCGCGCTGGCGCATTGACGACGTCATGATCAGCTATGCGGCTGCAGGCGGCGGAGTGGGCCCCCATTACGACAATTACGATGTTTTCCTTTTACAGGGCAGTGGCCGCCGCGACTGGCGCCTAGGGCAGCACTGCAACGAAGCTACCCCCTTACGCAAATCCCTCGACCTCAAACAGTTAAGTGAATTTCAAGAAAGTTCGCGCTATATACTTGAAGCTGGGGACATACTCTATGTACCCCCTGGTACCGCCCATTGGGGTACGGCACTCGATGACGACTGTATTACCTTGTCGATTGGCTTCCGGGCTCCCTCGAGTGCCGAGATTCTTAGCCGCTGGACCGATGAGGTTATAGACCAGCTGAACGAATCTGACCGCTACCGTGACCCAGTCTCAACATTGGCGCAGGGAAATACCCTGTCGACCGAGCATCTGAGGTATCTCCGTGAGCTTTTGCAGGCAAAACTCGATGATGGCAGCCTGATCAAAGGCTTTGGCGAGCTTGTGACTGAGCACGCTGACGATCTCAAGGGCCAAGCCAACGCTGAGTGTATTGAAGATTGCGACGAAGCCTGTCGCGCACTGGATGCGAGGCTCACGCTCTACCATGATGATCAGGCCTGCATACTTTTCGCCAACGGCTGCAGCTTGTCCTGTGACGCAGAAAGCCTAGCGATGCTGCGCATTATTTGCGATCTCCTACCCGGTGAATTACTGCCGAATGAGCTATGGTTTACTGTACGAGAACACTATCCGGCGATCGCCAGTTTTCTGTTATCGACCGGCGCAATGTATGGAGATTCCTACGGACTAGAGTCATGAATATTGTTGAAGCCAGCTGGTCTGAGCACTTAAGCGCATTGCAAGCTGTGCGCAAAGCGGTATTTGTAAAGGAACAGTCGGTTCCCGAAGAATTTGAATGGGACGGTGAAGACGACCGCGCCTACCACTGGCTTGCTTTGGACAAAAACCGGGCCATTGGCACGGTTCGCATGCTGCGCGACGGCCATCTTGGCCGGCTCGCCGTTTTACCCGAGCACCGCAAACAAGGCGTTGGTAAAGATCTTCTGAACAAAGCCCTGCGTCATGCAAAAATGCTAAATTTGCGCGAGGCTTGGCTTTACAGTCAGCAGCCGGCCATTGGTTTTTACCAGCAGTTCGGTTTTGAAGCCTACGGCCCGATCTTCCAAGATGCAGGTATTCCCCACCAATCAATGCGCTTACGTTTGCGGGAAAACTTTATTCTCGGTAAGGATGCGGGCAAGCATGCTGTCACCGACTTGGCAGACAAGGTCGCGTCACTGGCGTCACAAAGCCGCCATCAGCTACGCATATTCAGTGAATCTCTCAACACTAAAATTTATGACAATGATAAGGTACGCTGTGCGCTGTCCGAGCTCGCGCGCCTGCACAAATCCACTGAAATCCGTATACTTGTACTGCGACCGGAACAACTAGCGGGACGCGGACACCGGCTCTTGGAATTGCAACAACGCCTGAACTCATCAATTTACTTACGCGCACTGCCCGAAGATCAGGCGGGCCAAGTCGACGAGGAATTCCTGGTAGCAGACAATGCCGGTCTGCTCGTGTCAAAACGCTCAGAAACCAATAGTCACTGGGCAGATTTTAGTAACAGACCCTCGGCCTTGAATTATATTTTGCAGTTCGATCTATTGTGGAATCAGGCCAGCGAAGATTCGCGGCTACGCCGATTGAGTCTGATTTAGGCCAACAAGTTTACAAGTACACCCCAACATCACGATCTTCTTCGACTAACTCGTAAACTCTCAATCGCCTGCAGGGCTCTTCCGTGCGCTGCAGAATATCGCCACTGCTTAACTGAAACTGATAGTGGTGATGTGGGCAGCTGATCGAACCACCCAATACCGTAGCGTCGATCAGAGAGTGTTCACGGTGGGGACAAAAAGATTCAATGAGAAAACGAACACCCTCCTCTTGGATTAGAAGTAGATGATGTTCGTCGATCTTAAAATTTTTGCGGTAGCCGTCATGCAGATTAATCAGTTTTTCTAGTGAGAAATACCGCATCACGGCGCCTCCTCTAAGGTTCCGTTTGTAATTGTTCGCTGAGGAACATCCACGTATCCAGCACAGAATCTGGGTTTAGCGACACACTGTCAATGCCCTGTTCAACCAGCCACAGCGCAAAGTCGGCGTGATCGGAAGGGCCCTGCCCGCAGATGCCAATGTATTTCCCCTGCTTTTTGCAGGCATCAATCGCGCTCTTCAGTAAGACTTTAACAGCGTCATTGCGCTCATCAAAAAGGTGGGCAATCAATCCCGAATCGCGATCCAGTCCCAGCGTTAACTGGGTAAGGTCGTTGGAGCCAATAGAGAAACCATCAAAATGCTCCAGGAATTGATCCGCCAGCAGTGCGTTGGCAGGCAATTCGCACATCATAATTATTTTCAGGCCGTTCTCGCCGCGGCTCAGGCCGTTTTCCGCCAGTAGTTCAACAACCTGCTTGGCTTCGCCCACAGTGCGCACAAACGGCACCATGATCTCAACATTGGTCAACCCCATTTCGTTGCGTACTTTTTTTAGAGCACGACATTCCAGTAGGAAGCACTCTCGGAAGGCATCGGATATATAGCGCGACGCTCCCCGAAAGCCGAGCATGGGATTCTCTTCTTCCGGCTCGTACAAACTGCCGCCCACCAAATGCGCGTATTCGTTTGATTTGAAATCGGACATGCGCACGATCACGCGCTTGGGATAGAACGCGCCGGCGATGGTGGCAATACCTTCAACCAGTTTCTCAACATAAAAATCGACCGGCGATGCATAGCCCGCGATACGCCGGCTGACGGCCTGCTGAACATCTCGGGGCAGCGTATCGTATTCTATCAGTGCTTTAGGATGCACACCGATCATTCGGTTGATAATAAATTCCAGCCGCGCCAGGCCAACACCTGCGTTGGGGTAGGCCTGAAAATCAAATGCGCGGTCAGGGTTCCCCACATTCATCATGATTTTAAACGGCAGCGCAGGCATGCTTTTCAGCTCATTGCGGCTGATCGCAAAATTCAGGCAGCCCTCATACACCAAGCCGGCATCACCTTCGGCGCAGGATACCGTGACATTCTGCCCAGTGCTCAGCAGTTCCGTTGCGTCACCACACCCAACTACCGCCGGAATACCCAGTTCACGGGCAATAATCGCTGCGTGGCAGGTGCGTCCGCCACGGTTGGTGACGATGGCCGAGGCGCGCTTCATGACCGGCTCCCAATCCGGGTCGGTCATGTCCGTCACTAGCACATCGCCTTTTTCGACTTTGTGCATTTGCGACAGATCAGAAATCACCCGTACCGGGCCACTGCCTATGCGCTGACCAATAGAGCGGCCTTCGCACAAAACCTTACCCTGCTCGTTGAGCAGATAGCGCTCCATCAGCGTGCCCGATTCCTGACTCTTAACGGTTTCAGGGCGCGCCTGCACGATGAAGATTTTTCCAGTGTCGCCGTCTTTAGCCCACTCGATGTCCATCGGCCGCTGGTAGTGTTTTTCAATAATCAGCGCTTGCTTGGCGAGTTCCATCACATCGCTATCGTCGATGCAAAAACGCTGGCGCTCGGCATCATCAACATCCACGGTTTGCACGGATTTGCCCGCAGAGGCCTCACTGCCGTATATCATTTTAATGGCTTTGGTACCCAGATTGCGGCGCAACACGGCGTGCCTACCCGCCTCTAGAATACTCTTGTGAACGTAGAATTCGTCGGGGTTAACCGCGCCCTGCACAACTGTTTCACCCAATCCGTAAGAGGCAGTGATAAAGACAACGCCGTCAAAACCGGACTCCGTATCCATGCTGAACATCACGCCGGCTGCGCCTATGTCAGAGCGGACCATCCGCTGGATACCGGCAGAAAGCGCAACATCCGCGTGTTCAAAGCCCTTGTGAACGCGATAGGCAATGGCGCGATCGTTGTAGAGCGAGGCGAAAACCTCTTTTATGGCAATTTTCACATTGTCGAGGCCGCGGATGTTCAGGAAAGTTTCCTGCTGACCTGCAAAAGAGGCATCCGGTAAATCTTCGGCAGTCGCCGAGGAGCGCACCGCTACCGAAATATCGCCATCGCTGCCGGACAATTCCGCGAATGCGATGCCTACCGCCTCATCCAAGGCCTTGGGGAAAGGCGTCTCGATAATCCACTGACGGATGTCTTTACCGGTTTCAATCAAGGTTTTGACATCGTCGACATCGAGACCTTCCAAGCGCGCCTTGATACGCTCGTTCAGACCGCTTTGCTGCAGGAAGTCGCGGTATGCGTCTGCGGTGGTCGCATAACCGCCAGGCACCGACACACCCGCACCGGCGAGCTCGCTGATCATTTCTCCCAGTGACGCATTCTTGCCACCAACACGCTCGACATCATCCATGCCGAGATCTTGAAACCATAGGACGTATTCAGACAAAGCGGACTCCCGTTAATGATTCCGTGACTAATATGTCGACGAGTAAGGTATGGGCCTAAAAGTTGGCGTATCATACTGGAAATTGAATTGAATTTCCGCTCTGGATGCCTGCTTGGAGTGCCAGCCGCGAAGTGACTGAACTAATGAAAAGAACCGCCTTCTTCATATCGGACAGTACCGGTATTACTGCAGAAGCGCTGGGCAGTAGTTTGCTGGCACAGTTTGAGGGCTTGCGATTCGAACGCGTGATACTGCCCTACACCGACACCGCCGACAAGGCCCGCTCTGCAGCCGAAAAAATCGACCGCATAGCCGAGCGCGACGGTATACCCCCCATTATCTTTGACACTATCGTGAATGTCGAAGTGCGCGACATCATTAAAAAAAGCGCTGGCTTTACCGTCGATATTTTGTCCACTTTTCTATCGCCGCTCGAAGAGGCGCTGGGCATCAAATCGTCATTTACGGTAGGGGGTGCCCACAGTGTAAGCAATGAACCCAACTACAAACACCGCATTGATGCCGTCAACTATGCGCTGGATAACGATGATGGCGCCAAAGTGGATCGCTACAGCCAAGCCGAATTGATCTTGATTGGTGTTTCACGCAGCGGCAAAACACCCACCAGCCTCTACCTTGCCTTACAAACGGGAGTGTTTGTTGCCAACTACCCGCTCACCGACGACGACCTCGATACCGGGCGACTACCCAAACCCTTGGTTGAATACCGCAACAGACTGTACGGCCTCACGATTGAACCTGGGAGACTCGCCACCATTCGTACCGAACGGCGCGCCAATGCCCGCTACTCTACCCTGTCGCAATGTGAATACGAGGTGCGCCAGGCCGAACAGCTATTCAAACGGTTCGGCATTCCCTGCATAGATTCAACACATGCATCCATTGAAGAAATCGCCACGCGGGTTTTGGCAGATACCGGTTTACGTGGACACAGCAAATAATGGCAAAGCATACCCCCACTAAGGTCGTTCACGATGTCGCGCTGGTACTCCCGGGCGGTGGTGCTCGCGTGGCTTATCAGGTTGGCGTCATCAAGGCTCTCGCGACCATACACAAAAATCGAGACGTTCGGAATCCTTACCGGATTCTTTGCGGCACGTCGGCCGGAGCAATAAACGCGGTGGCGCTGGCCTCCCGATCGGACGATTTTTGCGAAGCCGCGGACTGGCTTGAAAGGCTGTGGATGGGCCTGAGCCCAGATTCGATATACCGCTCGGATTGGCTGGGCGTTATTAACAATGCCTGGCGATTGATGATTTCACTGTTCAACTCCGGTGTCGCCGTCGGCCGACCGGTAGGCTTGCTGGACAATTCCCCATTGCGGCAGCTGTTGAAAAAGAACGTTGATTTTTCGGCCATATCGAGCAATATCAGCTCAGGCCATTTGGATGCCTTAAGCGTAACGGCTATGAACTACACCGAAGGCGTGTCCATGAGCTTTTTTCAGGGCGGGCCGGAACACGCCGGCTGGCAGCGCTGGCGCCGGCAGGGAATTCCAACGCCGATTAATATTGCTCACATCATGGCATCAACTGCGATTCCGACCATTTTTCCACCGCAACGCATTGGCAGACATTATTACGGCGACGGTGCGCTCCGGCAGCTCACCCCTATTAGCCCCGCCCTTCACCTCGGTGCCGACAAAGTACTCATTATTCCGGCGAATGGTCACCTCAAAGAGTATTCCAAGCCATTACAGCGCATCCACTCTCCGGCCTTCGGTCAGATCATAGGTCATTTGCTCAACAGCGCCTTTGTCGACGGCATCGAAACCGATATAGAGCACCTTGAAAGAATCAACCAACTGATTAGATTGCTGCCCGAGCAAACCTCCGTCACCGAGCATCAGTTAAAGCCAATAGACGCACTCGTTATTTCGCCATCTGAAGATATTGATGCGCTCGCCGACGATTATGTGCAGCATTTGCCGCGCAGCATTCGAACCTTTATGCGGCGTACTGGCAGCAAGTACAGCGGTGGCGTGAACATCGCAAGCTATCTGCTGTTCACCCATAGCTTCGCTGAGCGCTTGATCACGCTGGGCTACAACGATGCCATGCTGCAGGCGGGCGAGTTGAAACGATTTGTTTATGGTTCACAGACAAGCGATCCGCAATAAGCGATGCGCGTGCTACGTGAGATCTGCCGCGTGGCCGATAATGGCGTACAAACCTTTGAAACTGACCGCTGGCTTGCCAGCGCGCAGCACCTGAGTACTCAATTCGATCTTAGCCTTTCCCCGGGTTTTAAAATCGCCAAGAAAACGCTGCCATTCGGTTTCTTCTAGCGCTAACGACGAGACCACAATATCGCTATCGACCGGCGCGTGATAATCGATTTCACCGCGAGCGACTACGATATTGGGATCTATACCCGCTTCCCGGCAGCGAAGATACACCATTCCCCAACCCGCCATCACGGCAACAACGTACAAACTGCCACCAAAGGCGGTTTGCTTGTCGTTAACGCTAGGCCCTAAGGGCGCCGTCAAGGTCAGGGAGTGGCTGTCGTAATCTGCCACAGAGATTTGCAAGGCTTGCGCAGTGGGCAGGTGCGTCTGCACAAACTCAGTCAGGCGGTTGGCAACTTCTTTCATTCGGAGTTCACTTTGCAAACAAGAGGTCTATCAACACCTTGGCAGCTAGATAGGGGGTAGTCTCGCCTTCGGTAACCTGGCGGTCCAGTTCCGGCATTTTTTGTTTAACACCGGGGTTTTGCTTCAGGCGCAAATCCAGCATCTCATGCAGGAGTTTATGCATCCACTCCTGCGCCTGTCGTGCCCGTTTTGTATCAAAGGAATTGTTCTTGATCGCGTCGATTTGATAGCCACTAATCATGCCCCAAATTTCGTCGATATTTTCTTTCAATTGCGAGGAACAGGTAAGCACCTGCGGCGTCCAGAAACTGGTATGCCGAAGTAAATGCATGGCGTTTTGATAGTGGGATCGTGTTTGCTGCGCCATGCTTAAACTGTCGCCGTCGGCCTTATTGATCACCAGCGCATCAGCTAATTCCAGAATGCCTTTTTTGATTCCCTGCAGCTCATCGCCGGCGTTTGGTAGCATTAACACCATGAAAAAGTCGACCATGCTGGCGACCTCGTACTCCGATTGGCCGACGCCAACCGTTTCAACGAGTATGACGTCGTAGCCCGCCGCTTCACACAGCAGCATAGTTTCGCGTGTTTTAAGGGCGACGCCGCCTAGGGCACCTTCGGAAGGCGAAGGCCGGATAAAAGCACTGTCACTGCGCGACAATTCTTCCATCCGGGTTTTATCGCCCAGAATGGAGCCGCCGGCGATGGGTGAGCTAGGGTCAACGGCCAGTACTGCAACCTTTTTTCCCTGAGCAATAACGGTCTGACCAAAACTTTCAATAAAGGTAGATTTGCCGACACCGGGGATGCCGGTGATGCCGATACGAATACTGTTACCGGTGTGCGGCAGTAAGGCCTCAATCAGGCATTGGGCCTCTTCGCGGTGCTCGGCGCGCTTGCTTTCGACCAGCGTGATGGCCTTGGCCAAAGCGCGGCGATTGCCTTGGCGTAGTTCTCTGATATCAATGGGCATGGGAGCTTGGGAGACGTTTGATGCGGGACGGCGGAATGCGCGAAGGGTCGGACGTCGGACGTCGGACGCCGGATGCAAAAAACCATACGGCTTCGTAGCATTGCGCAGCGAAGCTGCACCCGCTCTGGCGTCCGACGTCTGGCGTCCGACGTCCGGCCAATTTACTCCAGGTAATTTGCATTAATCGCATCCAGTACACCGCGCGCGGCTACCGGAATCTTTGTGCCAGGCCCAAAGATTCCTTTAACGCCGGCTTCATAAAGAAAGTCGTAGTCTTGCTTAGGAATAACGCCGCCCGCAATCACAATAATATCGTTAGCGCCCTGCTTCTTCAGTTCCGCAATCAGCTGCGGAATAAGCGTTTTGTGTCCAGCGGCCTGCGAGGAAACGCCAACGACGTGAACATCGTTCTCGACCGCCTGCTTGGCCACTTCATCAGGGGTCGAGAACATCGGCGAAAGGTCAATATCAAAACCCACATCGGCAAAGGCGGTGGCGATCACTTTGGCGCCTCGATCGTGCCCGTCCTGCCCCATTTTGCAAACCAGCATGCGGGGACGACGGCCGTGCTTTTCACTGAAAGCATCAATGTCCGAGGCTATCTCGTTCCAGTTGTCGTCGTTTTGATACGCGCTACCGTACACACCGGACACCGTTTGAGCCTGCGCATTGAAGCGTCCGAATTCACGCTCCATGGCAAAGGAGATTTCACCCACGGTAGCACGAACACGGGTGGCTTTCACTGTCAGTTCAAGCAGGTTGCCATCACCGGAAACCGCACTCTGGTAAATGGCTTCAAGTGCGTCTTCAACGGCCTGCTCGTCACGCTCGGCGCGGATTCTAGCCAGCGCTTCAACCTGGGACTTACGTACTTTTTCGTTGTCGATTTCCAGAATATCGACGTCGGCTTCTTCGTCTAGGCGGTACTTGTTCACGCCCACAATCACGTCTTCGCCGCGATCGATACGCGCTTGTTTGCGCGCGGCGGATTCTTCAATGCGCAGCTTCGGGAGGCCGGTTTCGATGGCCTTAGCCATGCCGCCTTTAGCTTCAACTTCTTCGATCAGTGCCCACGCTTTTTCGGCAATCGAATGGGTCAGCGACTCCATCATGTAGGATCCACCCCAGGGATCGACCACATTGGTGATGCCGGTTTCTTCCTGAATAATCAGCTGGGTGTTACGCGCAATACGTGATGAAAACTCGGTCGGCAAAGCGATGGCTTCATCCATGGCATTGGTGTGCAACGACTGGGTGCCGCCGAAAACCGCCGCCATTGCTTCGATGGTGGTACGCACAATATTGTTGTAGGGATCTTGCTCAGTGAGCGACCAGCCCGAGGTTTGCGAGTGAGTACGCAGCATTTTTGAGCGCGAATTTTGGGGATTGAACTCAGTAACAATACGCGACCACAGTAGGCGCGCTGCTCGCAGCTTGGCGATCTCCATATAGAAATTCATACCGATGCCCCAGAAAAAGGACAGGCGACCCGCGAACACGTCGATATCCAGACCTGCGGTGATAGCCGTACGTATATATTCTTTGCCGTCCGCAAGGGTATAGGCCAGCTCAAGTGCTGCGTCAGCACCCGCTTCCTGTATGTGATAGCCCGAAATGGAAATGGTGTTGAATTTCGGCATATGGCCGGAAGCGTAAGCGATGATATCGCCAATGATTTTCATCGACGGCGCAGGCGGGTAGATGTAGGTGTTGCGAACCATGAACTCTTTCAGAATATCGTTCTGGATAGTGCCCGACAGTTGATCCTGAGCGACGCCCTGCTCTTCTGCCGCAACGATGTACCCTGCCAGCACCGGCAGTACCGCACCGTTCATGGTCATGGACACAGAGACTTTGTCTAAGGGTATTTCGTCGAATAACATTTTCATGTCTTCAACAGAATCAATCGCCACGCCCGCCTTACCCACATCGCCGGTAACGCGTGGATGATCAGAATCGTAGCCGCGGTGAGTCGCGAGATCGAAAGCAACGGAGACGCCCTGTCCACCAGCGGCTAGCGCCTTACGATAGAAAGCGTTGGACTCTTCTGCGGTTGAAAATCCAGCATACTGGCGAATGGTCCAGGGACGCCCAGCGTACATGGTTGGCTGCGGCCCGCGGATAAAGGGCTCCATGCCGGGCATGCTGTCTACATGCTCAAGATTTTCGGTGTCACGCTTGCTGTAAAGCGGATTTACGTCGATGCCTTCGGGGGTGTGCCAGACGAGATCGTCAAGGGTCTTACCTCCCTTGCCCATCTGTTTACTTGCTATCTGATCCCAGGCTTCACGGGAATACGGGGGTGCTTGGTAATCTTTGTCTGCCATGGTGTGTACCTGCGGATAATAGCGGTCAGTGTCTTGTGTAGTTTAGGCCAAACGCGTCAGTGATCGTCACCGGGTTGAGTCAGCTCAACCAGAACACCATCACAACTTTTAGGGTGAATAAAGATAACTTTGGCATTGTGCGCGCCGATGCTCGGAGTGTCGGACAAAAACTGATAGCCCTTGGCTTTAAGGCGCGCGATATCTTCTTCGATATTGTCACTGCGAAAGCACAGGTGATGAAGGCCGCCCGGCTTTTTCTCTAGGTACTTGGCAATCGGGCCTTCACCGCGCAGGGGGTGAACCAGCTCGATACTGGTTGCCGGAACCGGGAAAAAGGCCGTAGAGGTTTTTGCGTCCTCAACATCTTCCGTGCCTTCAAAATTCAGCTGAAAATCTTCCTGAAATCGCTTAATGGCCTTATCCAATTCAGGAACGGCGATGGCGATATGGTCTAGTGCGATAATCATGAGGGTACCTGCATGCTTAATTCAGAAACGGTAACCGGGGGTTTACGCTGGTCGAACGTCAGACGTTCGACCGAGCAATTAAAGAATGGCGCCCAGGAACTCTGCGGTTTTCTTTTGTTTGCGCGCTGCAATATCCGCAGGCAATTCAAAGACAATCTTCTCGTCCGGCGTCACCTTGAACAAAGACTGCCCCTTCTTAATGATAATGCCGTCACCTTCCACCAGCACTTTGTCAATCGTACCGGCGAACGGTGCATAGACCTTGTTGAACATTTTCATCACTTCAACAATGTAGAGTGGGTCACCGGCGTTAAAATGGTCACCTTCGTTGACATACACATCCAAGCCCGGCGCTTCGCGGGCATAGAACATGCCACCGCTCACCGACAGAATCTCGTCGGACTTAGCAGTAGGCGGCGGCACCAGCTCCTTCGCCATGCGGTCCTGCAATTCCTTCTCACCGAGGCCATCGGGAATCGTGATTGTTAAATCTGCATTCACTTTCAGGTCGTGGAAGCGTGTGATCTTGGCGATATGCGTCAGTACGGTCAGCAACTCAGTACCCGCTTGATAGCCAGCATGTGCTTCTTGCGCTTGCTGCCACTGTTTCTTGCTAATGCCTTTGGGCGCAGCAGTGGATTCCAGCGCTTTCTGAATTTCAACGAAATCGTCTGTACCAAGCATCTCTTTCAGCTTGGCATAGAAGGCGAGCGCCGATTGCAGCACTTCGTGATCGTGGTCCCAGATCATATAGCGAGCCGGTTTGCCGTCCACGTAATCCATATTCAGGAAGTGATACATCTGGGCCAGTAATTCGATGGGGTTAACCTTCCAGGCAACCGTCTTCTTGCTGATAGTCACCACATCGCTGTGAAGGCTGAGCCAACCCGCCATATAATGTGGTTCGGCAAACAAGCGCTCCAATGGGCGGGTAATCAGGATTTGTTTCATGCTCAGGGCAGTTGCCCAGGCCTTCGCCGACTTGTCGTCAACCTTGGCTAAGTAAGCTTCGCAGATTTTGCCGTAGGCAAAGTCTAGATCAACCTGCGAACTGCTTTCTTTCAGCAAACCAACCGCGGTCAGATAAGGCACGATAAAGCGCGTGCTCGGACGAGCGTTAATACCGTTACCGATAAACCAGTAGACAAGGCCGTAATGGAACTGCAGGTTAGTTGCCAGATCCTTGCCGCGCAGTTCAGTTTGACGAAGGATTTCAGCGAGCTTGGTGTAACTGTCCAGTCGGTTTTGGCCGGTGGTCAGCAGCAGCGCGATATTGGAGTCGTAAGCACCGGCCAGATGGTATTTCATAAACACATCCGTATCCGGATTGTGCGTTGAGATACCCTGATCGTCGCGAATTTCGCCGTCTGTGGCATTAGACCAGTATTCAATCACACCACCGGCGTGCGGCTGCAATGCTTGGTTGGTGGCATTCATACGCGCTTCAACCGAGGCCGGTTCGCGAATAATACGTTCCGGTTTGGGCAGGTGCTTGCCATGATGCGCCAGTAGTGCCATGACTTCCACCAGACTTTCGGCGACAAAACAGTCGGCTGGATTGTCGGGGTTGCTGAACTTCAGCTTATAACACAACTCCGTTACCCGGTGTTCAACCTGAATGCGGGTATTCATTTCCATGAAGTAGTGAGCGTCACCATCGACGATACATTCGAAGGTGCCAACCGAGTCAAGCTTTACAGCTTCCCCAAACACCGCCCCCTCTTCTTCCATCCGCTGCAGGATCGTCAAATCTTTCTTGAGCTGGGTTGCTTCGGCTTTACGGCCAGCAACACTCGCCTCTTCGATTGCCGCTGTCAGCTCTTCCTCGGTTACGGAAACTTCCAGTAACTTCTGCTCATGCATTTGCAGGGAGCAGTCGCGACCACCCATGGTCATGCACCACTCACCATTACCCACCACCTGAATTTCCTGGTGGCGAGTGGTATCAATATTCATTTCGATCAGGACGTTTTTATTGTCGCCAACGCCGTTAGTCTTCAGCTCAATCAGACACTCAGTAACGAGTGAAGGCACCTGCGCCGCTGCCAACTCGACGCGCGCTTCTAAGGTCTTGCCCTTATAAGAGTTAGCGGACGGGAGGATGCGTTGACCTTTACCGCCGCCACCGGCAATCGCTTTAAGGCGGAAACGGTTGTTAGGCTTTTCAGCCAGCATGCGCTTGGCTTCTCGCTGCAGTGCTTTACCGATATCTTTAGCGTCAATGATATCAATGCCCGCGTCATAGGAGGCTGCCAACACGGCCAAGACTTTCTCTTCGTCATCCTTGCAGTTAGTGAAATTGACTTTAAGCTTGTGCTCATTTGCACACTTCTCAAGCCCCTTTTTGCCGTATTTGGCAAGCAGAGCAAGACTAGTACCGTCGTTCACACCGGGAGTGACTGACACCCCGGTTGCCAGCGCAGTGCGCTTAGCCTGATCTTTCATGCCGGCGGATTTCTGTGTGTAGGAGCATGGGCCGATAAAATTCAGGCCCGCTCGCTCCATCGCTTCAACCATTTCGGCGTCTTCGGACATAAAGCCGTAGCCCGCAAAAATAGCATCGTAGCCATTGTCTTTGGCAATACGGATGATCTGCTGGATACGTTTTTGCCGCTCTTCCCTGCTGGCGCCCGTGTAGTCGGGCACACGGTGGACGCGGTCTGGGTCTGTTAGCTTGCGCAACTCAGGCGCCAGCGCATTGGGATAGGTGATGGAGTCTTTTTCAGACAACAAAATACCGTAACCGTGAATGCCCATTTCATCAAAGACATCCATCGCTTCTTTGCGAATCGGGCCACGACAAATGATGAGTGGCCGCAGGGTTTCGCAAGAAAAGCTGCGCACCCACGCCGACGCCGAATCAGACAGCTTGCGATTTTTGTGAATCTGCGGATTGTTCAAATAATTTATGTTACTTTGCACGAGTATGTTCCCTTTCTAATTCTGTTTGCCTTAATGGAATTCGCGTTGGACGCCAGCCATTGCTGTGGGCTGATAATTGGCAAGATGCAATTTCAGCTGCTCGGCAATAAGCTGTCGCAAATCCGACGGCATAACTATCTGGGAAATGGACCCAAGGCTCAGCGCTTCATTGGGGTTCATCAGCTCGCGTTCATAGCGTTGGACCAGAAAAACTTCCTGCTCTTTCTGCCAAGCAGCCACCTCGGCCTTGGCGTCTTTTTCCGACATGCCGGCAGATACCGCTTTGGCGATACGTTGCTTGAGCGTGCCACGAATAGCGCGCAATTCATCCTTGTACACATAGTCAACCCCAGCCGGGCCCATGACGGCAAGACGCGTGGTGGGCAGCGCACAGACAAAATCTGCACCCGTAGGGTAATTGTTGAAGGAGGCATAAGCGCCGCCGAAGGCGTTACGAATGATGATCAGAAAACGCGGCGTGCGCAGATCGACAATCGAATCCAGCATTGCCCGGCCGGCCTGTACGATACCCCCAGCCTCCTGCTCTTTACCTGGCAGGAAGCCAGTGGTGTCTTCCATAAACATCACAGGAATATTGTAGATATTACAAAAGCGGATAAATCGCGAGTTTTTGTAGGCCGCGGCAATATCGATCTGACCCGAGGCGACCGCCGAGTTATTGGCAACAAAACCCACCACATTGCCGCCGATACGGCCAAAAGCAGTGATGGTATTGCGAGCGCGCTCAGGCTGAAATTCAAAGTAGTCGCCGTGGTCGCACATCTGCTGAATGATAATGCTGATATCGAAAGGCGTATTAAAACCGGTGGGGCTATTGAAAGCCTTTTTCAACAGCAGGTCGATATCCCAGGTTTTACGCGTCAAGGGGTCAGATGTCGCCTGAAACGGCGCCATGCTGGCGTTGTTATTGGGTAGGTAGTTGAGCAGCTCTTTCACTTTATTCAAGGCTGCGACTTCATCGGGTACGACAAAGTCGGTGACACCCGATTGCGAGTGAACCAGCGGGCCACCCAACTCTTCGGCCGTGACATCTTCGCCGAGAACCGTTTTTACAACGCCGGGACCGGTAAGACCGAAGAAGGTATCGTTGGGTTGAACAACAAAAGAACCCTGACGCGGCAGATAAGAACCGCCGCCAGCGTTGTAACCAAACATGCACATGATCGACGGTACGACACCGTTGATGCGCCGCAGCGCGGTAAAGGCTTCGGCATAACCGTCCAAGCCGCCAACACCTGCTGGAATAAATGCACCCGCTGAGTCATTCATGCCCACCAAGGGGATGCCCAGCTTGCCCGCAAGAGCAAAGAGACGCGCTAACTTGCTGCCATTGGTGGCGTCCATTGAGCCCGCGCGAACCGTGAAATCGTGGCCGTAAATAGCCACATCGCGGCCGTTAACCTTGATAATGCCAGTGACCAATGAGGCGCCATCGAGGTTCTTACCCCAGTTTTGGTAGTGGATTTGAGGCTCGGAATCCGCATCCGCTAGCACCTGAATACGCTCCCATACGGTCATGCGTTTTTTCATGTGCTGCTTGTGGATGCTGGCAACACCAGCGGCCTTAAAGGGCAGCTTTAGTAGCTCATGCCCCATCTTCAGGGTTGTCTCATAGAGGCCGGGATCGTAATCAAGCTGGCCAGGAACGGTAAATTCCACGTCCTGTTCCTGCTCGAATGGGTTTGTCAGTGTCGGAGAAATCTGTACTTTTTTTGTCATGCTTCCTGTCTCAGCAAGTAATATCGGGGGGTAATACACGCAACTGGCGATTGTGGTGGACTGATTACGAAGTACGGTCGAAACCACACCCAGCCGCCGGCATGGAAAATGGCGGCCCACTCTTTTGAATCGCAAGTTGACAAAGAACACTTTGTATTCAAGGGCTTAAACCGGTGTTCTTCAGCTTCAGGCGGGCGACAACACTAATTGCATAGGAGATTGATGTCAATGTACAAAGCGGACAGGCACTGTCGTATTAGGCCGCATAAACAGTGGATTTGATTAGCCCCCGCCCGATACAATGCGGCCCCGTCGCAGCCCTAGAGATAAGCCTGACAGACATGGACAGCCTGTACCGCCGCGCCCTGACCTATCAAGCCGACAGCAGCGTTCTATTTGACGCCCTGCGCGATCTCCCCTATCCGGTATTTCTCGATAGTGCACACCCCTATAGCGATCGCGGTCGCTACGACATACTTTCGGCATCACCACTTACTATATATAAAATAAATTCAGCTAGTTATGGAAATAAAGAAAGGTTATTTCGAGATGTTGGAAGCCTGCTTAACGAGCTCGCCCCGCTAACTGAAGAGGCCGACGATCTACCCTTTGCCGGTGGCATCATAGGTGTATTCAGCTACGACGGTGGCCGCGAACTTGAGGGTATCGAGCGTCGTGAGCGCGATAGTGACAAAAACGATCAAATCCAATATCAATGCCCGGATTTTTTTGCCGGTTTATACAGCTGGGCGGTTATTGTCGATCACCATACCCGCACCCGCTGCCTGATCAGCCACCCAGCAACACCGGCCGCCCTGCTCGCAGACATAGAAGGGCGCATCGCCAAAAAGACCAATTCAAAGGATTTGGAGTTCAGCCTTTGCAGCACTATTTCCACCAACCTGGATGTAGACGGCTATCGGACACTGTTCGACAAGGTGCAGGACTATATTCGCGCAGGCGACTGCTATCAGATCAATTTGGCCAGGCGCTTTGAAGCGCAATACCTAGGCCACCCTTGGCAGGCCTACCAGCAACTGCGAAGACTGGCTGCCGCCCCCTTTTCTGCCTATTTGGAAATGCCCGAGTGCAGCATCCTGTCCTTTTCGCCTGAGCGCTTTTTGCAGGTCGATAATCGCGAGGTCTTAACCACCCCGATTAAGGGAACTGCGCCGCGTTCCGCTATTCCCGACAACGATAGCGCATTGGCAGACGCCTTGCTCGCCAGCGACAAGGATCGCGCCGAAAACCTGATGATTGTTGATTTACTGCGCAACGATATCGGGCGCTGCTGTGAACCCGGTAGCATTCGTGTTGAAAAACTGTTCGAGTTACAAAGCTTTCAAACCGTGCACCACCTGGTTAGCACCATTCGTGGTCGACTGGCCGAAGACCAAAGCCCGCTGCAGCTGCTCGCCGCCTGCTTCCCCGGCGGTTCGATTACCGGTGCACCCAAGCATCGGGCCATGGACATCATTGAAGAGCTGGAACCCCATCAACGCTCTATTTATTGCGGCTCGGTGACCTACATCAGTTGTCACGGCAAAATGGACAGCAATATAGCCATCCGCACCCTACTGTGCGAAGCGGGTAAGCTCTATTGCTGGGCGGGCGGCGGCATCGTTGCCGATTCTAAGGTAGAACTGGAGTTTGAAGAGACGTGGAACAAGGTGGGCTCACTACTCACCCACCT
>JBLHMO010000049.1:0-21485 GCA_047622145.1 Paracoccaceae bacterium | reverse complement strand
TTAAAAGGTTTAGCCCACGACTGGCTGTTGTCATTTACGCCGTGCGCGACCACCCCCGAGTGAGGTCCAGCCTCACTGAATTGAGCAAAATCGATGTCGTCAAAATTTTTCGGCCAGAACATGTAAGCCAGCAGCCCCGCCGCTAGCTCCGAGAAAAACAAAGAATATATAGCTGAAGGGCCCGGTGCTAGGCGCACCGGCGCGACGCGCACGCAGGTAGCTGTTTTGCGCAATAGAGGAACAGCCACGTTAGAATCGCAGGAGTGCGGAGCGTAATACGCAGGATGGAGGTCGCAGCAGTCGAACTTGCTTAACCCTAAATTCGCTGCCCTAGTCTTTTTTCGAGACAAAAAAAAACCCCGCTCAATAGCAGGGCTCCTCTTGTTTGCATGGCGGACCGGACGAGACTCGAACTCGCGACCTCCGGCGTGACAGGCCGGCATTCTAACCAACTGAACTACCGGTCCGCATAACAAACCAACTCGCATAATATGGTGGGTGGTGACGGGATCGAACCGCCGACCCTCTGCTTGTAAGGCAGATGCTCTCCCAGCTGAGCTAACCACCCCTACGCGATTGGGGCGCATTCTACAGCAAACCCATCGCTTGTCAAACGTAAGGCAGAGTTATTTCACAAGCTGCCTAGAGGCTGAGCAGTTCGAATATTTATTGAGCGAATTCAGGGGTTAATGTTGCTTCTGGCTGTTGCTGTACATCACTGGCGCACGGCATTACCATAGCCGCGTTTTCAAGTTATAACTGGGCAAGACCGTGGAAGTTTTCAAGGAATTCAGTTTCGAAGCCGCACATCGCTTACCGCGCGTGCCGGAAGATCATAAATGCCACCGTCTGCACGGCCACACCTTTTATGTGCGGCTGAGTATCAGTGGGGAATTGAATTCCGAGCAGGGCTGGCTAATGGACTTTGCCGATATAAAGGTGGCCTTTCAAGCGACTTACGATCGACTCGATCACCACTACCTCAATGAGGTTCCCGGACTGGACAACCCCACCAGCGAAAATCTGGCCATCTGGATATGGAATGAAGTGAGGCCTGCCTTGCCCCAACTCAGCGCCGTAGAAATACGCGAAACCTGCACCAGCGGGTGTATCTACCGCGGCTAAGCCTCCTACACCTTACCCCTGCCTACAAAGTGTTACCGTTACCCAAGGCTGCAGCCCGCATTTTTTCGTATTCTAGGCAATAGGTTACTAATTTAAGTAGCGGCCGGTAACAATTACTCACAAGCAGGCGCTTAGATTGATTTTTATTCAGGATACGCGCAACTCCTAATCACCATCCTCACGAAAGACGCACAACATATTGTTTTATAACAACTTATTTTCTATGTCTAAAAATTAGTCAGTTTACTGAAGCCCTACTAGCCTCTCGCTTGGGGCAGACATTTGACATTTTATTCACAGACTTATCCACAGATTCTGTGGACAACATCTCCATAATATCTCCACCTCTAACTGTTCCTGTTAGAGGCAAATTAGCAAGTCATTTTCCATCTTCGGCATTGCTCTGGCCTGCAGCGTGAGTAGTTATTAACGCAGTTAGGAAGCCCGAACCATGAGGGGTTTTACCTAGTGCCCCACCCTGATCGACCGAGCAGCCATACAAATATTAAGGTCTTGTGACAAATTGTCATATTTGTGTCACAAGCCTCCATCATAATAGCCCCTCAACGAGCCGAGTCCTCAGCGGCAGGTAATCGTTTTGGCTGAGCGAACTTCGAGTCGCCGCCGACCCAACAACAGCGACTTCTCTGGGAGAGAATTTAGATGAAACAAAAATTACTGCCGCTGGTAATTGCCAGCCTCACTACTAGTGGTCTCGCTCAAGCTGACATTACACCTTACGGAAAAATCAACGTCAGCATCAACAATGACTCAGTCGCGACTGCGAGCGGCGATAGCCACACAGTGTCGCAGAACTCCAATGCTTCCCGACTCGGCTTTAAGGGTGACTTCACAATCTCAGAAACCCTTCAGGCAATCTACAAGCTAGAGTACGAGGTGAATATTGACGATGGGACGACGAGTACGGTCTTCAAGCAACGAAATATCTACGGTGGCCTGCAGGGGAATTGGGGTACCGCCATTGTCGGTAACTTCAACACCCCACTGAAAGTGATTGGCAAGCAAATTGACCAGTTTAACGACTACCATATGGCCGACATCAAGAACTACGCCGAAGGTGAAAACCGAGAGGCCAATCTGATTCAGTACACCTCACCGGCCTACGTCGGCGTTACTGGCGTTATCGCCATTCAACAAGGTGAAACTACAGGACGCGAATCACTGGCAGACGGCATCTCTGCGGCCCTTCAGTATCAAGAAAATGGTCTGACACTGGCCGTGGCAGCTGACTCGGAAGTCGATAAAAATACGGTTGCCTCAGTACGCGATACCGTTCGCGCTGTTGCCAGCTACAGCTTTGGAAACTATGAGGTGGGAGCACTTTGGCAGGATACCGAACTGTCGAATATGAAGGTGAATGACGCCCAAGACACTGTGATTGTGAGCGGTGCAATGAACATTACCGACACGATCAAAATCAAAGCTCAGGTAGGGCGCACTTCCGAAGACAAAACCAATATTGACACCACCCAGCTCGCGCTCGGTGTCGATTTCAAACTGAGTAAATCCGCCAAGTGGTATGTCTATGCCTCCAATCTGGAAACAGATACACCCACTGCGACGCTGGAAGCAGACACCATTGGCGCAGGGCTCGAACTCAAGTTCTAGTCCCGACGAGGGAGCCCTAGCGAATCAGCGCGGGGCTCGCTACGACAGTCACGCTACAAAGCCATCAACACCACCACTAAAATTTGGCAGATCAAGCAAGGTGTGGACGGCGGGGTCGTTGCCAGCTAAAACCTTAACAACCCGACTGAACGAGATTATCAATGACGATCAAACTAGATTTTGTAGGGAAAGCATGCTGCTTGCTGCTAGCTCCCCTGCTACTGCAAGCATGCACACTGCCGCAGCAGTCTGTAAATACACCACGCATGGATGTCGATGTTGCCGACAGCTTAAATATCAGCGATTTTCACGCGACAAAAGAACAAACGAAAGATTCGCCAAGTAATCTTATAGGCAAGGCTGAGCAAGACGAAAGGGATACAGAACATAGTGCACGTGCCGATTACCAGCCTTCACAAGGCCCAGCAGCGGCCTACGCAGCGATCCACCAAGAACTTTACCAGACTTGCCCTGCTGGCTGGACAAAACAGCAAGAATGGACGCAGGCAGACGACGGGCTTTTTTATCTTTATATCCGCGCCAACTGCCGCTAAAAATTTGGTCTGTTAATTTATACGTAGCTCATTATCCAGCCAAGGATATTCGCAACCACTTTATAAAAAGCCATTTTAACCGACATCAACCAAGAAGGCGTTTCGCGAAGCTCCCGGTCGCCCTGAGCTTGGGTCAGAACATACGCTTTAATAGACGCTGTATCCTGTTCGCTCAAGACATCCTTGAAGCCAACCATACCCATTTTACGCATAACGCCGTCTAGCACGATTTTGTCAAAATTGTCGTAGTAGACGCCCGGCAAGTGGCGCAGGTCAGGAACCGAGCCGTTCGACACCGCATCGGTGCCATGACAGCCGGAACAATATTCATGGTAAAGGGTGCGCCCTTCTTTTAAATCGCCTTCGCTTACCAGCGGCGGCGCAGGCGCCTCATTAATTTGCTTCAGTGCATTTTCAGGCAGCTCGCCCCCAGCACCCAGCTTGAAGGTCAATACTCGGCTTGGTGGTGGCTGAAATTCGTTCTCGATTCCCGCAATCAAGCCAAATGCGCCACCCCAGCCAGCCAGCACGGTGACATACTGTTCGCCATCCACGCGGTAGCTGACAGGCGCTGCCATAACGCCCGTGCGGGCATCAAAGCTCCACAGTTGCTCGCCCTTATCAGCAGAGTAGGCACGAAACTCGCCGGTTGCGGTCCCCTGAAAAACCAGATTGCCAGCTGTCGCCATGAGTCCGCCATTCCAGGGCAAGGGATGTGGCACCGACCAAGCGGCGGATTGCGTCGCCGGATTCCACGCCAGCAAAGAGCCCGTGGTCACCTGCTTCATCATTAATTGCGCCAATATGTGGTTGGGCGCTTCGTCCTGCTCGAGTTTTACGCCCAGGTTCCACTGCCCCCACGTATGGAGATAACTTTCTACGTCTTCGTACTTGAACAGCGCATCTATCGCAGGAATGTAAACCAGTCCGGTATCGGGGCTATAGGCCATTGGCTGCCAGTTATGTGCACCCATGGAGGAGGGGCGGATAAACTCGGGCCCGTCACGGTAACGTGCGCGCTCTGTCTCTACGGGCCGCCCCGTAGCCATGTCATAGTGCGTTGCCCAGTTGACTCGGGCATAGGGTTCGGCAGAAAGCAGCTGGCCGTTTTCGCGATCGATCACGAAAAAGAAACCATTCTTGGGCGCCTGCCAAATGACCTTTTTTGGCTCACCGCCCCACTCCATCTCGCCGAGCATAATGTGCTGGGTGGCGGTAAAATCCCAAGATTCGCCGGGTGTTTCCTGATAGTGCCAGAGGTACTCGCCAGTGTCGGGATTGAGCGCAACAATGGACGAGAGGTAAAGATTGTCACCGCCTTCGGGGCTGCGAACTTTATGATTCCAGGGTGAACCGTTGCCAACGCCGATATACAGCTGGTCAAGTTCGGAGTCATAGACCATCGAATCCCAAACCGTGCCACCACCGCCGTACTCCCACCACTGCCCGGTCCAGGTTGCAGCAGCCTTCTGCATCGCCTCGTTTTCGAAACCGTCAGCCGGGTTGCCCGGAACGGTATAGAAGCGCCACAATTCCTCACCATTATTGACATCAAACGCCGCAACAAAGCCGCGCGCACCATATTCGGCGCCACCATTACCAATCAACACTTTGTCTTTAAAAACACGTGGTGCGCCGGTAATCGTATAGGGATATTTTGTGATATCAGCACTCTGGGTTTCCCACAGTTTTTTACCACTGCCGGCATCCAGCGCAATCAAGCGCGCATCGAGCGTGCCGAAAATCACTTTGCCCTGATAGACGGCAACCCCACGGTTAACAACATCGCAGCAGGCCATTTTGGCCCATTCGCGTGGCACTTTGGGATCGTACTTCCAGAGTTGTTTGCCTGTCTTTGCGTCCAGCGCGTACACCTGACTCCAGTTGCCGCTAACAAAAATAACGCCATCGACAACGATAGGCGTCGCCTCAAGGCCTCGATTAAAGTCGGTATCGAAGGACCAAACCAAACCGAGCTGAGAAACATTGTCGGCGTTGATCTGCTTGAGTTCGCTGAAACGCTGCTCGCGATAGTCCTTGCCATGCCCTAACCAGTTGTCGGCGCCACCGGCGGCAATGGCTGCTGTGTCCACATTGGCAGTCGCGCGTTGGATCGTTTCGGCATCCGGCAATGCCAATGCCTGTGCGGAAACCAGCATGGAACTCAGCATCGCGATAAATAAAGAACGCATTAATTTTCCTCGGAGGTATCGTTCGTATGTCGGGGTTATAAGTGCCGTTAACGACCCATTGTAAATTCAGAGCGTATGCCCTGTTTGTCCTTGTAGAAGGCCAACATGACTTTCATATCAGCCTCAAAGTCACCGGTCGGTTGAAACAGTGGCCCAAATCCAACCACTTTGGTTCTAGCGTCTACGTAGGCGAGCTGAATAGGTAAATTAACTTTTTGTGCAATATGGTAAAAACCAGCCTTCCAATGTTCGACTTTGCCGCGGGTTCCCTCCGGCGTTAAAAGCAAAACCAACTTTTTTGATCTGTTAAAGGCCTCGGCCGCCTGCTCCACCGTATTGTGTGACAACGAGCGATTGATGGAAATGCCGCCCAGCCAACGCATAAACCAGCCTATAGGCCACGGAAATAGCGTGTGTTTTCCAATCCAGTGCACGTCGAGTTTGTATTTCAGCACCACGGTAAGCATTACAGGAAAGTCCCAATTACTGGTATGGGGCACCGCTATCATCACATACTTGTCGAGATTCGGGGGGGTTCCTACCGTGCGCCAACCGGTAAGCTTTAGGCCAACGAAGGACACTAGCCGGAGTATGTGCGCAACGACCGGCGTACTGAATATCGTCATTTGCTTCTTTTCTATCAAGCGAGACCCTGCCGGCAATAGCTATATTTTATAAGTTTGCATCATAGCAGAGTGGCTCTGCCAGACAGTGATGTTTACGGTCGGACTAACTGTCAAATTCTGCCAGTTTGTTTTCCATCCGCGCGCTGACTGCGGCGGTAACATCCGCTGCGCTGAGCATGCCCGCGTTCCAGGTAGCGATATAGTTCAAGCCGTCAGCGACGGAATGGTCACGGGTGTATACCAGCATTTCCTTGGTGCCGCGTATTGCCAGCGGCGATTTGCTAGCTATTTCCACCGCAATTTCCATAACACCGTTCATCAGGCTGTCGCGATCACGGTAGTGGTGATTGACCATACCGACACGGACTGCTTCGTCGGCGCCCATGTTGCGCCCTGTATAAGCCAATTCGCGCACGACGCCTTGGGGAATAATATGCGGCAAGCGCTGCAAAGTGCCCACATCCGCCGTCATGCCCACATCAATTTCCTTGATGGAGAACTTAGCATCTTCACTGCAATAGCGCATATCACAGCAACTTACCATGTCGATGCCGCCGCCCACGCAGCTACCGTGAATGGCGGCCAACACAGGTTTACGGCAATTTTCGATGGCGGACAAATTTGCCTGCAGCTGGAGGATGCTTCTACGCAGGGCTTCGGCTTTACGAGCCGGCTCCGCCTGAGCGTCATCCAGCAGTGACGAGAACATCCCCAAATCGATACCGGAACAAAAATGCTTGCCGGCGCCGCTCAGGACAATCACCCGCACATCGCCTGCGTCAGACAAGTATTCAAAACACGCTTGTAATTCTCCCCACATGGGCAGATTCATGGCGTTGGCCTTGTCGGGCCGATTGAGTTGCACCTGAGCGACGTGATTTTCAATGCTCAGGGCGAGGGTTTCAAAACTCGGCAGCATGGTCATATCCTGATGTGTGGCTTTATCTATCAACCCGGCCACTGGGAGGCAAAGTCGCGTGGATTGTGGTCTGGGATCGGTTTGGAACGGCCCTCACGCGAGCCGAAATATAGAAATCCGACCAGCGATTCATTGGCTGCCAGCCCCAAGCCCTTCATGACATTCCGGTCGAACGCATTAGCTCCCGTGCGCCAAATTCCCGCGAAGCCCAAGGCATCCGCCGCCAATAACAGCGCATGCGCGGCACAACCTGCCGACAGCTGTTGTTCGATGAAGGGAACTTTGGGATGCTCTGACGAGCGGACCACCACAGCGATAATTAAGGGCGCACGCAAGGTTTTCGATTTGGCCTTGTCGCGCTCCGCCTCGGTAGATTCCGGGTTGCGTTTAGCCAGCGCGTCGGCGAATACGCCGCCCAATTTGAGGCGTGCGCCGCCCTGTATTAACAGAAATCGCCAAGGCCGCAAATTGGCATGGTCGGGGGCCCGCATGGCTGCGCGCAACATAGCGTCGAGCTCATTGCCATCAGGCCCCGGCTCACAGAGCTTTGCCGCGGAATTACGCTGTTGCAAAAGCGTCAGTGCATCCATGCGTCAGTGGCTCTGCGTTGCTTTTAGTTCGGCTTTGATTTGTTTGAGCTTGTCCGTTGTCGTCGGCTCACCAGACTCGTAAAAAGCCTTCATGCTAAGAGCCACATCGCGAATGGTAGAGCGGAACACGCCCGCCAACAGCCGATCATGCAGAAAGGAGCCAAATACACCCCAGCGCATGGTAAAAATGAGTGAGGTCGTGAGCGCCGTCTGGCCGTTGCCAGCGTCTTCGATGCGGTAGCGAAAGGAGGCGACTTTAAACGGCGGCGGTGCACCATTCTCGCCACGATGCAGGCGGATAAGAAAGCCATGGCCCTCGTTCCACTCAATAACGGTTTCATCGAGACCACGGGTTTCAGTTTGATAGACCTTACGGCTGGCGCCGATGCCTTCTTTATTACCCGTAGTGACTTCAGTTTTGACGATGCCAGGCACGTAGTTATGCGCCATGCTGATATCGCGCAACTTTTCCCAGGCCTGCTCGCGCGGCACATTCATGACAACGCGTGCCGTAGCTTCACTGCTCATTAATTCTTCTCCTGATGGATGCATACAGAGAGCGACGAGCAATGTTGTCACCGCTACCCCAGCGACACATTCAATCACGAAAAAGCGGCGATGTCTTGCCATGACGGGCGTCCTGCCACCAATCAAACCGGCCTGTTTTATTTTAGCCAGTCTGCGTAAGGTGTTTCCACCTGCAAATCCACAGCCTGAGCATAGCCGGGAATACGCACTTCCTTAGAATTTATTTCCAATTCGCTACCCGACAATACATTGTGGTCGAATCGGTAAATGACCTCCGCTTCTCCGCGACTGGCCTTGCTATCATAGACCGCAGCACACTCAGCTACCGCCTCCTCGCGCTGCTGCCAGCCGGCGATTGCCGTCTTGCCGTGACGCGCGTCCAACAGCTTTCGCGTCGCTGCTGGTGAAAACACCGTCGCCGTCGCATTGTTGCCGCCAAAGCCTTTGGAGTTAAGCAAGGCGATGTCGGTATCGAGCTCACGGTGTTGCGTGCTCAGGCTGATATTGCGCTGGGAAATATCATCGGCAAAATTATCGACTGTGCTAACGCCCGGCATGATGCCTTCGTGCCACATACCCAGCGCCGTGATTAACTGGTCGCCGCTTGCGGACGATACCGTATGTCCCAAGTAAGCCTTTACCGCCGCAATCGGCCATTGCTTTATACCAAAGGCAGCAGCTACTTCATCGAGGATACGGGATTCCGTTACCCGGTTTTGTGGCGTACCGGTGCCGTGCGCCTGCACAAAGCTGCGATGGCGCAGAGCGTCCTCGCCTAAAATCGCCTTAGCAACGGCCGCCGCTTTCGCCATGGTTAGATAGTTACCCATCCCGGGCGACGAAATGGATTTCTTGTAGCCATCGGCATTAACAAATACGTCCGGAACAGAACCATGAATAGTGGCCCCCAATTCCAGTGCCAGCTTATCGTCAAACAAAATCACAAACTGGGAAGCTTCCGCGAGGGTAAAGCCGCAATTCTCACCAAAGGGGCGGCAAACCCGGCGGTAGGCAGCCTCGTCCAACGACGAAACGCCGTCGAGCTTCATCATGCCGGCATCGGTCGCCAGCGCACCCATAGTCGCGTAGCCATCGATAATGTCAGGGGTAATTGGCGCTTCCGAGGCGCCTATGACGGCCACCCGCGCACGACCACTGCGGATGTCCTGTACGCCCATGCGCAAGTTATAGAGAAAGGTTGCGCAGGCACCAAGCGCGGGGCCGGTGCTGCCCACATTACCCAGCACATAGGCGTTAACAAAATCGGAGGGCATATCGGCAAGCCCTAGAGCGACTTGCTTGGAGGTGACGCGCTTGCCGTCAAAGCGCGCTGATAACAGTCCGCCGTTGCCGTTTTCATCCTGCTGCGCCATCGCCGAGCTGGCGTACACGCTGACCTGATCGGGGCGAACTGCCGACAGCACCGTTTCCCAGGGAATACCCATGGACTGAATGGCATCGGAGGCCGCATAAATGGATAACTGTAGTCCACGGGGGTGATTCCGAGACGGATACAGCTTGCCCGGCTGAAACCCGGTAGGCAGTTGCCCCGCCGCCCTTACCTCGGATGCGCGCGTGGTTTTCACCAGAAAGTCACCGGCCCCGGTCATATCGACGCGGACACGGCCCTTGTCAATTTCGCTGACTGTCCAGTTTTCAGGAATTCTCTCAGGCAAATTACGAGCGCGGGTCACAAAACTAAGCGTTTCGCCCGCAGGCGCCAGCGGCATGTGTTTATTGCAGCGAATGGCTTCGGTATCAAACCAGTCAGCTTCTATTTTCCGGACCAAGGTGTGCTTGAGCATATGCTCGCGCTGCGCCGCATCAACGCCCATTAGCGCAGACAGACTTTGAAAGGTACTGTCGACTTTCGCACTCGGCAGGGCATCGAGAATGAGCCGCCGAAAACCGTGGTGAAAAGAACTTCTGCCCGCCGGATTAACGCCACCAAATCCCACGATTACGGGTAAGCTTGCCACTGTGTTCTCCTTTCTCATTCGCAAGGGGCGCCGACGACCGTCAAAACGCGAACTACATTGTAAGAAGGCATAAATAAAGCTACTAGTATAAAATGGCCACTTTATAAGACATTATCGCCACTATTTTGACATGGTAAATATTGCCCTTTTGATCCTACCCAACGCGATGGCGTCCAGCCTGAGTCTACCGCTGGAAATGCTGAACGCCGTCAATGACCAGCTTAAAGTGAGCAAGCAGGCACCCGCACGCACCCGCCTGATTGGACTTTCCCAGACTAGCGTCCTTTGCGCCGGAGGCCTAGTTTTGGAAGTTGAAGGCGCTATCGATGACGAGCAGCACTACCAGTTAATCATTCTGCCCGCACGCTGGCGCCACCCCTTAAAAGGCGTGAACCACGAAGCGGCCGTATTTGACTGGTTGCGCCGCCAATATCGCGAGGGCGCAACACTGTGTTCGGTCGGTACCGGCAGCTACCTGCTCGCCGAGGCCGGATTACTCGAAGGCCAACCGGCAACGACGCACTGGCATTATTTTGACGATTTCGCGCAGCGCTATCCCGAAGTGCAACTGATTCGAAACTACCTCATCACCGAGGCGGAGCGACTGTATTGCGCGGGCAGCATCAATTCCATTGCCGACTTGATCGTACATATTATTGGCGAACTTTGGGGCACCGCTATCGCGTACCGGGTGGAGCGCCAGTTCTCCCCGGAAATCCGCCGCCCATTCCACTCTCACGCCTATCGCGTAGGGCAAACCGACCTCCATCGCGACGAGGCCATTGCCAACGCACAATCCTATATTCGCAAGCACTTTGGGCAGGCACTCAAGGTTTCCGTGCTGGCCGCCGAGAGTGGCCTCAGCGAACGTAGCTTTCAACGTCGGTTTCGCGCCGCAACAGGGCAATCAGCGCTCGATTATCTGAATAAATTGCGCCTGAGCACGGCCCGGGAGCTTTTGCAGCAAAGCAATCTGGCGGTCACTGAAATTGCCCATACAGTGGGCATCACCGAGCCCAGCTACTTCAGCCGCCTGTTCAAACGCCAATACAATGATTCTCCCGCGGAATACCGCAAAAAAGTCCGTGCCAAGCTATTTACAGCGGCGGTGAGCGAAACGCCGAGAAAAGCGTGATTTGGCGCTGCACAACAACATTACAATCACGTCAGAATTAGGTAACACGTGTATACTTTTATGCCTGCCGAGGCCGATAATCAGTGCCATTGACCTGGTTCGAATAACCACGGCCGGCGCTCGCATCACGCGCAGCGAAGCTGATAATCAGAGAGAGTTGACCATGGAAAATACCGCACAACTTCCCATCCCTTTCGGCTGGTACTGTGTTTCACTATCCCGTGATCTGCAGGCGGGTGAAGTGAAACCCTTGCACTACTTCGACAAAGAGATGGTGATGTTTCGCACCGAATCCGGTGACGCAAAGGTGCTAGACGCGTATTGCCCGCATCTAGGCGCCCACTTGGGCCACGGCGGCAAGGTTGCTGGCGAAAACATTGCCTGCCCCTTTCACGCATGGGAATTTAACGGCGAAGGAAGCTGCGAGCTCGTGCCCTACGCCAAGAATATGCCGCCCAAAGTCGCCGATGGTAAACAGTGCATCTACGCCTACCCAACAGTCGAAAAAAATCAGGCGGTCTGGGTCTGGTATCACCCACAGCAAATTGCTCCCTTATTCGACGTTGAAGAGCTGCCTGAACTGAGCAGCGGCGATTGGACCGACATCCAATTCTATGACTGGACCTTCCATTCGCACATTCAAGAAACTGCTGAAAACGGCTGTGACACTGCCCACTTTGTATACGTGCACGGCAACCAAGATGTACCCAAGGGTGAAGTTAGGCATGAAGGTTTTCAGCGCCACGCCCATTTCGTTAGTCAGGCACCCGAGATATTTACCGACGGTACCTTTGATACCACCGGCACCAAATTTCGCTCGTCCTACCTCGATACGTCCAGCAGCGGCCCAGGTCAAACCTGGCAGCGCTTTAGCGGCGTTTTCGAGACCTTTATGATGGGCACCGTCACCCCTATTAATGATAACGAAGTCCACTTGCGCTTTGTCTTCACCCAGCCCAAAAACCTGAACGCGGGACAGAATATTATGTCCCAAGCGGTTATCCAGAACGTTGCATTGCAAGTGCAACAGGATATGCCCATCTGGGAGCACAAGGTCTATCGGCCCGATCCGATTTTGTGTGATGGGGATGGCCCTATCAACCAGTTCCGCAAATGGTTTAGTCAGTTTTATGCCGATGACAGCGGCAGCAAAGACAGCAAGGCAGCCTGATTGGCTGCACCTGCTGCACATAAAAAAAGGGCGGCCCCAGCGCCGCCTGATTCACTCTAGTAGCGCCCCCCTACAGCAACTTGTCATCAGCGCCCTGTCATGGCTAAATAGGCGCCCTCCATTTATCGTTAATCACACACGGATAGCCTTATGTCGTCGGATTCTGTCTATATTGTCAGCGGTGCACGCACGCCAATGGGCGGCCTGTTGGGATCATTAAGCGGCGCCACTGCCGTTGAACTGGGTACTACGGCTATGGCTGCAGCGGTAGCACGTGCAGGCATTGATGCCAAAGATATTGAAGAGGTCATTATGGGCTGCGTTCTCGCAGCCGGCCTCAAGCAGGGCCCGGCCCGTCAAGCGGCACTGGCTGCTGGCATTCCCAAAACCACCGGTTGCGTTACCGTAAACAAATTATGTGGCTCGGGCATGCAAACCACGATTTACGCCCACGACGCCATTAAGGCAGGCACTTGCCGTATCGCACTCGCCGGCGGCATGGAAAGCATGAGCAATGCACCGCACCTCGTTCTGGGCGGTCGCGGCGGTTTTGGCAGCGGCGGTAAAGCCTTGGAAGACCATATGTTCTTTGACGGGCTAAAAGATGCATACCAGGGCGGCATGATGGGCAACTTCGCTCAGGCTACCGCTGACGACTACGGCTTAAGCCGTGAAGACATGGATGCCTTTGCAATCGAATCATTGGTGCGCGCGCAAAAAGCTATCGACGATGGCAGTCTCGACGCCGAGACGGTACCGGTTACGATCAAAACCCGCAAAGGTGAAGTTACCGTTGCGCAAGACGAGCAGCCCGGAAAAGCTAACTTAGATAAAATTCCCACCCTGCGACCGGCCTTCAAAAAAGACGGCACAGTAACCGCAGCCAACTCCAGCTCGATCAGTGATGGCGCTTCGGCCCTGATTCTGATGAGCGCTGAAGAAGTTGAGAAGCGCGGCATCAAGCCACTGGCGCGAATGGTTGCCCACAGCCGCAACTCCCACGACCCCGATCTATTTACCACAGCTCCGATTGGCGCCGTGGAAAAATTGCTGGTAAAAACGGGCTGGTCTAAAGACGACGTCGATTTGTGGGAAATCAACGAAGCCTTCGCTATGGTTACCATGCTAGCCATGCAGGGCCTCGACATTGATCACGCCAAAGTCAACGTGCACGGCGGTGCCTGCGCCCAAGGTCACCCCATTGGCTCAACCGGTTCGCGTATTATTCTGAGCCTGATCTACGCCCTGCAGAAACACGGCAAGAAGCGCGGTATAGCCACGCTCTGTATCGGCGGCGGTGAAGCGCTGGCGACGGCCATTGAACTCGTCTAACGACGACAAAATCAGGCACAAACTGTCCTCCGGAGAGTTTGTGCCATTTACTGACTAGCAGTGTGGGCAATCCCCTCGACACTGAATTAAGTAATTTGCATTTCCTACAATATTAAAAACAAGGAATCCACGACATGGCACTGACGCCCTATATAGCAGCAATCGTCAGTATTTTGTTATTACAATATTTCGCCTTTGGCCTTCTTGTCGGAATGGCACGTGGACGCACCGGCGTTGCCGCCCCGGCCATCAGTGGTCATCCTGAGTTTGAACGTTATTTCCGCGTTCACCAAAATACCTTAGAGCAACTTGTGATGGTGATCCCAGGTATCCTGATGTTTTCCATCTTTGTTCATGAGATCGCAGCGGTAAGTTTGGGCGTACTCTTTTTCGTTGGCCGCATTCTTTATCTACGCGGCTACGTGGCAGATCCTGCAAAACGCGGCGCTGGATTTGGACTGGGAGCCTTGGCCAGTGCCACACTGGTTGTTGGAAGTTTAGTTGGCGCAGTCTTGCAACTAATCTAGTTCGGCCATCAGCTAAAAAGGCGCGCTCACAAATGAACGCGCCTTTTTTGAGTCAGAGTAAAAACTATCTTGTAGGCCGACGTAGCTATTCTTGATTGAGAAATAGTTTTTACTCTGCCCCCAAAGCTATACCGCTCGCAGTTTCAATCTCGCACGTTTCAAGGGACTTTTAATCGAGCTGAACGCCAGTTCATCTCGCAAATCCGGTTTGATCTCAGATTTGCATGTGCGGCATTGATAGCGACTGCCTTTCAGGAAATTGCTCAAGCGCTGCGGACCAAAATCGAAGGGCTGGCAATCGCAAATAAAGGGGTACGTTTTTCCCTTGGCGGGTTTTCGAACTTCGGCATTGGCGATATCAAACTGGCCAGATGCCCGCGGCGTTGCACCCAAGGTCTCAGCCACAGCCTTCCAGCGCGCATCATGGGCATGGGAGCGAAAGCGCCTACTGGCGACAATATGTGCCATCTCGTGGGCAACGGTATCGTAAACAAAAGACCACTGCGGATTATTACGGAAAATGACCTTATTGAGTTCAATCACATTGTGCTGGGGCATGGCCCGCCCCGCCATTCGGCGGCTTTTCAGGCTCATCCGCAACTCGGGAACCTTGTCGGCATACCCCAGCTTTTCACAGGCCAACTGATAGGACTGATCGAAGGCACGCTGTATATCAGCCAATAGAGCCTCCGACAGAGGCTCAGCGTAGTCAGCTAATGCCACTACAAACTCGGTTTTTTCGCAGTGAGGGCTCCCATACGATCCACGATCTCGGCCACCCGCCCGCCTTTAGCGCCCATTTCCTCACGACTCAAATCGCAGATCTCATGCGGAAACACCAGCCAGTCGTCAGTTTCACGCAAATAGTAATCAGGCTTTATCGCCGCTTGATTGCGGGCCGGTTTAAACCACGGAACCGCCAAGCGAATATCGCCCTGCTGACCTACTCCCAAATTATTACGAATCTCGGCTAACACCGCCTTCAAGGTTAAGCCAGTATCAAATACGTCGTCGACAATCAGCAGCTTATTGTTGGTGCTAAAGTTATTGAAAATATAGTCTAGGTTGTGCACTTTCACTCGACGTTCACGCTGGCCCACGCCGCTGTACAACGATGTGCGAATGGCAATGTGATCGACCGCCAAGCCGCAGCATTCAAACAATTCCTGTACAGCGATGCCGACCGGCGTACCGCCGCGCCACAGCGCGATAATGCAGTCAGGCCGGAAGCCGCTTTCAATAACCATTGCCGCCAGTTCAAAGGCATCATCGAGTAAGGCTTGAGCTGAAATAAAATGTTTCTGCATAAGGTCTTTTCACTTACTTCCGGAACTGTTTGAAATCCGGCGTTCGCTTTTCCAAAAAGGCCATCACCGATTCTATATTTTCTGGCGAGCCAGCCAATCGCATCATAACTTCCTGCTCGATTTCATTGGCTGCATGTACCGACTGCAAATGCACCCGTCGCATTAAACGCTTGGTTTCCACCAGCGAAGTAATAGGCCACTGCGCAATTTCGCGGGCCTTGACCATCGCGAGATCAAGTAAACCGTCGTCACTGACCTTCGCGGTGGCGATACCAACTTCGACGGCACGATCGGCGTTAATCCATTCCGCTGTATACATGAGTTCAGCAGCACGGCGCGCGCCAATTATAGTCTGCAGGGTATAGCTACTGCCCCATTCGGGCACCAGCCCTAATTGCACGAAGGGAAAGCGCATTCGCAGGCTTTCACCTACGTATACTATGTCGGCATTAAGCAGCAGTGTTGCACCGCCTCCCACTGCTACACCTTTTGCTGCGCAGATCAGTGGCTTGTCAAAATCCAGCAGGGCTTTAGCACTGGACACAAAGGGGTGCTCGGTGTCGCCATCGGCATTCGCCATGTCGTTCAGATCTACACCTGAAGAAAAATCCGTACCGCCGCCCGTAATAACCAGACACGCGACTTTGGGATTTTCTTTGGCTGCATTGATCGCCTCACGAAAAGCCGTCCACTGCTCAACGTTAAACGCATTTTTCTTATGGGGCCGGTTCAGCGTAATCAGTAAAACGCCATCTTCGTCGAGATTTTGTAAAATGGTATCGGACATCGTAACGGACATAAGAGTACCTACTATTCGTTTATAAAATTAACCGCTGCGGCTAGATCGGCGCGCTCGGTGCGGCATGCGTTTGCGGGATGGCCAACAACTTCGGCGCCAAATGAAATACCGAATAGCAATTTTTGCGAGGCGGGAATATCGAGTTCTTCACGTATCTGGTCGGCGAAAAAGCTCAACGCCGTTTGCGGGCAACTGGCTAGCCCATGAGCGCTGAGGCTTAACATCAAATTTTGCGCGTACATGCCAAGATCAGCAGCTTCACGAATACCAAAGGGTTCCGGCAAAAAAAGAAAGGCTACATGCGGAGCGCCGAAAAACTCGAAGTTTCGAAAAAAAGCCTCACCGCGAGCCGCCTTGTCTTCTCTGGTGATGCCTAATGCTTCATAGAGCGCATGGGCTGAGGCGTATTGGCGATCTTTGTACACACCCGCGTACTTGCCGTCGTAGGGGAAGTCCATCGTCATTTTACCAGCGACAAAATCTTCGCTGATGCGCTTCTTCAGTCTATCTTTGGCCGCACCGCTAACGACAACCGTTTGCCAAGGCTGGGTATTACAGTTTGATGGCGCATATTGCGCCGCACTAAAGACAGATTCCAATAGTGCTGGCGCGACTGAATCGGGCGAAAACGCGCGTACCGAGCGTCGCTGCCTGACCAGTGCCTGAAAATCGTCGACGCGCATGTCGTCCGATGTGGGCTGATGTAGCGGATTATTCATATGATTACTCATGTTCGATGACTCCTGCCGTTTCCAAGGCCTGTATATCTTGCTGACTGTAACCAGCGTCGGACAAAATGCTGGAAGTCTGAGCGCCTGCGGCGCAAGGTCCTGACTGTATAGTTGATGGCGTGCGGGAAAACCGTGGCGCTGGTGCAGACTGTTGCACCCCATCAACCTCGACGTAATTTTTACGGGCCGTATTATGCGCATAGTCTGTGGCCTCATTCATATTGAGTACCGGCGCAAAGCAGACATCCGTGCCTTCCATTATGCCACACCACTCATCGCGGGTTTTAGTCCTGATGCGATCTGAGATTGCCTTTTTGTAAAGTGGCCACTTGTCTTTTTCAAATAGGTGCGTGTAGCCGCCTTCACCGAGATCCAATTCAAGCTTTTCTGCGAGCAGTGCATAGAATTGCGGCTCTATCGATCCGATCGAAACATACTTACCGTCTGCACATACGTAGGTATCGTAGAAGTGCGAACCACCGTCCAGCCAATTCGATTGGCGCTGCACTTCCCAGGTACCACCTGCCAGATAGGCCTGAGTGGGCGCCATCAACGATATCACGCCATCCGTGATAGCCGCGTCTACAACCTGACCCTTTCCTGAGTTTTTAGCTTCCAGCAGAGCTGCCAGCATGCCGGTAACAAGAAACATCGAGCCACCGCCATAGTCGCCAACAAGGTTCAGCGGTGGAACTGGGCCGCTGTCCGCGCGGCCGATAGCATCCAGCGCGCCCGTCACCGCAATGTAATTGATGTCATGTCCGGCCGTTTTCGACAGTGGGCCATCTTGACCCCAGCCCGTCATGCGACCGTAAACGAGACGTGGATTGCGCTGCAGGCAGATATCTGGCCCCAATCCCAACTTCTCCATCACCCCAGGCCTAAAACCTTCAAACAAGGCATCTGCGCTTTTCAGCAAGGTCAGCACTAACTCGACCGATTCCGACTTCTTAAGGTCCAGCACTATGCTGCGCTTGCCTCGCGATGTTACCTCACTCGGGTTCGCCTGAGCTGCGGCACGATCGATACGAATTACCTCAGCCCCCATGTCGGCCAGCAGCATGCCTGCATACGGCCCTGGACCAATGCCCGCCATTTCGATGATTTTTATGCCCTTTAATGGCCCTGACATTTGCATCTCTCCCTACAAAGCTGGCTATAAAAAAACGCCTGTTCCTCGCGAAACAGGCGCTCCAGTATGCTCATCGCCAAGATTATTCGCCGGTAAAGACAGCCGGACGCTTTTCCTTAAAAGCTCGCATCCCTTCTTTCGCGTCTTTCGATGCAAATACAGGGCCAGCCAATTCGTCGGATTTGAGCATAGCTTCATCTTCTGCAACATCAGTCTGCAACTCACGCAGCGAACGCACAACGGCCTTTAACGCCAGCGGACCTGTTTTACCGATTTGTTCGGCAACTTTCTTGGCTTCGTTTAAGGTTTCGCCCTTGGGTACAACGCGATTTATCAAGCCCCAGTCCAGCGCCTCCTTGGATGTTACGTGGCGCCCAAGCAACACAATCTCAGCAGCTAGGCAGTAAGGGATTTGACGTGGCAAACGAATACTGGAGCCGGCCATGGGGTACAGACCGCGCGCAACTTCGGTAACACCGTAAACAGAATCTTCGGCGCCGACACGAATATCGGTGCCCATCAAAATTTCGGTGCCACCGGCTAGGGCGTAACCTTCTACGGCCAGAATAATTGGCTTGTTGGGACGGTTGTCACGCAGCAGTGCCTGCCAATGAACGTTTGGCACTTTCGCCATAACCTCCATGAATTCTTCTGTGCTTTTTTGATCGCCATCGGCACCAGCCTTTAAGTCCATACCCGCAGAAAAGGTATCACCGTTTGCTGTCAAAATAGCGCACATCAGAGAGTCGTCTTCGTCTAGTCGACGCCAAGCTTTGTACATACCCAATAGCATTTCAGGGCTGAATGCGTTCTTCGCCTCTGGGCGATTGAGGGTAACAATTAGGGTTTTACCTTCTTGTTCGACGATACAATTTTTAGTACTTATGTCGAGTTCGGGCATTTTGGACTCCGTTAGATAGGTGCGAGCGCGTGCAGGCTCCGGCGTTTTATTTGAGTGGCTGGACGTCGGAAGTCTGACGTCGGACGAAAAAAACCCTCCTTCCAGCTGGCACACCTTAGCGTCAGACGCCAGATACCCGACGTCCGACTCCTATTAAGCTACTTCGCCTTTGCCTTCAAGGGCATAGGCCTTCGCCGTTTTATAATCAGGCTTACCACTGGGCTGGCGCGGCACAGAATCAATAAGATGCAGCGACCGCGGCAGCTTGTAACCGGCAATATGATTGCGGCAGTGATCCTGAATCTCGGCGAGCGTCAGATTAACGGCATCACGCAGCTGCACCACTGCGGTTACTTTGCTACCCCAGCGATCATCAGGCGTCGCCACGACTAAGGCATCGAATATACCTTCATGGGCTTTCAGTGCATTCTCGACTTCTTCAGGGAATATTTTTTCGCCGCCGCTATTGATGCAATTAGAGCCCCGTCCATACACAGTGATTGAGCCATCGTCTTCGAGCTTGGCTTCATCACCCGTCAACAACCACCTTTTACCCTCTACCTGGATAAACGTTTTGGCCGTTTTCTCTGGGTCATTGTAGTAGCCCATAGGAATATAGCCGGAGCGGGCAAAGATACCTTTCTCGCCAAGTTTTGCATGGCGAGGTGGCGTTTCTTCTTCAACGATTACGTCCATAAATTCTGAGCGAGTAACATTACCCAGACCGGCTTCAGATTTTTTCTCGCCGTTATCCATACCCATTTGACCGGCTTCAGACGAGCCAAAGCTGTTAGTGATAAAGACATTCGGGAAATGTTTTCGAAAGCCGCTCTGTTTGGCTTCAGAGAAAACCGCTCCACCGGAACCAACATTGAAGATGGCACCAAGATCCCAGCGATCAGGGTTAGCTTCCAGCGAATCCAGCAGTGGTATGGCCATAGCGTCACCCACTATCTGCACCGCATTTACTTTTTCTCTTTCGCAAATTGACCAGACGTGGTCGCCTTGCAAGGATTTCTTGTCGTTCAATACGAGCTTGTTACCCGCCAACAGCTGGATACAGGCATACCACCAAGAAGCGCCGTGCATTAGCGGTGCCAGTGCGATACCGCATAAGGGGTTTTCTGCTACTCGCGTTGCGATATCTTCCGGCTTCTCACAGGGGCCATTTGGCGAGAAATGCCCGCCGCCACCCATGGCGGCGAAAAACACATTCTGGTGCGGCCACATAACACCTTTTGGCATACCCGTCGTACCACCGGTATACAGAATAAAGTAGTCGTCTGCCGAGCGCTCGCCGAAATCTCGGGCGTCAGTCTGCCCTTCCAGAGCCGTTTCGTATTCGACCGAGCCAATGCTAGCAAGGTCTTCGCCGCTACTATCGTCAACCGCAACAAAGGTTTTTAAGTCGGGGGCAGCATTGCGAATGTCGGCGATGTGCGGCGTAAACTCGCGATTATGTATGCAGGCCACCATATCCGCGTTGTCGAAAATATAGAGCAATTCATCTTTGACATAACGGTAGTTGACGTTGATAGGGACCGCGCGAATTTTGAAGCAGGCCAACACAGCTTCCATGTACTCGTTGCAGTTGTACATATAAAGGCCAACGTGGTCGCCTGCTTTTACGCCCTGCGTCGCCAGGTAATGCGCCATTTTATTAGCGCGTTTGTCGAGGTCGCCAAAGGTGGTGCGATGGTCGCCGCAAACCATTGCTTCGCGCTCAGGCACCGTGTCGGCTACCACTTCAAACATGTCAGCTAAGTTGAATTGCATTTTTCCCTTCCTGTCTTATAACACCGGCCACTCTCTGTGGCCGGTTAGGTTTTACGCCATTTCGCTTAGGCTTTTTCTGATCCGACCACCCACATGGCGAAAAACTGCGCGCCGCCACCGTAGGCATGCCCCAGCGCCAGCTTGGCGCCGTCAACCTGGTGGTTGCCAGCATCGCCGCGTACCTGACGAGCCGCTTCGGCGAAGCGAATCATACCGGACGCACCGATAGGGTTTGACGATAATACACCACCGGAACAGTTCCATGGGATGTCACCTTTTTCATCTAGCGAGGTGGCCCCTTCCATGGTCAGTTTCCAGCCCTGACCGACATCGGCGAAGCCTAGATTTTCCAACCACATCGGCTCGTACCATGAGAACGGCACGTAGACCTCGGCGCAATCTAGTTCTTTGCGCGGATTAACGATGCCAGCTTGCTTGTACACGTCTTTGGCGCAATCAATACCGGCCTGTGGGTTTACCTGCTCGCGGCCAGCGTACATGGTTGGCTCAGAGCGCATGGCAGTACCGCGAA
>JBLHMO010000048.1:0-21546 GCA_047622145.1 Paracoccaceae bacterium | reverse complement strand
GTCTGCTATTAATTTTCATCACGCTAAGTTCGGTAGCCGTTATTTGGGCCGATAGCCAGCTGTCCAAACCGTTGGCAATTTCCGGTGCAAGCGCGTCATTGAACCTCGCCCCGGGCACCGGATTTTCATCGATGAGCGTGCAGCTAAAGCGGGCCCAACTTATTGACTACTCCAGCACACTGCTCAATATCTATGCCCGCCTTGCCGGCAAGGCGGGTTCGATAAAAGCCGGTGAATATGCCTTGCGTAGAGGGATTAATAGTTACGAACTGCTCGATTTAATGATTAGCGGCGATGTCATTTATTATCAGATAACTCTGGTGGAGGGGCGTACCTTCAAGGAGTTGCTGGCTCATCTGGCGGTGCAGCCCGAGCTGGAACAGCGATACCAGCTTGAGCTTCCCCTGTGGAAACAGTTGGAAATAGATTCCCCGCTTAACCCGCACCCGGAAGGCTTGTTCTTCCCGGATACCTATAGTTTTGTGAAGGGTGTGAGTGATCTCAGTATTCTCAAGCGAGCCTACAGAAGAATGCAGCTGGTGCTGGAGCAGGAGTGGGCCAAGCGGGTCGATGAGCTTCCGTACCAGTCAGCCTATGAGGCGCTAATTATGGCATCGATTGTCGAGCGCGAAACGGGTCAGCCCGACGAGCGTGAACGTATCGCTGGCGTATTTGTGTCGCGGCTGCAAAAAAATATGCGCCTGCAAACCGATCCAACGGTTATTTATGGATTGCGCGAAGAAGAAAAACACAATCTGCGGAGCAAGCATTTGCTAGACGACAGCAATTCCTACAACACCTATCGGCACAAGGGCCTACCGCCGACACCCATCGCCATGCCGGGTTTGGCGGCTATTCACGCGAGCCTGCACCCGCAGCAGGATGGCGCCTTGTACTTTGTTGCCCGTGGTGACGGCAGTCACTATTTCTCCAAAACCTTTGAAGAGCACCGACGGGCGGTTCGCGACTATCAGTTGAGCAGGCGAACGGGCTATCATTCGTCTCCTCGCGCCCCCAAACCGCCGCAGGAGCAGTAACCGCATGTCAGAACCAGTACAGCGTGGAAAATTTGTCACGCTGGAAGGAACCGAAGGCTCAGGTAAATCGACTAACCTCGCCGCCATGCTTGCCTGTCTCGACAAGCACCAGGTCCCCTATATTCAAACCCGCGAGCCCGGTGGCACGCCGCTGGCTGAGGAATTACGCGAGCTGTTGTTGTCGCCTCGCGAAGAAGCTGTTGATGCCAAGGCCGAGTTACTGATGGTGTTTGCTGCTCGCGCTCAGCATATTGAAGGCGTCATTAAGCCAGCGCTTGCTCGTGGTGAATGGGTGGTGAGCGATCGTTTCACCGATGCAACCTATGCCTATCAGGGGGGGGGCAGAGGGTTGCCGCTTGCTTTGATTGAATCACTGGAATCTCTGGTGCAGGAAGGGCTGCAGCCTGATTGTACAATTTTGCTAGATTTGGATCCGGCAGTCGGTCTGGAGCGAGCCCTAAATCGCGGCGATCTGGATCGCTTTGAATCGGAGAAAATGGAGTTTTTTGAGAATGTACGCCGAGCTTATCTCGCTCGTGCAAAAGCTGATTCGTCGCGCTTCCATATTGTTGACGCGGCCCAATCGGTGGCGCAAGTGAGCGCCGCCGTGGTCGCTGCCTTGGAAGTGCTGATTGCCGAGGGTACACCGTGAACGAATCCGTTTTACCTTGGCATATAGCACAATGGCAGCAAATCGACGGTTTGCGCGAGAATGATCGTATGCCCCATGCACTGCTGCTGTCGGGCCCCGAGGGTATTGGCAAACGCCGTTTTGCGCGGGTATTAATGCAGGCGCTGGTCTGTGAAGCACCAACGGCGCAGGGCGCTTGCGGGCAGTGTCGGGAGTGTCATTTTGGCATGGATCACCCTGACCTCCACACCATTACCACGCTGGAAGGCAAGAAGCAGATTGGTGTTGATCAGGTCAGGGAGCTTGTGGAAGTTTGCAATAAAACGGCACATAGCTCGGGTGGCAGAAAGGTTATTCAAATCTTTCCAGCCGATGCGATGAACAACAACACTGCGAATGCCTTGCTAAAAACTCTGGAAGAACCCAGTGGCGATACGGTGCTGATATTGGTGAGCGATACACCTGCGCGCTTGCTTGCTACCATCCGCTCGCGCTGCCGGAAAATGGCTTTTCCGGTGCCGGAGCGCGAGCTGGCACTTGATTGGCTGCGGGTGATGATCCCGGATGAAGCGCAGTGTTTGGCCTGTTTAGGTGAAATGTCGGGGCGGCCGCTGGCGGCAAAGGCGCTCTTTGAGGCGGATGGACTGGCGCGCCGAAGTCAGTGCGATGCGAGTTTGTCGGCTTGGGCGGCGGGGCATAAAACCCTGTTCGAGGCGGTGGACGCACTATTAGAAAATGAGGTCGAGTTTTTACTCGATTGGTTGAGCCAGCGTTTCCATGTGCTATTTCGCAGTCATATGGTGGCGCAGGCTGAGCACTTGCAGGAGCCTTGGAGCGGGTGGGTGGCGCGACCGGCAAAAGCCATTAGTCAGCAGCTCGATCTCGCGCTTGAGCTACGCGCGCAGCTGCAGCGCGGAGTTGCCCTCAACAAGCGGCTGACGCTCGAATCCTTTCTGATTGCATGGGCCTGATGGCTCGCAAACACCGACAGGGCTTGGCCTGTGAGCGCGCAAAGGCTATGCTTTGCGCATCAAGAATTAGGAAAAGTCGATTATGGCGTTAAATCCGGGCGGTAAGGGCGGAATGCTAGCACTGAACATCAAGGACAAGTCCGTTTTGTTCAGTGCCTATATGCCCTTCGTTAATGGCGGCGGCCTCTTTATTCCTACAAATAAGACTTACCGTATTGGTGATGAAGTTTTCATGCTGCTCACCTTGATGGAAGAAGCTGAAAAACTGCCAGTAGCCGGTAAAGTGGTGTGGATTACGCCGCGTGGCGCCCAAGGCAATCGCAGCCCCGGCATTGGTGTTCAATTTGTCGGTGATGACACCACAGCTAATCGTAAAATTGAAGAGTATCTGGCCGGCATGCTGGGTTCTGATCGCGCTACCCATACTATGTAGGCTTGGCAATCGACGTAATTGCTTGGCAGTTATGTCACTTAACACGTTGGACTTCTATGTTATTGACTGATAGCCACTGTCATCTGGACAGATTGGATCTCTCTCCCTATGACGGCGACCTCGCCGCCGCCGTAGCTGCTGCGCGTGAGCGCGGTGTTGCCAGAATGCTGTGTATCGGTATAGATCGCAGCAACGCGCCGACGGTGATTGAGATTGCACGACGTTTTGAAGGTATTTACGCATCGGTAGGCATTCACCCGCTCGATATCGCAGATCAAGTTGAAGCCGTGGACGAGCTGGTGGCGCTGGCCGATGACGAACTGGTCATTGCAATCGGCGAGACTGGGCTCGACTACTACTACACGCAGGATAAGAAAAGCGAACAGCAGGAGAGCTTTTACAATCACCTGCGCGCTTCAGCCCAAACCGGCAAACCGAGCATTGTACATACGCGAGACGCTCGCGAAGATACGCTGGCCATTATTCGTGAAGCATCTGATCCGAATGTAGCGGGCGTGCTGCATTGCTTTACCGAAAGTCTGGAAATGGCGAAGGCAGCATTGGAAATGAACTTTTATATTTCCTTTTCGGGTATTATCACCTTTAAAAATGCTGCGGATTTACGCGAGGTCGTTGCCCATGTGCCGCTGGAGCGGATGCTTATAGAAACGGATTCGCCCTACCTTGCGCCGATGCCTTACCGAGGTAAAAAGAATGAACCCAAATATGTCGTTGAAGTCGCCCAGTGCGTTGCGGACATAAAGGGCATCAGTTTTGAACAGGTGGCAGAGCAAACCGCCGAGAATTTTGATCGCTTATTCAAGCTCGCCGCTTGAGTGCGTACGCCAACGGCTTAAGCCAGGAAAAGGACGACTGAATTGTTTGATCTTCTGAAAACTCCTCTGTCTGATTTACACGAAAAACTGGGCGCAAAAATGGTGCCCTTTGCTGGCTATTCGATGCCGGTCCAGTACCCCGCAGGCGTCATGAAAGAGCATCTCTCGACACGAGAAAGTGCCGGCCTATTCGATGTATCGCATATGGGGCAGATTCGCGCAAAGGGGCCGAATCTGGCGCAGGCGCTAGAGAGCCTATTGCCGCAAGACGTCTTGGGTTTGGGTTTGAATCGACAGCGTTACGGCTTGCTGACCAACGCCGATGGCGGCATTCGTGACGATCTGATGTTTGCCAACTGCGGCGACCATTTCATGTTGGTCGTCAACGCTGCTTGCAAACACCAAGATTTTGCCTGGCTGCGGCAGGGCTTGCCCGCCGGTATTGATCTTGAATTGTTCGACGATCGAGCCTTGCTTGCGGTTCAGGGCCCAAAAGCACGAGAGGCAATGACTCGCTTGGCGCCACCGCTGGGTGCCATGCGTTTTATGGATACGGCCAATGTTGAGATCCAAGGCGTTGCGTGCTGGGTTAGCTGCTCTGGTTACACTGGCGAAGACGGCTACGAAATATCGGTAGCGGGTTCAGATGCACAAGCCCTTGCCGAGCTGTTGCTCGCCTGTCCGGAAATTTCACCGATCGGTTTGGGTGCGCGCGATTCACTGCGACTTGAAGCGGGCCTGTGCCTCTACGGTCACGACATAGATACCGATACAACGCCCGTTAGTGCCAATCTCAAATGGGCGGTTTCGCCAGCGCGGAGGCCGGGTGGCGAGCGCGAGGGTGCTTATCCCGGCGCTGACATTATCGCGGCTAGTTGGGGGCAGGGCAGTGCGCTAAAACGGGTACTCCTAGATATTGAAGGCAGGGCGCCGGTTCGTGAAGGTTCGCGGCTGCTAGACGAGCAGCGCAAGGTTTGCGGCAAGGTTACCAGCGGTGGTTTTGGCCCCAGTGTCGGTAAACCGGTGGCCATGGGCTATGTAGATGCCGAGTTGGTAGAAAGTGGGGCACCGATCTATGCGGAAGTTCGAAATAACAAAATCCCCGTTAGTGTTCGCAGTAAGCCCTTTGTCGAGCAGCGATACTTTCGTGGCTAGTTGCTCACTAGTAAGTAGGCAATGAGTGATTTCGCGCTCGGTTTGATCGAGGGCTTTTACGGTCGGCAATGGAGCTGGGATCAACGTCGGGATATGGCTGAATTCCTCAGTCACAATGGCTATAACCACTATATTTATGCGCCCAAGGGCGATAGCGCTTTGCGTTCCGAGTGGTGTGCGCCATTTTCGGCACAATGGCTAAAAAAATTGCGGGAGTTTGGTGGGCACTGCCGCGCTCAAGGACTCAAGTGGGGCGTGGGCCTGTCGCCGATGGGCCTGCAACAACACTATGGTGCTGGCGATCGGGATGCGCTGAAGCGGGTGTTGGAAAAAATCAACAGCCTTGATCCCGATGTGTTGTGGTTGTTGTTCGACGATATGCGCTGCGATCACGCAGGGTTGGCGCAGAATCAATGCGCGGTTAGCGCCGATGTTGCAGCAGAATTTAACGGCGCGCTGGCGGTATGTCCGAGTTACTACAGCAATGACCCGATTCTTGACGACGTGTTCGGACTGCGCCCAGCTGATTATTTACGTGAGCTGGCGGGGGGGCTTGGCGCTGAGGTCGATATTCTCTGGACCGGTGAGAAAGTGCTCAGCGAGACGCTGGGTCAGGTCGATTGCGATGCATTTCAAGAGCAAGCGGGCCGCAAGCCGCTGTTGTGGGATAACTATCCCGTAAACGATGGCCTTAAGAGCTCGCGGTTTTTAAACTTGAACGCCTTTACCCATCGATCTCGGGCGCTGCGACATTGTTCGGCGGGGCATTTTGTTAACCCCATGAATCAGGCCGAGTTATCCAAATTGGCACTATCGAGCCTGCCCGCTCTATATGGTGTCGGCGAGTTCGACGCTGACGCCCTTCGGGCACAAGCAATGGATCGTTTGCCGGCGGAGTTGGCGAGATTGTTAACGCGCGATTGGAGCTTGTTTCAAACTCAGGGCCTAGACGCGATTGAATCGGCAGAGCGTCAGCGCCTGAGCCAAGAATACGCCGCCTGCAATCACCCGGCGACGACGGAACTTAGGGCTTGGCTGGCGGAGGAATACCGCTTCGATCCAGACTGTCTGACCGAGTGAATCAGGCCGTTGGGCGGTTGCCAATGTCTATACGATAGGGTAATGTCTGCACCCCATGTTTACATGGTAAACATAAAGCCAGTCGACGGCTATGACCTGACTAAGCACTATGGAATTCACCTTAGTGGGGTTCGGGTGGCAGCGAATAATTCATGATGTGAGGAAACCACGTGATTTACGAAGGCAAGGCCGTAACGGCCAAGTATTTAGATAACAGCATCGCCGAACTTTGTTTTGATCTGCAAGGCGAATCAGTCAACAAATTTGACCAGCTCACGCTTCGCGATTTGGATGCGGCAACTAAGGCTCTGGCCGCCGAGAAAGACCTCAAGGGTGTGCTGGTAACCAGCGCTAAATCCGTGTTTATCGTCGGTGCCGACATCATGGAATTTACCGAGATGTTCAAGTTGGTGGATGATGAGCTCAAGGCGCAGATCCGCGAAGCGAACGGTATCTTCAGCCGTTTCGAAGACCTACCTGTGCCAAGCGTGGTCGCGATCAACGGTATCGCGCTGGGCGGTGGTTTTGAAATGTGTCTGGCCTGTGACTACCGCGTTATGTCCAGTAAGGCTCGGGTCGGTCTGCCCGAAGTTAAATTGGGCATCAACCCCGGTTTTGGTGGCACCGTGCGTTTGCCGCGTGTTATCGGTCCGGACAACGCAGCTATGTGGGCAGCGACCGGCAATGATCAGAAACCTGATAGTGCACTGAAGGACGGCGGTGTCGATGCCGTTGTCGCACCCGAAAAGCTGCGCGAAGCTGCGCTGGACCTGCTGGCTAAGGCTATCGACGGCACCTTTGATTACACGGCGCGTCGTCAGGAAAAACTTGAGCCGGTTCAGCTGAACGATATCGAACGCATGATGGCCTTCACCACAGGTAAAGCCTTGGTTGCCCAGCAGGCGGGCACCAGAATGCCGGCGCCCTTGACCGTTGTTAAATCGATGGAAAAAAATGCTGGCTTGAAGCGCGATGAAGCGATTGAAGTTGAGATAGGGTATTTCGCCAAGCTGGCTAAAACGCCCGAAGCTACCGCACTGGTTGGCTTGTTTTTGAACCAACAAGCACTCGGCAAGCGCAATAAACAGTGGGAAGACAAGGCAGCTGCTGTCAGTAAAGCCGCTGTCTTGGGTGCAGGCATCATGGGTGGCGGTATTGCCTTCCAGTCGGCCTCCAAGGGCACGCCCATTCTGATGAAAGATATCGCCGATGCCGGACTAGATTTAGGCATGAGCGAAGCTAGCAAATTACTGGCCAGGCGCGTGGATAAAGGGCGCATGTCGGCGCTGCAAATGGGTGATGTTCTGTGCAGTATTCGACCGACGCTCGATTACACCGGCTTTGATAAAGCCGACGTAATTGTCGAAGCCGTTGTCGAAAATTCTAAAGTCAAACATGCGGTACTTACCGAGTGCGAGAAACACATTCGCAAAGACGCGGTGCTGGCTTCCAATACCTCGACAATTTCTATTTCTTATTTGGCAGAGCCGCTGTCACGCCCAGAAAATTTCTGCGGTATGCACTTCTTTAACCCTGTGCATCAAATGCCTTTGGTCGAAGTTATTCGTGGCGCCAAAACCAGCGAAGACACCATCGCACGCGTCGTGAAATACGCGGTGCAAATGGGTAAAACCCCAATCGTTGTTAACGACTGCCCAGGCTTTTTCGTTAACCGCGTGTTGTTCCCGTACTTTGCAGGCTTTGACATGCTGGTGCGTGACGGTGTCGATTTCCGCCGCATCGATAAGGTTATGGAAAAATTCGGTATGCCCATGGGCCCGGCTTATTTGATGGATGTGGTTGGTATTGATACCGGTTACCACGCTGCTGAAGTGATGGCTGAAGGCTTCCCAGATCGTATGAAACACGATTACACCGGCATTTCGGAAATGATGTTTAAAGCCGATCGTTACGGTCAGAAAAACGGCATCGGCTTTTACCGCTACGAGCAGGACAAGAAGGGCAAGCCGCGCAAAGTAGAAGACGAAACGGCTTTGAAAATGCAGCAGGACGCAGCAAAAGGTTCGCTTGAAATTGCCGACGAAGACATCGTGGCGCGCATGATGATTCCAATGTGCGTTGAAACCATGCGCTGCCTCGATGAAAACATTGTCAGCTGCCCCGAAGATGCTGATATGGGCTTGATCATGGGTATCGGCTTCCCGGTGTTTCGTGGCGGCGCTTTGCGTTACATAGACCAGATGGGTGCGAAAGTATTCTGTGAAATGACAGACCGTTTCTCCAGTCTCGGCAAGTTGTACCAGCCGACCGAGAGTCTGCGGGCAATGGCCGCAAACGGCGAACATTTTTTTAATTAATCTGGTGCAGGAGCAATAATATGAGTTATCAAGATACTGATGTAGTAATCGTCGATTGCGCCAGAACCGCGATGGGGCGTTCAAAAAATGGTGTGTACCGCAATGTACGTGCCGAAAATATGTCAGCGGCCTTGGTAGACGGCCTGCTGGCGCGCAATCCCGAGTTAGATCCGGCTGATATCGAAGACGTGATCTGGGGTTGTGTAAACCAGACTCTGGAGCAGGGCTGGAACATCGCGCGCATGATGTCTGTGCTCACGGTTCTTCCGCACACGGTTGCGGGTCAAACGGTAAGCCGCCTCTGTGGTTCATCCATGTCGGCGCTGCATACGGCGGTTCAAGGCATCATGACCGGTAATGGCGATGTGTTCTTGGTGGGCGGTGTGGAGCATATGGGCCACCTTGCCATGAGCCACGGCATCGACCCCAACCCACAAGCGAGCAAGCATGTTGCTCGCGCTGCCGGCATGATGGGCATGACAGCCGAGGCGCTGGGTATGTTGCACGGCATTACTCGCGAGCAACAGGACCAGTTTGGCCTGCGTTCGCACATGCGCGCTCACGACGCCCGGCAAAACGGTCGTTTTGACAAGGAAATCATTGCCATCGAAGGTCACGATGAAGACGGCATGAAAATCATGGTTACTCAGGACAACACCATTCGTAGCAACACGACCCTGGAAAGTTTGGCTGAACTGAACCCGGCTTTCGATCCGCGCAACGGTACGGTAACCGCCGGCACCAGCTCGCAAATTGCTGATGGCGCATCGGTCATGTTGGTTATGTCAGGTGCCAAAGCGAGAGCGATAGGCGCCAAACCGCGCGCACGTATTATCGGTATGGGTGTGGCGGGTGTTGATCCGTCCATTATGGGGTATGGTCCGGTGCCTTCTACCCAGAAAATGCTTAAGCGCGCTGGCATGAGCATGAGCGATATCGATTGCGTGGAGCTCAATGAGGCTTTTGCAGCTCAGGCCCTGCCGGTGTTGAAAGATCTGGAATTGCTCGATGTGATGGATCAGAAAGTGAACCTTAACGGTGGCGCGATTGCGCTTGGCCATCCCTTTGGTTGTTCCGGAACACGAATCACCGGTACTTTACTGAATGTGCTGGAACAGCAAGATAAAACAATCGGTCTTTCGACCATGTGTATCGGCATGGGGCAGGGTATTAGTACCCTGATCGAACGAATCTAATCGTTCTTCCCTATTGAAACGGGCTCTTCGGAGCCCGTTTTTGTTTTTGGCTATGCTAATATTCCAGCACTTTCTTTTGCGTCCCGACAGCAGGTAGTGAATGGCGCTCGTCCATAAAAAAATTTCAGGTTCTCCGGATTCCGACGTCACGCGCTGGGCAGCGACCGCTGGTGTCGGCGACCGATGGATCCTTGAGTTTGAATTGCCTCGATATTGGCAAGCGGCGTCGACAAGTGACCTTCTGGCCGCAATTTATGAAAAGCAGGGCGATGGGGCCCTTCACTTTATTGTTGGTGAGGCTCGCGAACTGACGCTGCTTGATTTGGGCGGCAGCCTGTCCGTTCTGGCAGAGCGCAGCGGCAGTGAAGTTTTTGGTACGGATCGCGCCGTTGCTCTCCAGCCGGTGCACATCCCAAAACCTTGGGGTGAAGAAATCTGGTACACGGGTATCGAAGATCGCGGAGTGGCCAGAGCCGGTCACTCGCGCAATGCGATTCCATTGCCCTGGGTGCTCGCGGCCTTGCCGTCGGCGCTGTGTAATCACCATCAGCAGGATTTGATGCTATTGAAAATCCTTGCGCCGAGGTCGGAAGAAGTCTTCGGTGACTTGTACTTCGAACTGCATGAGGAAAAACGCGAGGTTTATGTCGTCACCTCCGTCGATAGTAATGCCTGGCCCGACGGCGTTGGCGCCATCCGCTTTGGTTTTGATTCTGTCTCCCGTGCTTACTATCAAGACGATCAGGCATTTCGTGAGGCTTTTCGGAGCGCGGTGGCCGACTACGAAGCGGTACGTCGCGAAATAGATAGCTTGCTAGACGAGCGCACAGGGCAGGGGCTTGAGCGTGAGGGCTTGTTGGCGGGGCTTCCCGAAGCATTGCTGGCGCGCGAAATTGATCTGCGCTTAAAAATGTACAGTTTTACGGCGCTATTGCCCTTGGCGGTAGGGGATGTGCTGAAGGTGCCTACCCATACGCCACATGCTTTACAGCATGGCGTGCGTACTATTGAGTTCCAGACGCCGGTATACGAGCGCTTGATTGTTGCATTCGCACAAAAGGTACTGACCCAGTCGCATTGGGACACCGATGCTGCCGTTGCAAAGATGCAGCTTGATACCCCGGCTCAGCCCTCGTCAGTGTGCTTGCTCGATGAAGCTGGGGTAAAAGTTGAGCGGATTGTCGATTTTGATGATTTTGAGGTGCAGCGTTATCGGGTTCAAGCCGGGAGTGAGGTCGTGCTGGCGAGTCCTAAGCAATATGCGGTCCTTATCGTAATTCAGGGCGTATTGACGCTTGGGGCCTGTGGTCTGGGCCCTGAGCAGGCGCTGTTGCTGCCCAATACCCATCCAGACATCTGCTGTTGCTACCAGCCTGCGGCGGGTGAAAGCGCTGAATTGATATTTCTTGTGGGTTACCCTGCGGATAAGCCCAATATATAGTCCGGATCTCCCTTGCGGCGCTAGAGGCGCTGTGGCACAATTGCCGACCAAAATTTGAGGGCTTAAACACGATTCACTGCTGTTTAGTCCGATAAAACAGAGGCTTATAGTCGGCTGTTGACGAATTTGCGAAAGTGGCGGAATTGGTAGACGCACTGGATTTAGGTTCCAGCGGGGCAACCTGTGAGAGTTCGAGTCTCTCCTTTCGCACCATTATTATCGATAGACAGGCCAGGATAGTACTATTGCAATAGCTAGCCGTGGTTCTGATCGCGTAGAGGGAATCCCATGCAAGTGTCAGTTGAAACGACTTCAGGTCTGGAGCGTCGTTTGATCGTCGGTGTTCCGGCAGAGCGTATTGATAGCGCAGTAAACTCAAAACTGCTGGAGGCGGCCAAAACCGTCAAATTGCCTGGCTTTCGCCCAGGTAAAATCCCTATGAAGGTGATGCGTCAGCGTTTCGGCCAGTCCGTACGCATGGAAGTGCTCGGCCAGGTAATGAATGATTCTTTTTATGAAGCCATTCAGCAGCAGGATCTTAAGCCTGCGGGGCAGCCTGCAATTGAACCGAAAAACATCGAAGAGGGGCGCGATCTTGAGTTTGTCGCTACCTTCGAAGTTTTCCCTGACGTTGAATTGAAAGACTACAGCAGCCTCAAAATAGTTAAGCATGTCGCTGAGCTTACCGATACCGATCTCGACAAGATGATCGAAAATCTACGCGAGCAACGTGCCAGCTTTGAGGCAGTGGAGCGCGCTGCGCAAGATGGCGATCAGGTCAATATTGATTACGCAGGCACCAAAGACGGTGTGGCGTTCGACGGTGGCAGCGCTGAAGGTTCCGACCTTGTGCTTGGCTCCGGTAGTATGATTCCCGGGTTCGAAGACGGTGTCGCCGGTATGTTAGTTGGCGGCGAGAAGGTCCTGTCTTTGAGTTTCCCTGCGGATTACCACAGCGACGAGCTGAAGGGTGCTGCTGTTGAATTCAGCATCAAACTTAATGCTGTTAAAGCGAAGCAGCAGCCTGAATTGAATGACGAATTTTTCAAGCTGTTCAACGTTGACGAAGGCGGTCTAGAAGCCTTTCACAACGAGGTGCGCAAAAACATGCAGCGCGAACTCGACAATGCGATTGAAAGCCGCGTTAAGCAGCAGATTATGGACAGTGTGCTGGGATTGCACAGCGACCTTCAGGTGCCTCAGGCCTTGATTGCCCAAGAAATTGACGCGCTGAGAAACCAGCAGTTGCAGCAGTTTGGTGATCTTGCGAAGCAAATAAACGCCAAGGATATATTTCCTGATGAGGTGTTTGCTGAAAGCGCCGAGCGTCGCGTTAAGCTGGGTTTGGTGCTGAACGAACTGGTCAATTCAGAATCAATCGAAGCCGACGCTGATAAAGTGCGTGCAGCCATTGAGAAAATGGCCGAAACCTATCAAGATAAAGACGAGGTTGTTAACTGGTATTACAGCAATCCGCAACAGCTGCGCGGTATTGAATCTTTGGTTGTGGAGAATCAGGTAGTTGATAAACTGCTTGAAAAAGCACAGCTTAGCGAGGAAACTTCCAGCTACGAAAAAGTGATGTCGCCACCCGAAGAAGCGACTACTGAAGACGAATAATGCAGCTTCGTGCAACGTTAATTCAAACAGGGCGATCGGGTGAAAATTCGATCGCTTTGTTTTTTGTGCTTCGGAAATAGATTGTCGTGAAATCCGTGGCCCTGAATATCGCGTATGTAAAGACAATTAGAAATGCCAGTCAATATCAGCGGGAGAACATTACAGCTTATGTCGCGTAATTACACAGAAGGCAATAACAGTAATCAGATCGATAGTCTTGGGCTGGTACCGATTGTGGTCGAGCAGACTGCCAGAGGTGAGCGTTCCTATGATATTTATTCTAGGCTGCTAAAAGAGCGCGTTATTTTTTGTATTGGCCAAGTTGAAGATTACATGGCTAACCTAATTGTCGCTCAGATGCTGTTCTTAGAGTCGGAAAACCCTGATAAAGACATACATCTATACATTAACTCGCCCGGTGGTTCAGTGACCGCGGGCTTGTCTATTTACGACACTATGCAGTTCATCAAGCCAGATGTTAGCACCATGTGTATTGGGCAGGCCGCTAGCATGGGCGCGTTTTTGCTCGCAGGTGGAGCCAGTGGCAAGCGCTTTATGCTGCCGAATGCCCGTACCATGATTCACCAGCCAAGCGGCGGGGCGAGTGGCCAAGCCACGGATATCGATATTCAGGCCCGTGAAATTCTGATTATTCGAGAGCGCTTGAATGAGCTGATGGCTCATCACACTGGCCAAGATATTGAAAAAATCCGTACGGACACTGAGCGTGATAACTTTATGAACGCAGAGCAGTCCAAGGCCTATGGCCTGATAGACGATGTGATGACGCAGCGTCTCGTGAACGACAAGGTAAAGTAAAATGCTGGACATACTGCTCTGGAGCTGGCACTTCGAGGTTTTGTTAGGTCGTTAGACTTGCAAAATGCGGCAAAAATCAGCATCTTTAGAGTAGAGATTAAGAATGGCGCACTATTTTGGTGCACCCGATGGAGAACTTGATGGCGGATCACCCGAAAGACGGCGACGATAGTGGCAAACTGCTCTACTGTTCGTTCTGCGGCAAGAGTCAGCACGAGGTCAGAAAACTGATCGCTGGCCCGTCTGTGTTTGTTTGTGACGAATGTGTTGACCTGTGTAACGATATTATCCGTGAGGAAATTCAGGAAAGTGTTAGCGAATCCAGTCATGATCACCTGCCTACACCGGAAGAAATCAAGGACATACTCGGTCAGTACGTCATTGGTCAGGATCGCGCCAAGAAAGTTTTGGCGGTAGCGGTCTACAACCACTACAAGCGTTTGCGACACGCCGATTCCAGCTCTAACGACGTTGAGTTGGGTAAAAGTAATATTCTGATGGTTGGCCCCACCGGTAGCGGTAAAACCCTGCTAGCGGAAACGCTGGCCCGGCTGCTGGATGTGCCGTTTACTATCGCCGATGCCACCACGCTGACTGAAGCTGGGTATGTGGGCGAAGATGTAGAAAACATTATTCAGAAGCTGCTTCAGAAGTGTGACTACGACGTTGATAAGGCCCAGATGGGCATTGTCTATATCGACGAAATCGACAAGATTTCACGCAAATCAGACAACCCCTCGATAACCCGCGATGTTTCGGGCGAGGGCGTGCAGCAAGCCTTATTGAAACTGATTGAAGGCACTGTGGCTTCGGTGCCACCGCAGGGTGGCCGTAAGCACCCACAGCAGGAATTTCTACAGGTAAATACTGCCAATATCCTGTTTATTTGTGGTGGCGCTTTTGCCGGTCTGGAGAAGGTTATCCGTGATCGCTCCGAGCGCGGTGGCATTGGCTTTTCTGCCGAAGTCAAAAGCAAGGACGACAAGCGCAACGTCGGCGAAATATTGGCTGATTTGGAACCGGAAGATCTGATTCGTTATGGTCTGATTCCCGAGTTTGTGGGTCGATTGCCGGTTATTGCCACGCTGGAAGAGCTGGATGTTGAAGCGTTGATCTGTATTCTGACTGAACCCAAAAACTCCTTGACCAAACAGTACGGGAAACTGTTTGAGATGGAGGGTGTTGACGTCGACTTTAGGGAAGACGCACTGCGCGCTGTAGCCGAAAGGGCCATGGAACGCAAAACCGGCGCGCGCGGCCTGAGATCGATTCTTGAAGCTGTGCTGCTCGACACCATGTATCAAATCCCGTCCCTTGATAACGTCAGCAAGGTTGTGATTGATGAGTCCGTTATTAAAGGCGAATCCGAGCCAATGCTCGTGTATCACAATACAGAAAAGAAAAAAGCTGCACCTGACGATTGAAAAGTAAACAGCTGGGTCAGTCATTTGACCCGGCAAGCATTATTTCTCTGCCGTGGCCTTGTAATTCCCACGATCACCCCCCAATGTTTAGGGGAGCACAGCGCGTTTTATTGACTTGCGCAGCGCTATCCGCTGATCCGGTATGATGCCGAGATCTTCACGCCACCTGTTAAGAGGTTACCGATGGGTGATTCCAACGAAATTATGAATTTTCCGCTGCTGCCACTGAGAGATGTGGTGGTGTACCCCCATATGGTGATTCCACTGTTCGTCGGTCGTGACAAGTCGATCCGGGCGCTGGAAAGCGCTATGGCGGCAGACAAGGAAATCATGCTTGTTGCCCAGCGTGATGCCAATGTCGACGAGCCTGGTATCGATGACCTATACGATATCGGCACAGTGTCTAATATCCTGCAGTTGCTGCGGCTGCCGGACGGCACCGTAAAAGTGCTGGTCGAAGGCTCTTATCGTGCGCAAATCAATCGAATCGACGACACGGGTGAGTTTTTCCATTCCGAGGTCGTTGCACTGGACGCGGACGAAGTTGAAAGCGCTGAAGCAAGCACTCTGGTGCGCTCTGCGATTAGTCAGTTTGAGAAATACGTAAATGTCAGTAAGAAAATTCCAGCTGAAGTACTGACCTCGCTGTCGGGTATTGATGAGGTTGGTCGCCTAGCAGACAGTGTTGCTGCCCATATGAGTATGGAGCTGGAGCAGAAACAATCCATCTTGGAAGTGCTCTCTGAGCGTGAGCGCCTCGAGCATCTTATGACTCTTATGGAGTCAGAAATTGACTTGTTCGCGGTTGAAAAACGCATTCGAGGTCGCGTTAAAAAACAGATGGAGCGCAGCCAGCGGGAGTACTATCTCAACGAACAAATGAAAGCTATCCAGCGCGAGCTGGGTGATATGGACGAAACCGGCAATGAGATGGAAGACCTGGAAGCCAAGGTCAAAGAATCCGGAATGAGCGCCGAGGCTGAAGAAAAATCCTTATCGGAGCTGAATAAATTGAAAATGATGTCGCCAATGTCGGCGGAAGCATCCGTAGTCCGGGGTTATATCGATTGGCTGATATCCATTCCTTGGCAAAAGCGCTCGCGCGTTAAGCACAATCTCGACAAGGCCGAAGACGTATTAAACGAAGATCACTATGGTCTGGACGAAGTCAAAGACCGAATTGTTGAGTACTTGGCCGTACAGAAACGCGTTAAAAAGGTTAAAGGCCCGGTGCTCTGTTTGGTTGGCCCGCCGGGTGTGGGTAAAACGTCGCTGGGCGAATCCGTGGCACGCGCCACCAATCGCAAATTCGTACGTATGGCCTTAGGTGGTGTGCGCGATGAGGCCGAGATTCGTGGTCACCGTCGCACTTATATCGGCTCGATGCCGGGTAAAATTATACAAAAAATTGCGAAGGTTGGCGTGCGCAACCCGCTGTTTTTGTTAGATGAAATAGACAAGATGGGGATGGATCACCGCGGCGATCCGGCATCGGCTTTGCTGGAAGTGCTTGACCCTGAGCAGAACAACAGTTTTAGCGACCATTATCTGGAAGTGGACTACGACCTGTCTGATGTGATGTTTGTCTGCACCTCCAACTCTTTGAATATTCCCCCGGCTCTGCTGGATCGAATGGAAGTCATTCGGATACCCGGTTACACCGAGGCGGAAAAGGTCAATATTGCTAAGCGTTTCTTACTGCCCAAGCAGATGCGTAATAATGGCTTGAACGAGAAAGAACTGGCCATTAGTGAAGATGCCATCCGCGATGTTATTCGTTTCTATTCCCGTGAAGCGGGGGTGCGTAGTTTGGAGCGGGAACTGGCAAAAGTGTGTCGGAAAGTTGTCAAAAATATTGCCCGAAGCAAAGCGAAGAATGGTCTACTTGAAGTTGGTGTCGACGAGCTTGAAGATTATCTCGGCGTTCGCAAATATAGCTTTGGGAAGGCTGAAGATGAAAACCGTGTTGGTCAGGTAACCGGCTTGGCTTGGACGCAGGCCGGTGGTGAATTATTAACCATCGAGGCCGTCTCAGTCGTCGGTAAAGGGCGTCACGTCAAAACTGGCTCGCTGGGCGATGTTATGCAAGAGTCTATCCAGGCAGCGCTAACGGTTGTTAAAAGTCGCTCGCAAGCCCTTGGAATTAAAGCAAACTACCATGACTCCCACGACATACACATTCACGTGCCCGAAGGAGCCACGCCGAAAGATGGGCCCTCGGCAGGGGTTGGTATGTGTACTGCGCTGGTATCGGTTATTACCGGTATACCTGTAAAATCTGCCGTTGCCATGACGGGAGAGATTACCCTGCGCGGTGAAGTGTTAAAAATTGGTGGTTTGAAAGAAAAATTGCTTGCAGCACACCGAGGCGGCATAACAACGATTATAATACCGGCGGAAAATGAGCCAGACCTTAAGGAAATTCCGGATGATATCAAAGCTGACCTGTCGATAAAACCGGTCAAGTGGATAGATGAAGTGTTGGAGATTGCACTCGTGCAATTACCGAAATCAATTTCTGAGGAAGAGTACCTTGCGGGCTTATCTCCGCAGAAATTGGATGCGGATGTGGCAGAAGGTCAGGGCGGCAGCAGATTTAACGCGCATTAAATCCTTGTTTCCTTGACCGTCATAGATGCAGTTGGTATAAACCGCACTCGCATTCAGTTGATAAGCCTTGTTGTCGCTGATTTCAGGGAGTGGTTTATTAATTACTTTCAAAGTATTGCCTATTTTAAATGAAGGGGATAATAAGTGAACAAATCTGAGCTAATTGACGCTATCGCTACATCGGCAGATCTTCCTAAAGCTGCCGCTGGTCGCGCACTGGACGCTGTTGTTGAATCGATTACGGATGCATTGAAAAAAGACGATAGCGTTTCACTGGTTGGCTTCGGCACCTTCGCCGTTAAAGCGCGTGCCGCGCGTACTGGTCGTAATCCGCAAACCGGTGAGCCTATCAATATTGCTGCGGCTAAAGTGCCCAGCTTTAAAGCGGGCAAGGCGTTGAAAGACGCTGTAAACTGAGTTGCGTGATAGTAATTATCACAAGCTGATCGGAGCGTAAAAACCTCCATCATAAAGGCGCATCGAGAGATGCGCTTTTTTTGTAAGTAGTGGACAAACATGCTTCAAAATATTCGCAATAACATTCAGGGCTTTGCCGCCAAGATCATCATCGGTTTGATGATCATACCTTTTGCTCTTTACGGTATAGATTTTTTGTTCAATGGCAGCAGCGAAGTGCCGGTTGCCGTCGTCAATGGCGAGAAGGTCAGTGAGTTTGAGTTAAGCCAGGCTCTGGCCCTGCAGAAGCGACAATTACTTTCCATGATGGGCAATAATATCGATCCGAGCTTGTTAGACGACGCTATATTGCGGAAGCCTGCGCTTGATTCGCTGGTAAGACAAAAGGTGCTGCTGCAGGCTGCTGATAATGCTGGCGTCGCAGTTCCCGATCCCGTGCTCAATAGTAGTATCGTGAAGATGCCTCAATTTCAGGTAGACGGCCGTTTTTCTCCTGAGCGCTTCAGGCAGGTGTTGAGTGCGCAGGGCTTTTCGACACAGTTGTTTAAACAGTTGCTGCGTTCAGATTTACTGATAGATCAGCTAAATAATGGTATTTCCAACTCAATGTTTCTTACTGACTTCCAGCGTAATACCGCTATTCGATTGGGCGACCAAAAGCGTAGTTTCCACTACCTAACGTTAAGTACCGATTATTTTGCCAGTCAGGCAGATATCGAGCAGGCAGAAATTGAAAAGTACTATCAGGATAATGCAGCCAAATTTAAGTCGACGGAGTCTGTGCGTTTTGCCTATCTGGAACTCAAACAGTCGGATTTTTTCAAGCCCGTAGCTGAAGCCGACGTTCGCGTGGCTTATCAGCGTGAGCTTGAAAGGATTAACCAGCAAGCCGAGCGGCATGCGGCGCATATTCTTATAGAGATTAGCGACGAGCGAAATCGCGAACAGGCAATGCAACGCCTTGCCGAAGCGCGTACTCGAATTGAGGCTGGCGACAGTTTCGAAGCGGTGGCCAAGTCACTGTCAGACGATTTCGGAAGTGCCGAGCAGGGCGGAGAGTTGGGCTACAGCGCGGGCGAAACTTTTCCCGAATCCTTCGAAACTGCCCTGGCGAATTTGGAGCCGGGCCAGGTGTCTGAGCCGGTGGAGACAGATGCTGGTTTGCACTTGGTAAAATTGCTGGATGTCCGCAAACCGGAATTGCCCGATTTTGATAACCGCCGGGCAACGATTGAACAACGACTGCAACAACAGGCAGCCAAGCCTAAGCTGATTGCTGAGGTAGAGGCGCTGCGGGATCTGGTATTCAACGCGGATGGCCTTGGCCAGCCAGCCGAAGCTCTCGAATTGAAGGTGCAGGAAACCGAGTGGATAACGCCGTTGCAGCGCGAGGGTTTGATGGCCCATAACGCGGTTCGCAAAGCCGCTTTTGACGCTGAACTTCGCAAGCAGGGGTATAACTCCGATGTGATAGAAATCAGCCCAGAGCATTATGTTGTGATTCATCCGCGGTCACACCGAGCGCCTGAATTGAAACCACTGGCAGATGTGAAGGTGCAGATCGTCGCCGAATTACGTATTAAAAAGGGGCGTACTCTCGCGAAATCTGTTGCTGCTGAATCCGTGGAGGCACTCAGGGGTGGCAAGTCGGCTGAAGCCATTGCGAAAGGTAGCGAGGGCATTACCTGGAATGTTGCGGTTCGTGCCTGGCGTCAGGACCCGGCCGTTAAGGAAACAATACGACGCGAAGCGTTTATGCTGTCCCGCCCGGCAGCGGGTGCAGCTCCCGCCATTGCGACGATTACCGATGAGAACGCCGATTACGTGGTCGTTCAGTTGACGGCGGTCAATGATGGCGACAATTCACTGGTGGGTGATAAGCGCCGTAGTGAACTGTTGGCGGGTGCGCAGCGGGTTCAGTCGAGCCAAAGCTTCAATGCATATTTTGACAGCCTGATCAAGACAGCAGAGATAAAATACAACTAAATAACAACGCGATTGCCAACGGTTTGTATCGCGCTGGGACATAATAATGATAAGCCCAAATCACTTACTGACCCTCTCCGAGGGTCAGGTTGACGTATGGGTTGCGGTGAGCGACCACGTTTCAACATACAAAAACGATTCGCAGTATGAGTCCCTGCTGGCGGAGGCGGAACTTGAGCGCTATCGGTCTTTACAATACCCGGAAACGCGATTTGACTATTTGCTGAGCAGAGCCTTGCTCCGCACGGTGCTGGCAGGTTATCTCGATTGTTCTCCGGAGTCTCTCCAGTTTGATCGGAACGAGTTTGGTAAGCCTCGACTGGCCGGTGAGGGGTCGCCGTTACAATTTAATATCTCGCTCACAGAGGGGCTGGTATTGTGTGCCGTTAGCACTGACGCGAGACTCGGTGCCGATGTTGAGTTTCACGCCCACGAGCGTTCGATGCTCGAGGTGGCAGACCAATATTTCTCTACACTGGAAGTTGCCGAATTGAAACGGCTGCCTATAGCGCAACAGCGGCAAGGTTTTTTCCGCTACTGGACGCTCAAAGAGTCTTTGATCAAGGCGAGAGGGCTGGGCATGACCGTGCCCTTGGATAGTTTTTCTTTTCGGGTCCGCGGCGAAACTGTAAAGCTGGTCAGCTACCCGGAAGGCTTCGTAGATAAGAATGAACTGTGGGATTTTCGCTGTTTTGAATTTGGCAGCAACTACTCAGGGGCGATAAGCCTATCGGCGCCAATTCAAACCGTACGCTTAATGGAATCGATACCGATGGTTGGTAGCATCGCTATTGATGATCCGCAAACGCTATGTTCGCGCTCTACGTACGACGCACTGACAGCCGCTTTCTGCTAGAATCCCTCGTCTTCGTGGACGGCGTATTCAACGGTGTCCCGCTTCATACCGCATTGGGGGAAAATGTGTTCAAGGTACTGACACTTAATCAGATTTCAGTCAAAGGGCTAGACCGGTTGCCGCGCGATCAATACGAAATTGCGAGTGAATTCAGCTCGCCAGACGCCGTTTTGCTGCGCAGTCATAAACTTAGCGCCGATAGTATCCAAGACTCCGTCATGGCGATTGCCCGAGCGGGCGCAGGTGTTAACAACATACCTGTTGCCGACTGTACCAGCCGCGGTATTCCGGTATTCAACACGCCCGGTGCTAATGCAAATGCTGTTAAAGAACTGGTTATTGCCGGTATGGCACTTAGCTCGCGTGGCATCCTACCCGGCATTGATTATGTGAACGGCCTCTCGGATATAAGCGATGCCGGCGAAATGAGTAAGCTGCTTGAAAAAGAAAAGAAGCGATTCAAGGGGCAGGAGCTTTACGGTAAAACGCTTGGTGTTGTCGGGCTCGGCGCCATTGGCTCACTGGTCGCTAGCGCGGGTTTGGATCTGGGGATGGACGTGATTGGCTATGACCCGGCATTGTCGGTAGAAGCCGCTTGGCGCTTGCCCAGTTCCGTTAAGCGTATGGAAAATATTGGCAGTTTGTTTGCGCGCGCAGATTTCATTAGTTTGCACCTGCCTGTTTTGGATGCCACTCGTGGTTTGATCAATGCTGAG
>JBLHMO010000047.1:0-21951 GCA_047622145.1 Paracoccaceae bacterium | reverse complement strand
GAGGAGCATCTATACCCACGCGCACGTTCTTGCCATTCACCGCCACTATCGTAATGCGAATGTCGTCACCGATGGTCAACACTTGGCCCGGCGTTCTATTGAGCACTAGCATGGCTTCCCCCCCCCTGCGGGTGATCTTGCGTCTTCACTCGCGCAAAACTCCAGATGCCCCAAATTCCACCCCAGATCTGACCAAATAGCATGGCCGCCGTAAGGCGCCAATTTTTCGGGTGTTGCACCGCCGGCAATGGTATTTTGGCCTTCGCATTGGGCTTCTCCCCAGCCTGAAAAAGGGCTGGGGCGATGAGGTGTTGTACCTATAGTATTAATGGGGGTGGTGCGAGTTAATGGGGCATGTGTAACCCGACGGGCGAATGGACTTAGCCGCCTAAACTTTGAGTCATACTATGCTTCAGAGCAACCGGAACAATAAGCCATTCCTCGTATTGATGACCGCAGATTGTGTCGGCGATATAGTTACACTTAATCGGGTAATCGACATGCTTTTACCCGGCTTTCGTGAGTTTTGGTTGCATGATGGGCGGGAATTGCTCAAATACTTGTTGCGAAGTGGGCAGTACGCCGATCGCTTACTCTAACCAGAGCCCGACTTAGTGCTCTTTTCCAATGAAAACTCGGCGGTATGCAGTTACCGGGTTTTACGGGTGGCCAAGCGCTACAATCTCAGTAAGCGGATTCCCTTTGTGCTCCTCTCAGATGGGGCAGGCAATAGCGAAAAGCGTCTTGCCGCAAAGCTGGGCGCGCGTCTATGTTCAGAGCAGCCTGTGGATAGGCTGCGATTTAGTGAGCAACTGGCGTCCCTGAGGGAGGTTAGAGAGCACGCTGCATGACGAGTGTTGTGGATATGCGCAGTGCTTGTCGGCGGGTGCCGAAAATAGCAGGCATCGAGAATATAAAAATAGTAAAATTTGAACTAACTACGGAGGCTTCTTTGCGACCGTGGGTCCCAAAGGGCTGAGTCAGCCATTAACAAAGTGTCTTCCCTGCTCCCCATTAAGAGCCCATGCACGAGTCCTGCTATGGGGCTTTAATGAATGGAGAACCTAGAAAATTGGTGCGCCCGGAGAGATTCGAACTCCCGACCAAGTGGTTCGAAGCCACCTACTCTATCCAGCTGAGCTACGGGCGCGAAGCGAAGCATTCTACCTTAGTTGATTGGTGCTGGCACACCCAATTTGAGCAATATTCGGAGATGCAGGGCATTTTTTCCAGAGCTTCGAGGCTGCGGGGTCGCCTTTTTGGCGGCGGCGTCTTAACTTCGCGATGTGGCGGCATTCGCCGGAATGGCCTGCCCCAGAGTATTGGCCAGTAACAGTCTTCCTAATCGGGACCCTCTGCCCCATTGTGAATCCTGTCTCCGGTAAGATCCGCCGCGTTGTGCGTGGGCGCGCTCCTTGATTGGGTTGAAGCTCAGGAGATGTTTATAGAGTCCTTTCAAAATGTTGGGTCAACTGCAACGCTCGCTATTTAACGTTGAAATGGCGCGAGCCTTCCGTCCCCTCGTGAAGATCATCACCTCGCCGCTTGTGTTAGAACCGCAGCCACCAAGTCCGAGATGCTGGGCTGCTGATTTTGGTGGCTTAGTTGACCGAGAAGTTTAGCATCCTGTCCGGATGGTTTTTATCCCCATTCTCACCTCGGTTAGCTTTAGTTTGGTCGGTTTCATCTTGGAATTCTGGACCAATAGTTTTAAAGCGCCATGTTAATCCCCCCGATAAATAGCTGGTTAACACTGGGACGATTGGCGCCGGGCGCCCAGCTTGTATGTTTGCATGCCATAGATTTCCGGCTGCCTGCGATAGGTTTTCTGCCCGGCGGGGTGCGGTGCGTTGCAAGATTTACGTAAAGTTAAGAACTGTAATCTAGTTGGATGCATTGGCTGCGTCATATAGACTCTCTGCGGTCCTAATATCGATAGCCCCGCCTTGGATTAGAGGCGCATACAGGTAGAGTAGATGAAGGGAATGTCGCTCCAAAAATCAAGAATAAACTCGAGAGTTAGTGTTCGAGAGAGGCTTTTGCTGGCAGCAGAGTTTCAGTTCGCTTTGCACGGTGCTAGAGCACGGGTAATCGACATATTGGAAACCGCCGGCAGTGGCAATACAGCGGCCATTAACTACTATTTTGGTTCGAGAGAAGGCTTGCTCAGTGCTTGCCGCGTTTATCGCGAAGAGCCCCTTAATCGCTTTCGTGCACGGCTATTGGCGGCAATGTGTGAGCAGCTAGGTGAAGAGTCCTTCGGGCTGGCGCATTATTTCTTTTTGCTTATTGCCCCCTCCGTTGCTGTTATCCGGCAGGAGCTGCCAAGCTCCTACTACGGCAGATTTGTGGCTAGCTGTAATACCTATAGTTTTCAAAATCTTAGTGAGCGCCAGAATGAGGAGTGGGCCAAGACGGTGCGCCACATTGTGCGGCGTTTATATGCACTGCTAAACACAGTGCTGCCGCCGGAGGTGATCGCACTTCGTGTCTCTTTATATGAGTCGCATATAGCTCAAGGCTTAGCGAAAATGGAGGCGTTATTAATGCAGCGACTACAGCAGGGCGACTCCCTGGCGGTGGTGAGGGCAAGCTCCTTGGCTTTGGCCGCAGAGCTTTCCAGGCAGATGGTCTATACGCTGCTCCAAGAAAAGGCAGGAAATATTGATTGTTTGGCCGAATCGGTCGAGATATTTCAAAAACTGCTCCAATCCTCCCCGTCAATCGATTTTTGTTTGCCGGAGTTGCAACCCAGCCCAGCCAAGAAATAGTCGCAGCCGTCAATTTAGGCGGCTCTTTTGTGACAAAAAACCAAAAAAAATTACTTTTAGTTCAATTATTGTGCTTGCGAAGCTTCTCGTTTCGTGAGAACTTCACACTAACGGCGAATATGCTCCGTCAATACGTATTTCTGCCTAGATCGAAATGGCTGGTATGGGCATTTCACTCAAAGCAAGCTCCACCAATATTTCTGATACTTCGGCCAATAACGAAGCTTTCGGAAAAGAAAATTCCCGTCTCGCTGGGTAACCAACAAGATCGGGAGGTGAATTATAATTAGGAGATGAGTATGAAAGTAAAATTCTTGCACACCGCGCTTTTTCTGAGTTGTATCGGCAGTGCATCGCTGGCTCTGGCCGAAAGTGCCCCCGTTACTGTAGCCGGAGCAATTGTTCCCGCATCAGCAGCACCAACCTGCGCAGTTGAGAATGGCCAAACCCTTAACTTCGACTTCACCGAATCTACCGCAGACTGGAGACCATACACTCGCGCGGCCAGTAACCAAGAGCAGATATGGAGTTATGTGCCAGAAGGTGAAGTTATCATTACGTGCACGGGCGCTACTAAGATTACGTTTTCAACCGCTGATGGCCAGAGATATAACTCATGGCCTGCGGCGATCCAGCCGGATCCTGAAGCTAATGGCGAAGCCACGCTGGTGAGTTTTTTGAGCGCTCTTAACCCTGGCGACGCAGCGACGGAGGGATCAACGGAGGCGGGCGACTATGTGCCGGTTGAAAGCCGTATTACGGGTAATGTAGGTGCGGTGACAGCTTGTGTTGACGCTTCAACGGGGACATGCACTGGCGGTAACGCTCTGCTTGCTGCTGCAATTGTTGAAGTTACGCCTAGTGGCACTGATGCACAGGTAGCCGTACCTATTAAAGGTAGCCTTATCGCCCCCTTTATTGTTTACGGGACAGTTGTGAACTCACCCCGAGCAATGGACTTAGCGCTTTACGTTACTTATGGCCAGTAAGTAGTTGTTGTTAAAGGACCTTGGTAGGCGCCCAGTCTGCCAAGGTTAATTACCGGATTTTTATAAAAATATGCACTTCCGAATATTGGTCTTTTGTTGTTGTCTGTTTTCTTCTTTTTGTTTCGGGCAGGTGAGCATTCCTGCACAGGCACTCATACTCACATTCCCCGAGCGCAGCAGCCAATTTGAAATTAGCAATGGAGGCAAGCTGCCGGTGATCGTGCAGGTAGACCTAGCCGAGCGTTTTGATGTTCAGCAGTCAAATAGTGATGGGCTTGCTATTCTCTACCCGAGAGTTGCGCGCATTGAACCTGGCGCCAGGCAAACGGTGAGTGTGACCTGGCGCGGCAGCATGGATCGCTCACACTATTATTTTGCGCGTATCAATAGCGTCAGCGAGAGTGAATTACAGAAAGACCGCAGCAACAAAAAGCCAGCCAGCCTTAGTGTAAAAGTCGGCCAAGCCTTTCCTATCCATATTGAAGCGCCTGAGACCCGCCCTGCCATAGCGCTTGCCAACAACAACGGCCAGTTCACGATTAGCAACCAAGGGCAGCGCGGCGATCACATTGAAGCCCTGCGCTTGGGTAATGGTCAGCTGCTGGCGTTCAAACACTTTATTGTTCCTGGTCAAGTTGTCGCGGCCCCCGCAGGTCTTCGACAGGGCATTACTGCTGTCAAATTGCGGCGCTTTGGCTGGGCGCCTCTCAGTGGCACGTATTAGAATACCGCTTGCATCTGCAGCCAGAAGATATCTTACTGTTATCAGTCTGGCTCTGGGCTTAGGGTTGACTGCTCCAGCCGTCATTGCGAAAGTTTCCCTGCTGAGTAAAGAGGCTATCCAGCATATCCGCGCTTATTCGGCGCTCATTAACGAGCAGCATGAACGCGACATTGTTCTTGTTGAAGGCCCCGACGGCCGACTGTATTTCCCCATTGATGAGCTGGGCGAATACATAGCCAGCCAGCAGGTGCTTCCTCTAGCCCTTACTATTTACGGTTGCGCACCCTGCATTCCCCTTGAAGACGTTGCCGAGGTTAGCTTTGACGAAGCCGCCAATCGCGTGTCACTGCAAATTCGTGAAAGCTATCGCGAAGTGCAGCGCTTTGGAGCGGTTGCGGTCCAGGGCGAGTCGTTGCCGCTAAGCTACGGCAGCGGTTTGGCGACCAGCTTTAATTTACTGGGCCGCTACGACGAGGAAAGCGATACCGATAGCGAGGACTATGCTGCCGACCTTGACTTGGGTGTCGGCTTGGGTCGTATAGGAACTCTTTATACCTCGGAAATCTTTTTTAAGGACGGCGACAGCCTTAGAGGGCAAAGCTACTGGGAAACTCAATTCGAAAACGCCATGGTGCGGATGCAAGTCGGCGACGTGATCAGCCACAGCGATTCCTTCGGCGGCGCCATCCAGCTGGGCGGTATTCGTATCCGCAGGGCCTTTGAGAGCCGGCCAGATTTCAATTATCGTCCTGAGTTCAAGTATTTCTCCGAGGCACGGCTGCCCGGTACACTCGAGCTGCTAATTGATGGCCAGAGCGTCAAGAAAGAGGAGTACGATCGCGGCCGCCTGAATTTCAGCAACCAGATGCCCTATCGCGGCGACGAGCTGACGCTTGTGCTGACCGATGTCATGGGGCAGCGCACTATCGTCCGCCAGCCACTGTTTGACACCAGTGATAATTTGGCCCCGGGCGTGGTGAACTTTGATGTCAGCTACGGCGCCATTCGCGAAGATGAAAATGATTACGAAGATAAATACGGCTCGGCCTTTATCAGCACAGGCATCACTAAGCACTGGACGCAGAGCCTTGCCTATCAGGGCGATAAGAGTTACGAGCAGGCTTCCACTGAGCTCATACTGTCGGCTGGCAAGCACCAGCTTAATGTTGAGGGAGCCTATTCGCAGGAGAAAATATTAGCTGTAGAAGGCAGCGCCACCATTGTCGACTACAGCTATGATTGGGAGGGTGACTATTCCGGAGTGAGGTTTAGCGTTAACTGGTTTGAAACCGATCAATTTAGTCAGTTTCGTGGTGCCACTCTGTCCGGCAGGGGTACGTCCGTATCACTTAGCGGAAATTCGGGTCACTTCTCCTACGGCATAAGTGGTTTTGACATTGGTGGCCTCACTGGTGGATCGGCGCGCCTTGGCTACAGTCGTGATGGATGGGGAATTGAAGCCGGGGCGGAGTATCTTGAAACCGATGATTACATCGCCACAATGACCTTGAGTTATCGCCCGAGGGGGCCCAGTAAACCACGTCTCCGGGTTGGTCACGGCTGGCAGCGTGATAACCGCTCGGCGGCAGCCGATATTTCTGGCAATGCTAACCTTGATGGCAACTACATTGGCTATCAGGCAGCCGTCGCTCAGGACTACCACCTGAATGGCGTTGATAGCGGCTCAATGGACTCTCGGGCAGGGCTGAACTTCCGCAACAATGTGCTCGATATGCGCGGTAATTATGAGGATGTTCGTAGCTCCCGACGGGGTAGCGCTCGAATCAAGACCGGCTTCGTTATCAATCGTCACAACGCCTTTCTTAGTTCCCGCGACGTGAGCCAGGCCTACGCTACTGTGTTGACCGACCGGGAGAATGTGCGTCTCACGGGCGGTGGTACTGAGCGCAAAACTGACGGTGATGGAGAGGTAAGCTTGCCGATGCCAGCCTACAGCGAATCACGCGTAGTTATCGATGGGGATAGTTTGGCGGAGAATGACGTGCTGACTCAGGGGGCAGCTAAAGTGCGTGTGGCCAAGGCCAATCATGCATACCTTACAATGGAGGTCACTCAGGCGCCGGTCATCATTCATATACTAAACAACGGCATTAACGACGTCTTCCTGAATGGGCGCCCATTTGTACACAACGATTTGGGCGCCTATATTAATCAATACAACGCTGGCGGCGAAAACGTTCTAGAGGTGGATGGCAAGCGTTACACCATTGAGCTGCCCATGGTGAAGGGCGAATTGCCGGTATACGAGTTTGACCGGGCCAATAATCGTCTGATTCGGGTCGACGCACTTTTCCGGGGGGGGCAATGAAAACTGTCAATGTCGCAACAGCTTTTGGAATTGCGCTACTTAGCAATATCGCCTGCGCCGGACCACTGCTGGATAGATTCATGCCATACACCGATTACTACGCAGAAGGTGCCAGCAATGATAGCCCCTGTGAAGTGCAGCAGACCGGGGATGGCGCTGAGCCTGTTTTCGCTGAAGTCTGTTCGCTAGACGGCCAGACACAAGCCACGCTTAGGCGGCTGCTGGGTGAAACGCGAGATGGAAAAACTGTCACTATGGGCGACGTGGCAGACGCCTTGCGCGACATGCTGGCTAATGGGCAGCCGGTTGACAGCGTTATTGATGCCTTGCCGCTCTTTATTCGTCAGCAGCTGCCCAATATTTTGCAATCTCGGCACTGCCGTTTTTTGCAAAATGGCGAATTATCGGCTTATTTTGATGATGCGTATGATGGAGTGAAGGGTAAACCCTATGATGAGTTTATATCGGTTACCGTGTTCTGTGACGAACCGCGTAACTTCCGGATTGCATTGACAAGTTTTGCCGAACACGACCTTGGGAATTTGCCCGCCACCGCCCTCTATCAGCGCTCCTCTGTGCCGGTCAAGCTGGTTGCTCAAGGCGCGACTTATCCTGCCCGAGTGTCCTTTCTCAATGAAGGCCGTCTGCTATCGGAGCAGGTCTTCACTGGAGGCTATGGAGAGGCTGATATTTCCGTGATTGTTCGCCTGCATGCACCTGCCAGTCTAGACGAAGCTCCCGACGGCCACGGCAAAATTGTTGGCTTTCCCCTGAGCAGCCGCTTGGTAATTTACGAGCTCAACTAGCCCTTAGTGCGGGTCGGTCTGGAATGTCGGGTGGGTGATTGGAATTCTTTGTCATTGTTGTCTGCTGGTATTGTCCCCCAAATTTAACTCCGTGATATTGATGTGATTCCCCCTGCCCTAGGCAATACGTTGAGCAATCATGATCTCTCTTGAAGTCAGGAGGCGCAGCCTCAGGTGTTGGTAGGCTATAAGCCAATGATGGCAGGCATCCCGGCAAATAGAGCCTGTATTACTAAGCATCATACTTGCGTTTTAAATTGATATAGTGCCTTGGGTGCTGCTTTTTCATCACGTTCAGATTCACCAAATCCATTCGTCATGTGGATAGAAAGTGGTTTAGTCCCGTGGCTGCCGCTATAATGCGTCCCAGAATTGAGGTGCTCCTTTAGGTGAGGGGCTTCAGATGCGAGAGGATTTTATAAGTGATTGACTTACTGGCGAAAAAGCTGGCCCCGGTGGTTTTGTTAATGGTTTGTATTTCTGCCTATGCTTTAACCGACACGCAGCGCGCCGAGCTGGAAGGGCGCATCAAACCTGCTGGTGAAGTGTGTTTGCAGGGCGATAGCAGCTGCGGCACCGCAATGGCATCCAGTGGTGGTGGCGTTAAATCGGGTAAAGACATCTTTGATAGCAACTGCATGGCCTGCCATTCCACGGGCGCCGGTGGCGCACCGAAGGTGGGTGATAAGGCTGCTTGGAGTGATCGTATTGGCAAGGGGGTGGACAGCGTCTACGCTAATGCCATTAACGGCATTAACGGCATGCCACCTAAGGGCACCTGCATGAGTTGTTCGGATGACGAGATTGAAGCCACAGTTGACTATATGCTTGAAAATAGCCAGTAAGTACTGGGATTGAGGAGCCTGTGTGGCGTCAGTCCAGAGGCATTTGAAGCCGCCTCAAAATTGGCGCGCTAAGTGTCTATGTTAGCCAGAGAAGTCCAGTAATCTAATAAACATTCACACTTCATGGATTTAGTTTGTGACTGCGTCCGCAATTTCCACTTCTGCGGGCTCAAAATCCATTTTGGGGGTAGCCATTTTACAAAAAACGCTAGTCGTCTTTGCCACATTTTCACTTGTTGCTTGCGGAGGTTCGAATTCTTCCTCAGACCGGGTAGGTGCTTCAGGCGCTGGCGGTGAAATCCAAGATGGTCGGGTTGTGGATAGTCCTGTCGCCGGCCTTGATTACTTTTCTGAGGGTGTGGAGCGATCGTTAACTGATAACAATGGTGCGTTTCGTTATCGAGAAAACGTTCCCGTAACCTTCAGTATTGGCGATCTTGTACTGGGAAAAACTGCCGGCAACCGCGTGTTAACGCCGATGGATTTGGTGCCTGGCGCTCGAGAAGCGCAAGCTGCGGGCATGCCCTTTGATGAAGTGTATGACAATTTTCCTGCAGTTTTAAATATTGCACGCTTTTTGCAGACATTAGATGTTGATTTAGACGCAAGCAATGGCCGAAGCATTCCCCCTGACGCAAAAGCCCTAGTGTCATCTTATGTAGGGAAAATAGACTTTTCTAGCAATGAACTCTTCGCCGGCGACACTAGCTCAGCTGTTGAATATATCTGTGAAGTTAAGCGCAAGCGCGGGCCAGAACGCTGTGATGCATCGATTGTAGTTTCTGAAGAATCTGCTTCTGAAGAGCTAACAAAGACGGAAGAGACTAAAGCCTCAGGTGCGAGAGAGAATTCTTTGCCCTCCGCAGTAGGGGGCGACGACCAGTCTGTGATCGAAGGCCACAATGTGGCGCTTAGCGGCACTGCGAGTGATTCAGATGGCTCAATTGTTCGGGTTGAATGGTTTGAGTCCGATGTGAACGGAATCCGAAAGGCAGGCGGAGTTGCGATTCAAGGCAAGGGCACGCTTGAGGCAAGATTTACAGCGCCGGCAGTGTCTAGTGACCAGTTGATTTATTTGGCTCTAGACGTCGAAGACAACGATGGTGGTTTCGGGACTGATGTCGTCCATATTTTGGTTAAGAGCGATAATGGAACTACCGATCTTCCGCCAACGGCTGATGCCGGTAGTGATCAAACAGTGTCTCCTAATGACACTGTTCTGCTAGACGGAGCCGGAAGTTCCGACCCTGAGGGGGCTACAGCATCCTATTCTTGGGCGCAGGTAGACGAAAATGGAAATGTCGTAACTGATGGGCTTGTAATACAAAACGCCAACGAAGCCCAAGCGAGCTTTGTTGCGCCAGATGTTATCGAAAATACAGCTTTCTTATTCCGCCTGACAGTTACCGACAGCCAGGCGCAGTCCGATAGCGATCTAGTCAATGTAACCGTAGAAGTTTCGAGCGAAAATTCTGCTCCGGTTGCGGATGCGGGTGCGGATCAATCAGTTGAGGCTGGCGCGATTGTTCGGTTGGATGGCTCTGGCAGTAGCGATGCAAACGAAGACACGCTCACCTATGCGTGGACGCAAATTGAAGGGCCGTCAGTTGAGTTGTCTGATTCAAACTCGGCAACGCCCCAGTTTGAGGCTCCTAGCGTTGAAGAAAGTACGACGCTCAGGTTTAGCTTAACGGTTAGTGATGGTCAGCTGTCAAATGCAGACGTAACCGATGTGACCGTGTCACCTTCACCATCTCCAGTGTTGGGTTGTATCCCGTTCGATTTTGCAACCTACGAGCAGTGTGAGTCGTCGCTGCGCGCGCTGTGTAGCTCTAATGATTTGCCGGAAGAGCTGTGTGAATCACCGCTTCCGGTGCGGCCCTCTGTCGACGGGTTTACGGCGCAGATACTGTTCCCGAACATGCTGAGCGATCAGTCTGAGGGGGAGCTTCCAGTCGCGCCGGGCTTGGTGGTTGTGCCGAGCGATGACGGAGCCATTGTAGTGTCTGTGCAGGCCTTTGAGCAGGTCGGCGTCGAGTACGGTGTGCGTACAAACGATCTTTCGCTGGTCGTGACGACGACGGGCGATGACAGTAGCCAGAAGACTTACAATGCGTCGGATTACGCGAGCGTAGAAAAGGAGCGGGTAGTGTTCCGGATTCCTTTGGAAGAATTGCCGCAGGCTGAGCAAGCCTCAGGGATTCGTGGTACGAACGGCTTTGTGTTTACGGTGAACGATAACGGCAGCCGTAAAAGTCGTCACTTTGTTCCGAAGGAAATGCTGCTGTATCGCGCCTCGGAAAATGCGGAGTTGGCGGATGCTCTGGACGGTGAATATTTTACTGAAAATGGACCGGCGTATACGCCCGTAATCGTGATGGGGGTGGGCGCCTTTGGTTTGATAAATGGAGGGTTGGAGGGTAATGCGAATGCACCCGTCGAATATGATCCTGTTAATCATCCGGGCTTGTATCGCACGAGTGCTCTTGATGGATCTTGGTTAACAAGTTTTCGTCTGGGAAATAAGCCTATACCAGACGCAGGGCACTTTAATTCCCAAGCCATCACCTTGTTTGCAATTAATGAGCAACCTACCGCCTGGAAAGTGCTGGGGAATGTTACTGCGAAAGCTTATTGGGGCACGTACTTTAGTGATATCAATAAAATAAGCTTCTTTTATCGCACTCAAAACGCAGGCCAACAGGTTGGCAGCGATGCCAGATTTCAAATTTACATGAGTTTGGATAATGACGCTGATGGCAAGCGCGATGCGTGCGTTATATCGTATCTCAATGATCTCAGAGTTGGCAATACTGGTAATTGGGAGGAATTGTTTCTAGATCGCAACTCAGGGTTTGGTGGCGAAGTGACAGCGGATTGTGGTGGTCCTTCAACCAAAGTTACGTTAGCCCAGCTTCAGTCGCAATATCCCAATGCTCGGGTGATGAGTCTTTCGGTACAGGTCGTAGGTTCAGCCACTCCTGATGCTGAGATGTACGTTGATGATCTCAGTTTAAAATCGATCGTACAGGACGGGGCGTCAGTGGATATCAATGATCCCTCGGCCCGGCCGGAAGGTGGATATTCAGGCAGTTATAAACGTTCGAATCCTGAATTTGATGAAGGCGCAGGCTCCGTGCTCCAGTGGGATAGGGGTGGAGCAGGGATGAGCTATGATGTTGTTATAGAGCCTCGGCATGATTTTTCTGGGCCGGTGATTCGTTATCAGTGGCGCGCTGTGGGTTGCCCAGTAAATTCTGACATGCCCCCCTCCCGTGTTCAGCCGCGTGCCTTTATCGCACGTGAGCCCGCTCCCGGAGGTTATTGCTCGGATAGCGCCTGTCGTGAAAAGCACGGTACTTACCAGTCGACTCTGACTGATGGGAGTGCTTTGAACGGATGGAATCAATTCGATTGGGCTACGGCGTCCCCTGATGGGTCGGCCCCTTCAGGTAGTGCGAGTGCGCACCTAGTTGCAATGATTGTGGATGACCTCGGGGATTGTGCGGTAGTGCAGATGCGCTGTTTAGAGGTTGCTGGCAGCGGTACTTCTAGTAGTGACTACCACCGAGCTTTTTGGAACGATGAGCAGTGCGAGCCAACTGTGTCGCCCTAGCGATGCGTTAGTTTAGTGTTAGCAAAAAAAGGCGGCCTAAGGCCGCCTTTTTTTGCCTCAACGCTTCCCATTGGGGTTGAGGAAAACCCCTATTGCCCATTTTAGGCCGGAGTTGCACAGTAGTGTAATGTCGAGCATGAAGAACGCTGAATTGGCGCTCACCGTCAACGGTGACCCACTCTTTAAAATTGATCCCGCGCTGGCGAAAGCCAGTCTGCTCGGGAAAATTACTCGCGCCCTAAAAGCCGGCACCCTCGAACTACCCAGTTTGCCCGATATTGCCCTTGAGGTGCGCTTGGTCGTAACCGAGCGCGATATGAGCATGACCTCGCTGGCGAAGGTTGTCCAGCAGGACCCCGGCCTCAGTGCTTACCTGATCAAAGTCAGTAATAGCGTTCATTATGGTCGTGGCAATGCCGCTGCCAGTCTGCCCGCAGCGCTAAACCGGCTAGGTGTGGCGGCGATCCGCAATCTAGCGTCAAGTTATGCTATCAAAACGCTGTTTTATTTGAAGGAGCCCGCTATTAAAGTGCGGCTTAGGGAAGTCTGGTCGCGCAGTGTCTATACGGCCGCCTTCGCCCGTGTCATGGCAGTGCGCTGCGGCTTTAATCCTGATCAGGCCATGCTGGCGGGTTTGTTACAAGATATCGGCGCCCTGCCGATATTGTCGGAGCTGCGGCAGTATCCGGTCTTGCTGGGTGATGGTGCCGCCATAGAGCTGCTACTGGCAGAGTTTACCGGCAAGGTCAGCGGCATGATTCTCAACCACTGGCAGTTCCCTCATGAGCTGGTGGTGACCGGTCTGGCCCGGGAGCAGTGGCAGCGAGGCACGCATGAGCGCGCGGATCTGGCCGACCTGGTTCTGATTGCGCGCCATCACACCTACCTGGGCGAGCCGGCAGCGCGAAAGCTACCTGCTCTCAAGGACTTGCCTGCCTTTCATCGTTTGCGACTCGACGAGTCCGGACCTGAACAGGGTTTGTTGTTTTTACGTGAGGCGCGCGAAGAAGTGGAATCTTTGCGAAAGATGTTGCTGTCCTGATGGCGGCGGTGTGCACTTGGAGCGCGTTGTAGGGTAGAATTTCTGCACCGTATTATTCGGCACTGTTCGGCATTATCCGGCTGTAATCGGGTAGGGTGCGCACTTATAAAAACAGAGAAAATACAATGATAATCCGATATTTGGCCCTGAGCTTGAGCTTGGGTCTAAGCGTTTTTTCCCTGAGTGCCTGCGATAGTAAGCCAGCCGTCAGTAGCGATGGTCAGGCCGCCGCCGCAAGTGCACAAGCCCTGCTGATCCACGCTGATGTTAGGGACGGCAAGGCGCTGTTTGCCGCTTGCCAAGCCTGCCACAGCGCCGGTGGCGAGGGCCACAAGGCGCTCAATGCGCCCTCACTGGTCAACCAAAGCCCCTGGTATCTGAAACGACAGCTACTGGCCTTCAAGGCCGGCACCCGCGGACAGCACCCTGAAGATATCTTCGGCCAGCAAATGGCCGCGATAGCGGCCACTATTGCCGATGAAACGGAGGTCGATGCGCTGGTGGCCTATATTGATAAACTCCCAGAGTCAGCACCCACCGCCACGGTTAAGGGCGACCTCAAGAAAGGCCAAGACTACTACAGCATGGTGTGCGGCTCCTGCCACGGTCCCAATGCCGAAGGTAATGTACTGCTGGATGCGCCGGCGCTGGCCGGTGTCGACGACTGGTATCTGCAGCGCCAGTTTGAGCTGTTTCGCAAGGGCATACGCGGCGCCGACGATCGTTTCGGCCGACAAATGGTGATGATGGCGCCGGCGTTACCTACCGACGACGACGTTCGCAACGTTGTAGCGTATATCCAGTCGCTTGCCGAGTAGCTCATGCGCTTCACGGTATGTCTTGCCCTGTGTCTGAGTTTTAGTCAGGCCGGTGCGAGTTCGCCTTGGCGCTTAAGTGAGTTCTGCCCGGCAGGTTTTACCTTGGCGCAGGGCGTATGCAGGCTTAATACGCTCTATCAGGATTACGGCTCGCTACAGCAAGCAGGTGTAGGCGGCTTGCGAACCGGCTTGCCGGAAGCTAGGCAAGGTTTTACACCTCAGCAGATTGATCTTGGGCGTTTGTTATTTTTTGATCCGCTATTGTCTGCCGATGGTTCATTGTCTTGCGCCAGTTGTCACCAGCCGGAACACGCCTTTACCGATGGGCGAGCGCTGAGCGTGGGTGTGGGTGGTCATGTGGGTAAGCGATCATCGCCCAGTTTATGGAATGTGGGCTTTTTGCGAACCCTGTTCTGGGATGCGCGCGCAGAATCTCTGGAACAACAAATGCTCGGGCCGCTGTATGCCGATGATGAAATGGCGAATACCCCCGAGCAATTGCTTGAGTTGCTGAACGGCGTTCAGGCCTACAAAGAGCTGTTTGCTCAGGCTTTTGGCAGCGACGACATTCAGTTGGCGCAAATCTATCTTGCCTTAGCGGCTTTTGAGAGTTCGTTGATCTCCTTAAATAGCCGCTATGATTTGTATGCACACGGTTTTCAAGATGTGCTGAATGAGAATGAAATCGCCGGCATGAATGTGTTCCGCTCTTTTGTTGCGCGTTGCGCCGAATGTCATACGCCGCCCTTATTTACCAATCAGCAGATTGCGGTGTTGGGCACCCCCGAACCGAAAGGAATGCCAAGAGACATTGGCGCAGAAGGTCCCACTGGCGAGCGTTCTTTACGAGCAGGCTTTAAAGTGCCGAGTCTGCGTAATGTGGCCCTGACTGCGCCCTACATGCACTCGGGACGATTTAAGTCTTTGCGTGAGGCCGTAGCGTTTTACACGGGCGGGCGCGGGCATGCAGTTCCAGAAGGTGAGGATTTAAGTATTCACTGGCACATCTGGGAGCCGAAGTTAACGGATACTGAGCTGGACAGGTTAGTCGATTTTCTGGGCACGCTCACGGATCAAAGTTTTATGCCGGTTATACCTGAGGCGGTGCCTTCGGGTTTGCCGCTTGGGAAAGAAGCCGCGAAACACAGTACTATTGAGTAACATTTTTTCAAACAATAATGCACAAACCCTGACGGGGAGATTCTTTAATGAATGCTATTAAAAAAACACTAGGAGGATTGTTTTGCCTGCTGCTTGCTCTGACTTCAATGGCCGCCGATATATCTGTGCGCGATGGCGAATCCATTCAGGGGGCAGTGAACAAGGCTGTGAGTGGCGATGTGGTGCTGATTCATCCCGGCACTTATCGTGAAAGTATCTACGTCGATAAAGACAACATCACCCTGCGCGGCGTGGTAGTGGAGGGGAAGTGGCCGCTGTTGGAAGGCGATGGCACGCTCAACGACGCCATTCTCTATTCGGGCAATGGCATTACCATCGAGTGGCTCAAAATTATGCATTACAAGGGTAATGCAATTATGGGCCAGTCTGGAAACAACTACGTTATTCGCAATAACTGGATCATTGATACGGGCGTTTACGGCATATTTCCGCAGTTCGGCAAAAATGGGCTGATTGAATACAACGTGCTCAGTGGTATCGAAGATGCGGCGATATACGTGGGTATGTGCGACAACATTGATGTAAGGCATAACGAAGTGTTCGACAGTGTTGCCGGTATCGAGATCGAAAATTCCCGCCATGCACTGGTTGAAAATAATTATGCACACGACAATACCGCCGGTATTTTGGTGTTTATCACGCCGGGCTTGCCGATCAAAACTACTTATGATGTCATCATTCGCGACAATTTTGTGGTCAACAACAATACGCCAAACTTCGGCGCCCCGGGCTCCATTGTCTCCAATGTGCCGGTTGGCGTGGGTGTGGTGATAATGGCGGCCGATGACGTTAAAGTTGAAGGCAATATCATCACCGGCAACAAAACAGCGGGCATCGTTATTACGGATCTTGCGTTTATTACCAGTGTCGCCAGTGATAAAGAGTCGGAGCCTAATCCCGACAACATTCAGATTCTCGACAATTTAATGTTTGATAACGGCGCCGACCCGGTTGCCCAAGTCAAAGCTGCCATGCTGACCCAATTCAAAACAACTGGTCCAGACATTCTTGCCAATGTCGGCAGTGCGCAGGAGCCCGACAATTGTATTTTGAGTAAAGACAAGTACACGTCATTTGGTTTGAGTAAGTGGTCGAAATGTACGCTGAAAACAACGGCGGGGACTCGATCTTATCTGTTGGAAGGCGAGGCTGCACCGCGGGCAATTGAAACGGGCGGTGACCGTGTGGCGCGCTTGTATAAGGGGATTTGTGCGGGCTGCCACGCTTACAATATTCGTATGATAGGCCCGTCTGCCATGGCTATTCAGGCGCAGTACTTTGATGACCCACAAGGCGTTGCGGATTACATTGCCGCGCCTGTGAAAAAACGGCCTGATTTTCCAGCCATGCCGGCACAGGCGCACTTGTCTGCTGAGCTTCGGCTGCAAGTTGCGGAGTATATGCTGTGCCTGTCGCCTGAAAATCAGAGCGCGGTGGCGGGTATGCAGGGCCGTGTGGCTAAATGTCAAAAGCCGTAGTTGGGTTCGCAGGAAACGCTGCGCTTATTCCGGTCCACGGAAACTATACACCTGCAAAGCAGGCGTATTAGGCAATAATAAAGGCGGAGAGTGTTCATGAATAAGCTAGTGCGATTCGGCTCAGTGGGTATGTTGGCTGGACATCAGCTTGAGTTCGCCGAGGGCGAGCTTGTCCACACCGAATACTCTTACAAGTATCGCCCGGATGAGTTTATTGGGTTGGCCAGGTCAGCAGGGTTCGCGCCCGTTAAAGTGTGACAGGATGATGACCGCTAGTTTGCTGTTGTGTATTTCGAACCGGTTTAATTGCCTAGCTAGATTATAAAAGCGTCAACATTATGCGGGAGCCAGCGCATGTCACCATCGAGGTGAGACGTTGCCTCAAGGTAGCTGAATATCATTGTTCGCAGGCCCGGTGGTAATTCCCCGGTAGGCGCCTGCGCGATAAAGTCTGCAATACGAATGCCCTGCTCGGATTCGAGCTCGCAACACGAAGTGATATCCAGCTTTGCCTCGATACGCTGGCGTTCGAAAGAAACACCGCGTTCGTCGAGATGCTTGCACAGGTCTTCACTGAACCACGTTGAACCACCGTTCTCCATCTTCCAAAATGAGGATGAAAGTTCATTCAGGGTGTCGTTCGAAGCAATCAGGATGATGAGTCTGCCAGATTCATTGACTAGGTTTAGGGCCTTTTCGATCGCTAGTTCGGGATCGTCCATATAGTAGAGCGAGTGCACCATGAGAACCCGATCGAAGCGACGCTTCTCTGTGCATTTTTCGAAGTTAGTATTGAGCGTCTCTACCCGGATATTTTGAGCGCTTGGCAATGTCATGCTAGACATGAATCTTTCACACTGCTGGGAATCTGGCTCAAGCCCCACATAGGCAATGGTCGAAGCCTGCTCCTTTGCTGCTGCAAGAATCTTCACGTCTAGCTCACCGGCGCCGCACCCTATACTCAGAAACGAGGCACTATCCATGGGTATTTGAGGAATCACATGGTCTGTGAACCATTGAAGAATTAGATCTCGCTGACTGCTGGAGGCCTCATAGGTGTGCATGCAAGCTGCATAACGATGCCCCTCCAATGGTACAACATCATTTAGTAGCGACATTTCTTGGCGTATATCTTTAATATCCATATCGACTTTAAGTTTTTCCTAAATCAGGTTTCGCTTTGTAATTAATCTTGCGGTAGTGTTTATCAAATGTATACCGAAAGCGCCCTATTTCAACTCAGCCGGCATTAGCCTGCTATTTCGTGACCGGTCAATCAATGCTTGAACTTAACCAGGTTTCCAAGAGCTACTCCGATGCCTGGGCACTTGAGCGTTGTGACTTGTCCATTGCGTCCGGACAGACGACAGTTCTGATCGGTCCATCCGGCTGTGGAAAGTCGACCATATTACGTTTAATTATTGGCTTGCAAATACCGGATGAGGGGAGCATCTATTTCGGGGGGCAACTGCTCGAACCAGCCCGCCTCCCTGAGTTGCGTAAGCGGATGGGCTACGTGATCCAGGATGGGGGGCTATTCCCACACCTGTCTGCACGTGACAATGCCGCACTGATGGCGCGCCATTTAGGCTGGCCTGATGAGCGCATCGCAACGCGTATTAACGAACTGGCCGAACTCACACACTTTCCCACCGATGCTTTGGATCGCTACCCGCTCCAGCTTTCCGGCGGACAACAGCAACGCGTAGGCTTAATGCGCGCCCTGATGCTCGACCCTGAGGTGCTGCTGCTGGATGAACCGCTCGGGGCGCTCGATCCTATGATACGTCGGGACCTGCAGGCAGATTTGCGCGAAATATTTACGAATCTTGGCAAGACGGTGTTGATGGTGACGCACGATTTGGGTGAGGCCGCTTTCTTCGGAGATACCGTAGTCCTTCTGCGCGATGGTCGAATTGTGCAGCAAGGCGCAATGGAGCAGTTGTTGCGTGAACCTGAAGATGATTTTGTGCGCCGATTCATTCAGGCACAGCGTTCGCCGCTCGATACCATGGAGATAGTCCCTTGAGTCGCCGCATCGCGATCAGTTTTTTGTGCGGGCTCTTGCTAGCAGGTAATAGTTTTGCTGCTGACGAGCGCGCCATCGTAGTCGGTTCAAAGAACTTCACGGAGGGCGTAGTTCTTGGGGAGCTCATTCGCGCGATGGCGGCATCTACAGGGGCCACTGTTGAGCATCGGCAGGCCCTCGGTGGCACGCGTCTTGTCTTTAACGCCCTGGTATCAGGCGAAATCGACATCTATGCTGAATACACGGGAACGCTCACCCATGAAATTTTCGCGCAGAGCAAGCCCGCTTCAAATGCAGAACTGCAAGACCTGCTCGCTGAGTCGGGCCTCGTCATGAGTCAAAATCTAGGCTTTCGCGACAATTTTGCTCTGGGTATGCGCGAGTCTGTTGCCGAGCGTCTCAACATCCATCGTATATCAGACCTCCGTTCGCATCCGGAACTTGTTTTCCGGTTCGGCACGGAGTTTACGGAGCGCGCCGACGGTTGGCCCGGCTTACGCCTGCACTACGGCTTGCCGCAGCAGGATGTTCTCGGCGTCGAGCACGATTTGGCGTACCGCGGGTTAGCAGCTGGCGACGTCGACCTGACCGATCTTTACACGACCGATGCGGAAATTACCTATTACTCTCTGCGCACACTCGACGATGATCTGGGCTACTTCCCGCCTTACGAGGCAGTACTTCTTTACCGGGCTGAGCTGGCGCAAGAACGACCAGAAGTTTTCGCTGCCATTCTCGGTATGCAAGGTCTTATCGATGAAGCTCAGATGATCGCAATGAACTCGCGCGTCAAGTTGGGTGGGGTACAGGAGGTTCTGGTTGCGGCGGATTTTCTCAGCGAAACTCTAGGGATCAAGGTCGTCGCCAAGTCCAGCACTGCCATGGAGCGCTTTTGGCGTAACACCAGACAGCACATCGCGCTCGTAGCTGTTTCACTGCTTGCTGCAATTCTGGTCGCAGTGCCGCTTGGTATTGCAGCCGCGCGATGGCGCCGTCTTGGTCATGTCATCCTGGGCGTCGTCGGCATCGCACAAACTATCCCTGCGCTGGCACTGCTGGTCTTTATGATTCCCTTTTTCGGGATAGGCGCCGGCCCGGCAGTCATCGCACTATTTATTTACAGCCTGCTACCTATTGTGCGGAACACTTACACTGGTTTGACTACCATTCCTGTGCAGCTGCTTGAATCTGCAGCGGCGCTGGGTCTGCCCGCCGGCGCCCGTTTGCGCCTGGTGGAAGCGCCGCTGGCCGCAGTATCCATAATTGGCGGAATTAAAACGGCAGCCGTCATTAATATCGGCGCGGCCACTCTCGGTGCCCTGATCGGTGCTGGCGGGTATGGCCAACCTATTCTCGCCGGCATACGCCTCGACGACGTTGGCCTCATTCTGGAAGGCGCCGTGCCTGCTGCGGGCCTTGCTATTGTGGTGCAGTTGCTGTTCGAATGGACAGAGCGGGCGATTGTTCCGCGCGGGCTGCGCGTATCCACGCGGGTCTGACCTTAGAGGCTAAGGAGTAGTGATGACGGTGCGAACTGATACCTTTGAGCGCAGCTGCGAACATTGGAGTGACGCGGGGCGCGATGAGATGGAGGCCTTTTACGAGCTAGCTCGCGTTGACTACCGATATTTGGCTGAGGCCTATGATTGGGGGTCCGCATTCCAATCTCTGGCTAACCGAAAAAGCCGAGTCCGGTTGATCGATGTTGCTTGCGGTAGTGGCAAGTTTCCACAAGCGTTACTGGCCTGCCCTGGCGTCGCCGATCTTTCGAATGCCGCTAACTTTAAGCTCGACTACGACTTGCTCGACCCAAGCGCATTTTCCTTGCGTGAGGCCAAACAAGCACTCGCCCCTCCGTTCACTGCAGGGTCCGAGTTCCGCTGCACTCTCCAGGATTGGGATGAAGACGCAGGGCTTTACGATATCGCATGGGCTACGCACGCTCTCTACTGCGTGCCAGCCGAGGAACTCGAGCAGGGACTGGCACGGATGTGCAGCTCACTTTCGCATGACGGTTTCGGTTTCATCGCGCAGGGAATGCGCGATGGTCATTACGTCGGTTTTTATGATCAATATCTCGCAAGTATGGCGGATGGAGATGGCACCCCATACAGTGATAGTGCTCAGGTCGAAACAGCGCTAAAAAACCTTGGCATGCAGGTACAAACCCGCGTGCTTGATTACACTACGGTAGTGCCTGCAGGCCGGCCGGAACTCCTCGAGTCTTATCTGCAGCGCTGTGCTTTTGATGATACTTTCGGCCTTGAAGAAATGCTGCTACGTGAGCCACTGGCAGGCTATCTTGCGTCCTGCCACGACCTAGACTCGGGTGAGTATCGATTTCCACAGCGCGTCGGCATGACGCTTTTTTCTCACCGCCAGGCCGGTCTTATCTTGCGCGATGCCAAGGTATCAGGAGTCGATTAAATGACAGATGAGCCTAAATTGAAGCCCCAAGATCGCGAAGAAGAGATTTCGGGTGAATGGCAGCATGACAACCAGCAATGGTGGAATCAGTATATGGCCAGTGCAGACAATGAGATTGTCTTCGCATCCGGTTCTGCCGTTGAAAAAACTGAGGCGCCGGAACATATTGGGTCATTGCCCAAAATGGCTGATCTACAGGCTGAGCTTAACGCCTCCTATGAACTCGACCCGCTTGCGATCATGCAATTCAATCGCGATGGCTATGTGAAGCTGAAGCGAGTGCTCTCGCCCGGCGCGCTTGCCCTGTTGCGCCAAGAGATGGAAACGACGCTGCGTGATGACCTTGGCGAGAACCCAAAGCTGGATTTTCGCAGTGGTGAGATGATGTGGCTGACGAATGAGATATTTCGGCGGTTCGTCCTCAGTCCGCGTATAGCAGCGATTGCTGCAGCGCTGATGGGTGTCGAACGCGTCAGGCTTTATCATGATAATGCGCTGGCCAAGGAACCTGGTTGTGGACGCACGCCCTGGCACCATGACGCAGAGCATTTCCCTATAGAAAGCAATAATGTCTGTACCGCATGGATTCCTCTCCAGGCCATACCTCAAAATATGGGGCCACTCGCGTTTGCTGTCGGAATTGAAACCTACCGGCTGGTCGAATCGGTGGAGAGCAGCAGGTTTGACATGAGTTATGACCGCACTGTCAGCAATGTTTTCGCGGAGCAAGGCGTGGATGTCGATGACGGTCCGTTCGGATTGGGTGACATTAGCTTTCACCACTCGCAGTCCTTTCATACAGCAGGCCCCAACAACACGACGGAGTCTCGGATGGTTCTCGCAACGACCTATTTCGGAGACGGTGCCTGTGTCATTCCCGCTCCGACGATGATCT
>JBLHMO010000046.1:0-22004 GCA_047622145.1 Paracoccaceae bacterium | reverse complement strand
AAGGATATGAATTAGCCTTACCACCGTGGTGGTAGAGGTAGGTTTGTAAGCCTCGCTGGCCAACCTTAAATTGGTTTGCGTACGTTGTTTCGGGTAAATTGGCTTGGCCCCAGGATGGGGCAAAAAGCAATCAGGGAGGATTACTATGTCAGCCGCAAGGTCGTCTATTATTTATTTGTTGTGTGTTTTTTTGCGCTGGCGTCCGCCGGTGCTCGTGCACAGAATCCAGCATCGACCAAATCAATTGTCCCCAGCCTTATGCAAGCCAAGGTGTATGACGGCGTTAGCAATCTGCGCGATTACTGGGTTAGCGAGAAACTCGATGGCGTCAGGGCGTATTGGGATGGTACGCAGCTATTGTCACGCAATGGCCATGTGTACTGAGCGCCAGCGTGGTTTACCCAAGGCCTCCCCAGTACCCCTCTCGATGGTGAGCTGTGGATAGAGCGGGGTAGTTTTGCGCGGCTATCCGGGATTGTGCGGCAGTAGCAAGCCGACCACAGCCAGTGGCCTAGCCTTGGCTACTGGGTGTTTGATCTACCCACTGCCGATGGCCGCAATTGCGTGCCTTGATAGCGTCACTGAATTCACCTTATCTCAAGGTAGTAGATCAATTCCAACTTGCGAGCGAGGCAGAGTTGTATGCTCGCCTGGATGCCGTTGTGCAGCAGGGGGGAGGGAAGGCTTGATGCTGCACTTGGGCAGCTCCCATTACAGGGCCTCGAGGTCGCGCGATTTGCTACAACTGAAGCGTTATCTGGATGCCGAGACGGTGGTCGTGGCGCATCTTCCGGGGCGAGTGAAATGCCGCGGTATGCTCGGAGCACTGTTGGTTGAGAGCGCCGGCGGGCTTCGGTTCAGGCCTGGTACCGGCTTTTCCGACGCCGAGCGCGAGGCGCCACCGGCGGTTGGCAGCACCATTACCTACAAAGACCTTGGTACAACTCGGCACGGTCTGCCTCGCTTTGCGTCCTTTATGCGAATGCGCGCTGAATAATCACCCCTTGACTGTGTAACCTAGTCAAATCGGGTAGCCATGAATTTTAGGCTCGCAATATCGCCGCGCCCAAAACCTTGTTCCATCACGCGTTTATAGCCGGTCTTGCTGATTTTCCAGCCTTCATTGGTGCGCAGGTATTCATCCTCGTAAAAGGCAAATTGTTCTTCTTCAACATCGCGCTCGCCCCGATCAATATAGCGATGGTACATACCCCAGCTGCCGGTCGCGGTGGTGGCTGAGATAATGTCGATGACCGGCATGGTGACGTGCCAGTAAGCGATGATGTTGTGCATGGCATCGCTATGCGATGAGCGCAGCAGTTTCAGCACTTCCTCCCTGCTCTTGAAGGTGTATTTGCCGTCGCTGTAAGAGGTTTCGACATCCTCAACCAGAGTCGCTTTCAGTGCGTCCCAGTCGGAATAAGTCATGGCCTTTACGTAGCGGTATTTCAGGGTCTTTATCGCTTCGATATCGTTCAGACGTTGAACTTGCTGCGCTAGCGTGGCGGCGTTCGTCATGATGCGCTCCTTGGTAAATTGTTTGCCAGAATTCTGGGCGCAATAGGCAATCCCGACTACACCCTAATGGATGACAGGCACGGTCGCGTAATTATCACAGCCCATGCCTTATGCGATACGAGCGGATGGACGAGGAAAATCGTACTATAGCGGATCATTCGAGCGCCATAGCGATGCGGCGGCCACATTTTGGTAGGCTAGGCTGTAACAAAACCTTCATCCATGCATCAAAAACAGGGCAGCCATCAGAGGTACCGATGTTAGAAGACGTCAAAGACTATTACGGCAAGCAGCTACAAAGCAGTAGTGATTTACAAACTGATGCGTGTTGCGATGTCGCCCCGCCAGACTGGCTGAAGCCGGTTTTGTCCAAACTGCATCCGGAGACTTTAAGTAAGTACTATGGCTGCGGTTTGGTGGCCCCGGCAGTACTAGAAGGAATGCGCGTGTTGGATTTAGGCAGCGGTAGCGGCCGCGACGTGTTCGCACTGTCGGGCTTGGTGGGCGAGCAGGGTTTTGTGGTCGGCGTCGATATGACCACCGAACAGCTTGCGGTTGCGCGCAAGCATCAGGATTATCACCGCGAGCAATTCGGCTACCAGAAAAGTAATGTCGAATTTCTGGAAGGCTATATCGAGAAGCTCGATGAGTTGGGCTTGGAAGGCGACAGTTTTGACATTGTTATTTCCAACTGTGTTATTAATCTGTCACCTGACAAAGATGCCGTATTGCGCGAAGTGCATCGGGTGCTAAAACCCGGCGGCGAGTTTTATTTCTCTGACGTCTACGCTGACCGGCGAATCCCCGGGCATTTGGTTAACGATCCCATACTGCACGGCGAGTGTCTGTCGGGTGCATTGTACTGGAATGATTTTTTGACCTTGGCTAAGGTAGCGGGTTTTCAGGATCCACGCCTTGTCGAAGATCGTCCCCTGGGCATCAATAACCCCGAAATTGCCGGCAAGCTCGCGCCCGCCAGTTTCTTTTCGGCCACTTATCGATTGTTTAAGATGGATGGACTAGAATCGTCTTGTGAAGACTACGGTCAGGCGGTTATCTATCGCGGCGCTGTGAGCGGGCAGGCATCGTCTTTCATGCTGGATGGCCACCATATAATTGAAACCGGTCGCGTGTTTCCGGTTTGCGGCAACACCTACCGCATGTTGAAAGAATCGCGTTTTGCGCCGTACTTTGAGTTTATTGGTAACTTCGATAGGCACTACGGCATATTTCTCGGTTGTGGCGAGCTACTACCGTTTGCGAGGTCGGCTAGCGACGCCGATTCAGGAGGCTGCTGCTAATGCAGTTAATTGCGCGCGCCGACAGTTGGCTGCAGACCGCGGCCGGTGATCCGCGCGGTTATATTGAAACGTCGGCATTGCGCGAGCTGTGGTTTCATACCGGCACTGCCTGCAATCTTAAATGTCCGTTCTGCCTGGAAGGTTCAAAGCCGGGCGATGACCGCTTACAGCTTATGACGCTGGCGGATGTGCGACCCTTTATCGACGAGGCTGTTGAGCTAGGGGTAGAAAACTTTTCCTTCACCGGCGGTGAACCCTTTGTTGCTCGGGAATTTCACCGTATTCTCGCTTACGCTCTGCACTTTAAGCCCTGTCTGGTGCTTACCAATGGGACGCGTCCGCTGCTGCAACGGCTCCACCAGCTCGACGAACTGCGCTATACGCAGAATGCCTTACGTTTTCGAATCAGCATTGACTACCCAGAGCGGTCACGCCATGAAATAGGGCGCGGCGAAGGGACTTTTGACGAGTCATTTAAGGCCTTGCAGGAATTGCATCTGCGCGGTTTTGAAGTGTCCGTGGCGCGGCAATGGTCGGCGGATGAGGATAGCGTTGGCGTAGAACGCGCCTATCAGGATTTGTTCGAGTACTACGATTTGCCACACACGATTCGACTGATTTCGTTTCCAGATTTTTTAACTCCCGGCTCGACGGCCGCTGTTCCGGAGATCAGTGAAAACTGCATGAAGGAGAACCATAGCTGCGAAACCCGAGCGCAGTTTATGTGCGGCTTTAGTCGAATGGTGGTGAAACAAAACGGTAGCCTTGGCGTTTATGCCTGTACATTGGTCGACGACGATCCCGACTACAATCTCGGCGGCACCTTGCGAGAAAGTCTCAAGCCGCGTGTAATGCTTCGGCACCACCGCTGCTTTAGTTGTTTTAAGCACGGTGCATCGTGCAGTGAAATTTAATTCCGAGCAGCGCCTCTCACGAGTAAGGATAAAATTATTAAAAAGCTCAGCCTTATAGTCTTGGTCGGCGCGCTTATTGCGGTCATTTTTGTGTTCGACCTGAACCAGTACCTGAGTTTGGGCTTTCTGCAAACTCAGCTCGGTGATATCCAGATTTTCTACGCCGACAATGCACTGGTGGTCTGCGGACTCTTTTTCGTTCTGTATGTCGTGGTGACGGCGCTTTCGATTCCCGGCGCGGCCGTTATGACGCTGGCCGGAGGCGCGGTATTTGGTTTGAGCGTTGGCTTGGTTCTGGTGTCATTCGCCTCGAGCCTCGGCGCCACCTTGGCTTTTTTAGCGGCGCGTTATCTCTTGCGCGAACCCGTACAGAAAAAATTCCCCGACCGCTTAAAAACGCTGAACAAGGGCATCGAAAAAGATGGCGCCTTTTACTTGTTCACACTGCGGCTGGTGCCGGTGTTTCCATTTTTTCTGATTAATCTCGCCATGGGTTTGACGCCCATCAAAACCTGGACCTTTTACTGGGTGAGTCAGCTTGGGATGCTGGCAGGTACTGCGGTGTACGTAAACGCGGGCACCGAGCTGGCACTAGTGGAATCCACGGCCGGTCTGTTTTCGCCGAGTCTGATTGGCGCATTTGTTTTGCTGGGCTTGCTACCCTGGATTGGCCGCGCTCTGGTTAACCGCTTGCAGGCTCTGAGAGTGTATCGGGGTTGGAAAAAGCCGACAAAATATGATCGTAACCTGATCGTGATTGGTGCCGGTGCAGGGGGCTTGGTCAGCTCCTATATAGCGGCAACCGTTAAGGCCAGCGTTACCTTGATTGAGCGTGAAAACATGGGTGGCGATTGTTTGCATACCGGCTGCGTGCCCTCCAAAGCCTTAATAAAAAGCGCACAAGTCCATTCGCTGGCCAACCATGCGCCCGACTACGGTCTGAAGCCCCTTCGACCAGAAGCCGATTTTTCTCGAGTTATGACACGCATTCAGGCCGTAGTCAAAAAAATTGAGCCGCATGATTCGGTTGAACGGTATTCAGAGCTGGGAGTGGATTGTCGTCAGGGCGAAGCAAAGTTGCTATCGCCTTGGGAGGTGGAGATACGCAAAGCTAGTGGCGATACCGAAACGCTCAGCGCCAAAAGCATCATTATTGCTACCGGCGCTCGCCCGCTGGTACCGCCTTTTGTAGGGCTAGACGAAGTGGGTTATCTGACCTCCGATACCTTGTGGCAACTGGAGCGTAATCCCGGGCGGCTGTTGGTGCTTGGCGGTGGCCCTATCGGTTGCGAGCTGTCGCAGGCTTTTGCTCGACTGGGCGCGACGGTCACGCAAGTCGAAATGCTACCGCGCATTTTGCTGCGCGAAGATATGGACGTATCAGCGATCATGGCTGAGGCCTTGCGCGGCGACGGTGTTAAGTTGTTGCTTGAACACAAGGCTGAACGTTTTGCCCGCGAAGGTGAAGATAAAGTGCTTTACGCCAGTTACCATGGCGAGGAAGTGCGATTAGTGTTTGACGAGCTGTTGATAGCCATTGGCCGAAAGGCCAATACCGCGGGCCTGGATTTGGAAAAGCTTGGCATTGAAACGGAACCAAGCGGCACCTTGGCGCTGAATGATTTCCTGCAAACCCGCTATCCGAATATTTATGCCTGTGGTGATGTCGCTGGCCCCTATCAATTTACCCATACCGCCGCGCACCAGGCGTGGTACGCGGCGGTGAATGCGCTATTTGGGCGTTTTAAGAAATTCCGTGTCGATTATTCCGTTATTCCCTGGGCGACCTTTACGAGTCCGGAAGTGGCGCGAGTTGGCTTGAATGAGCAGGAAGCGAACGAGCAGGGCATTGATTGCGAGATTACACGCTATGGCATTGACGATCTTGACAGGGCGATTGCCGACGGTAGCGATCACGGTTTCGTTAAAATTATAACGCCTACAAATTCAGACAAAATACTCGGGGTCACTATTGTCGGTGCCCATGCCGGCGATCTATTGTCAGAGTACGTGCTGGCCATGAAAAACGGTTTAGGTTTGAGGAAAATTCTCGGAACCATTCACATTTACCCAACGTTGGCCGAGGCAAACAAGTACGCCGCTGGTGAATGGGGTAAGGCGCATGCACCGCATAAAGTGCTGGCCTGGGTTCAGAGGTTTCACCGCTGGCAACTGTAGTTCCGAGTGTAGTAGTGCCCTATATCGGGGTTTACTTCCAGGCTGGCTGCATACAAGTAGCATTCTGAGCTGAGCTGGCAGCGAGGACGTGATGGGCTCACCCCGCTAAGGGTTTGTCCATAGCTCAGTATTCAGCATGCTGCAGCTATACAGCGTGGCAAGCGGAGAGCGGGTTTCGAAGCCGCCAACGCTATGGAGTTCGTTAACATAAATATAATTGCACTTTACGATGTTCGCATCAGTCGTTACATGTTCTATGCATTGTGTGAATGGATCTTTAAAAAGATTTTTATGCCAGTAGGGGCATTTAATCTGCTTCAGTGCAGTTTTCAGTATCGAGGGGAGCAAGTATTGATGAAATCATCGGCGACTCAGCTCCGTTCGCGAGCTGTCGCGATGCATTTTCAAGCCGGCGCAGCCGCTAAGGGCGGTGGCGAAGACAAGAGCTGCTGGGATCAGTCGAAGCATCATGAGTACCTTTTTTATCGTGCTCGATCCCATCCGATTGCGGAAGACACTGCAAAGTTACTTTTGTGATCCTTGTCTATCAATGTGTGGTTTCAGAAGGTAGGGCTGTTTAGTGGTGTTTTGTGGATTCGACAGAAACTATCCGCTTACTTTGAGTCGTTTTATTAAGGGCATTTGAGGCCATTTGCATGCCCTCTTCAAAGGAAGTTGTGTTGCTTGGCGCATCGATCACTAGTCCCGCAGAAAATGCTAATGCGAAGGGTCGGTTTGGGCCGGCCGAATAGTTTGCGCTGTCGAAACTTTCCAGAATTCGGGTTATCGTGATATAGGCGCCGTCATGCGCAGCGCTGACTAGTGCGATGCCAAAGGTGTCACCATAGCGGGTCACAAAATCTTTGTCGTGTAAGGAGTTAGTTAGGTTGCGACCCACAGCGCGCAAGAGCAGAGAAGCAACTTTACCCCCATGCTGGATCTCAATCTTGTGGAGGTTGTTGATTTTTACCAGCGCGACATTCAGTTGTTTATTGGGCGCATTTAGGAGTGCGGCTTCGAGTTTGGCTTGAAAAACTTTGGGGCTTAGAATGCCGGTTAATTTATCAATATGGCCAAGAAAATCTGATTGTTTTAATTGATCAAATTCAGTTGAAGAAATGTCGATAGATACTGGGTTAGTAGGGACCAGATGTCGTTTGGAAAGTGCTTTTCCAGCCAATTTTTTTAGCAATCTGGCCTCGTCCGGATTTGTCGTTAGGCTGCCCAGCGCGCCTGGTAGTAAATCCAGGTCTTTCTGAACTTCCTTAAGAATCTGGTTGGCGTCCTCTGCTTCGATACGAAGGCCTTGCTTAATCGCATCAAGATATTGAGGGTAGATTTCCGCGCTATTATCCGTATCCAAAAAAAAGTCCGAGACCATACCGCTAATCGCTACGCAGGTGTTGAATGGGTCGGACCGATCACCTTCCCTCGAGAAGTGCCGGTGGTGGCTTTGGGCTACAGCGGTGACAATGCGCGTAGGTAATCTCCATTCTTTGAGTAGCCAACCGCCGGTCTGTGCGTGGTCTATACTAAGCTCTGCTTTTTCGTGTTTACTTATCCGTTCGTGCTGAAGTTGTTCGATACTTAGTGGGGCGTACAATTCATTCTTCGTGACATCGAGTGCGAGCATGCCAATATCTTGAAGCAGACCCGCGAGAAAGAGGGGGTCGAGTTCTTTTAGCCCAGCCGATGCCCCAATGGTTTTGGCTGCGATTGCACAGAGCATGCTGCGCTGCCACAGTAGAGGGTAGTCAAGGCCGGACCTCTGCTGATTTTCTGGAGAGCTGACAAGTGTAAATGATAGCGCGATACTGATTATGTTGTCGAAACCCATGATTCCAGCGGCGCGCTCGATTGAATCAATTTCGCCAGGCACGGCGTAAGTGGGGGAGTTGACGTATCGTAAAATTGTGCCGGCAATGGCGGGGTCTTTGGACAGTATTTTCACCAGCTCCGCGGTAGTGCTGTCGGGGTTATTGGCCAATAGTAGTATTTGCTGGGCTACGCCGGGTATGGTTGGCAACCGAATATCTGGGGATAGAAATTGTTTAAATTCGGCATCCATTGCCAGGCTCCTTCTCAGCGCTTGCGCGTCGTTTGAAAGTTATAGCAAGTGTAGCCATTAACCGCTGCCGACAACAATTAGTTTATAAGGTAGAAATGACAGCTCTCACAGAGCAGCGTCAGTGCTCTAGCTCCAATGAGGGCTTGTGATAGTGCCGCCTACGTGATTCACCGTGCCGGGCGGCAGTGTGGCCTCTAGCTATGAGGTAGGCTCGGTACTATTGTTCTGGTGTAAATCGGATCGGCATCTCCCTGATTCCGCTGATAAAATAAGACTGCATGTACTTAATGGGTGCTGCGAACTCGGGATTGCGCAGGCGAGGTAGAATTTGTTCAAACATAACCCGCATTTCCTGCTTGGCTAAGTGAGTACCAAGGCAGAAATGCGAGCCCGTGCCGAAGGAGCGCAGATCGCGGCTTAAGTCCTTATGGCGTAGGGCGCGTGTTACATCAAACTTGGTCGCGTCTTCGCCAAACACTTTCTCATCGTGATTCACTGTGTGGTAATGCAGGATGATTTTATCACCGCACTTTATTGGCTGGCCGCCAACGTCGATATCCCGCATCGCCGTGCGCTTCATACACACAAAAGCAGTGTTGTAGCGAAGCATCTCATCGACGGCATTGGGTATTTGATCGGGGTTTGCGCGCAGCCATTCGAGTTGATCCGGATGCTCCATTAACAGGCGCATACCGTGGCTGATGCTGGTGCGGGTGCTTTCGTTGCCGGCGGTGATGGTCATCAAAAACATCCACATAAACTCTTCGTCGCTTATAGGCTCGCCGTCAATTTCTCCGCGTAGCAGTGCGCCGGTAACGGTATCTCTGGGTTCGCTGTCCCAGCCTACTTTCAGCATGTAGGCGTATTCCATCATTTCTGCAGCGGCCGCTTCGGCATCTTCTTTGCCGCCCGAGACATCGGGGTCATCGGCGAACATCATGCGGTTGGTCCACGTGAATATCTTGCTGCGATCTTCGGTAGGTACGTCCAGTAAGTGCAGAATGGTAAGCAGGGGTAGCTCGGACGCGACATCGGTAACAAATTCACACTCGCCTTTCGACGCAACCGAATCGATGATTTTCTTTGCGTGTTCTTCCAAAAACGGCAGGTGTCGGTCAACGGCTCTAGGAGTGAAGGCGTCGCGGACTACGCGCCGCATTTTCATGTGTCGCGGCTCGTCCATATTGATCAGCATTTTGACACTGATGTTGTCGACGCTCTCCTGATCGTCTTCTGTGGGCATGGCGCTGCGAGCCTGTGAAGAAAAAATTTCGGGATTGCGCTCAATGAAGTCCAATGCTTCGCGCTGGGTGATCAGCCAATAGGGAACGCCGGTTATATTGTCTTCCATGTGCACCACCGGGCCGCGGCTGCGCAGTTCCGCAAGGGCTGCATAGGGCATGCCGCCGGCGAATATGGTCGGGTCTAGAATATTGTCGATGGGACCTTGGTGGGCTTCGCTGTGAATCGGGCAGCCAGACATATAGATCTCCTTTTGGCGCCTAAGAATTTTATTACAACAGAGTATAGATGGCTGGCCCGAGGCTGCACATGACAGCCCGTTCATGGCTGGCAGTCCCGGTTAATGCAGCCGTACAAAATGTTAGACTGGCGCGTCGTCAATGCTCCATGAGCCATTGCTCGTGTTGCCGATACTAATTCGAGAAAGGAATGGCCTGCATGTCGAAATTCAGGGTGCGCGCAAAGGGTGTGATTGAAACTGTTCTGGTAGTCGGATTGGTTGTGATCGCGGGTATCGCGGTTTATTCCTTGTTCGGCGATGTGGTGCCGGGATCCTCAGTGACAGAAATTGAGGTGGCTGAGTGAACCGAAACCAGCCTGTCGGAGGCTAAGTGGTGTGGCGAGCGGGAATTCAGTTTTGTCGCTTCGGTGCGGATAGTGGTGTAATGTACACTGCTCTGCGCACAGTGATTGTTTGGTAAGGGCGGCATTTCGGTGTATACCGTTTATTGTGCTCCGATAGGGGTTTTGAGATTCATTTTCTACGTGCGGATAGTAGTTGTTGTTGCGGTAAATGAAAGCCGGTGTCGAAGGGCACCTGTAATTTTCATTAAAAAAATAGATAAATTAGAAAAGGAAAACCATAATGAAACTGAAAAGCTTGGCTATAGGTATGATGGCGATGGGTGCTGTCTTTGCCACGGGTTGTGCGTCTGTTACTTCACCCGTGGGTTATGCTGGTATATTTACGTCGGTAAACGGCCCTGTTGCACTGACTGAAAATGTTGGTAGTCGTAAAACAGGTGAGGCGTGCGCCAGCAATGTATTGGGCTTATTTGCCAGCGGTGATGCCTCTATCGACAAGGCGCGTCGTAATGGCGAAATCGCTAAAATTTCTACCGTAGATCACAGTTCTTTATCGGTACTTTTCATCTACTCTAAATATTGCACTATTGTTAAAGGCGAGTAGTTTAAATAAAGACACCGGCGTATTACGTCGGTGTCTTTATTGCCAAATACAGTTTTTCGTCCTTAAGAAAGCCAGTTCTCCCGCTCTGGTTTGTGCTAATCTCCATAGCCGGGTGAGACTGCGCAGACAAATAACTTACCAGCGGTAACTCAAGGTAGTAAACACTTCCCGTCCAGGGTTTTGGCTTGGATTATAGGTGCCGGGGAACAATGCCGTATCGATAACCTGGTTCAGCTCGCGCTCATCTGTTAGATTTTTGCCGCCAACCGTTAATGCCCAGCCGCCATCCAAGCTCTTGAGTGAGATGTGTGCGGAATAGGTGACGGTTGACGGAATTTCGGTATTCGGGTCGAGATCGGTGTCGGTAAAGTGGCTGCTCTGGTAGATGATGTTCAGGCTGGTTTTTAGCAAAAAGTCGCTAATTTGATATTCCAGCGTCGGGATTATGGTGCCGTTGAATTTTGGCGCGAAGGCGAGGGTCTTGCCACCCAAATCCTGTTGCACTCCTTGACCCTGAGAAATCGGCGACGGCGCAGAGGGATACTGTTTATATTCTGCTATCAAATAGCCTAATGAGCCGTTTAGGGTGAACGGCGCGTACGGCGTCAACCATTGCACATCCATTTCTAGCCCTTGCGAGAAGGCCGCAGCGGCATTGGTGACATCAAAGAACAGGCCGTTGAAGGCCAGAACCTGCAGGTCGTCAAAGTCCATGCGATACGCGGTTGCATTTATTTGTAGTGTATTTTCCAGTACTTGGCTGCGCAGGCCAATTTCCCAGCTTTGTGCCTTTTCGGGTTCGTATTCCAAGCCGTCGCCGGAAAAGGAAATCGAGTTTACACCGCCGCTCTTGAAGCCTTTGGACCAGGAGCCGTACAGGGAAATATCGTTGGTGAGGTAGTAGCTCAGTGCCACTTTGGGCGAGAGATTGCTTTCGGTTCTCTCTATTTCCCCCGGCGCGTAATCGCTGGCACTGATAACCGTGGGAGTGACGCAGGGCGCGACTTGTTTGTTGGTGCAAATGCCGGTGCCGGTCGCTGTCGATTTCTTGGTTTCGCGGTTTATGCGCAGGCCGGGAGTAAGTACCCACTTGTCGGTGATGTCCCAGACAACCTGGCCGAACAGCGATGCCGCCTCGGTATCCTGTAAATAATCAAAGCGGTAAAAGTCGGTGGGATTAATGCTGCCCAGCACCGGAGGCAGTGCTCCGCCGACGGGCCCGCCTAGGGGGTTGCCGGGCACGGTGCTGCTTCCCGATAGCAGTTGTTGTGCATCTTTTGTTAGTGCGTAGGAGCTAATATCCTGGCCGATGATAACGTCGGCTATCAGGTGAAAATCCGAATGGAAATAGTAGGCCCCGGCCAGAAATTGCACGTTGCCGCCAAGGCCAAACAGGCTGTCGGCGTTGCCGCTAAATCGCCACTCCAGCGATTCCTGGCGATAGTCGTCGACCTCGTCGAGATTCAATAAGTCGGCGGGCGATACGTCCAGATCCTGAAATTGTTCCACGTCCAGCCAGGACACCCCCACGATCAGCGTGCTGGCGAAGTCGCTTAGCCCGAGGATCGGGCCGAAAGCATAATTGCCGCGCGCGAGTATTGTATCCGAGCCCTTGAACATTTCACCGGGGTTGTTAAAGCTGGTTTGGAAGTTGGTCGGGTCATCTTCAATTTGTGGGTCAAACTGGCTCAGGTAGTCGCGGGTATCTTGGTCTAGATTCATCAGCTGCCGTGGCCAGAAGTTGAGCGTAGTATCCGAGCTCTGTGCTAGCAGTTCCAGATCGAGACTGTCGCTCGGATTCCATTCCAGCTTGGCGCGGAAGGCGTCTTGGTCGCGGGTGTCTTCCTTGCGATTGGCTTTGGTATTTTCAATGCGGCCATCGCGGTCGCTCAGTAGTGCTGACACACGAACGGCCAGTGATGGGCTGAAGCGATAACCTACGCCGCCCTCGAGTCGGGTATCGCCAAAATCACCGTTCTTATAGGACAGGTTGCCGGCGCTGCCTTCTTCGCCGGGCGCACTGCGACTGCTGACGTTGAATACACCGGCGATGGTGTTTTTACCGAACAAGGTGCCCTGCGGGCCGCGCAAGACTTCGACCCGCTCTAGGTCAAACATGGATTCGGTGAAATAGGTGCCGCGACCGAAAAAGATTTCGTCCTGGACCAATCCGACGGCGGGTTCAAAACTAGGGTTGAAGGTGTTGGTGCCGAAACCGCGAATAAAGACTTGGGGGGAGGAAGGGCTGGTAAATTCAACGCGGACGTTGGGCACATAGGTGGCAACTTCAACGAGGTCGCCGATGCCGTTGTCTTGCATAAAGTCACCGGACAGGGCGCTGACGGAGATGGGGACGTCTTGCAGGCTTTGTGCGGTTTTTTGTGCAGTGACCACGACTTCTTCTAGTACGCGAGCGTTCTGTGCGAGCGTCGCGTTACTGACCAGGGCGACCGCGCTTGCCAGCAGTGCCAAACGAAACGGGTGTTGTGTGCTCGACATACCGGATTCTCCCCTTGTTATTATTGTGTTCAATCTGCGCTAAAAAACGTACTAATGCTGGCGATAAAGAGGCTACAACCTGTGAGCAAGAGTAGCAGGAAAACAGCCAGCTTAAAGCGTTCTTCGCTGATGCGTGAATGCAGCCACTCGCCGATCACTACGCCGACAATCAATATCGGCAAATAGGTAGCGACGCGCGGTAGGGCGATGAACAGGCTGCCATCGATGGCAAAAATTATCGTGAGTAGGCTGTTGAGCGTAAACCACACGCTTATCAGCGTGGCGCGAAAGCGTGCTTTGTCGAGCTGAACCCCGGCCAGTGCGTAAACCAGCAAGGGGCCGCCGGAAGCAAACAGGCCATGGGTGACGCCAGCCATCAACATCCAGCATCGGGTCCACAGGCCGCCGCGTTCGACGCCGTTGATGTCACTTTTCCAGCTGCGGTATAACTCGCGTCCGGCAAACCAGATAACCAGCAGTGCAAACAGGCTGCGCATGCCGGCATCGCCCAACCATGGTCGCAGTCCGTAGCCGAGCACAGTGCCGATTGCCATCATCGGTAGAATCAATTTCAGTAGTGTGGGCCAGTGAATATTTCGCTGGTGGCGCGCAGCCAGATAGCCGGTCATACAAATATTCAGCGGTACCAGTACCGGCAACATGGCATTAATGGGCAGTAACAAGGCGCCCAGTGATAGCGCGATGACAATGCTGCCAAAGCCGGTAACGGTTTCAACGGTGTAGGCGATAAAGACGAATAGGCCCAGCCACAGCCAGGGATTTTGCAAACTTTCGCCAAACCATTCCACTAGCGCTGCTCCAATTCGACGGCAAAGCGCTTCAGGGTTAGGCGTTGAAACAGTGCGGGCGCGATTCGCCAAAGTACGCTAGCGAACAGCGTGAATGTATTGGGGAATAGGCGGGGTTTTTTCTGCTCTAACGCGCGTTCAATACTGCGCGCAAGTTCGCCGGCGCTGTCGATTCTGCCAAGAGTGGAGCGGGCGTGCTTGGCCGGGCCGCCGTCACCGCCGAGTGCATTGTTTTCTATCGAGGTGTCGAGAAATGAGGGGTAGACCATTAACACGTGAATACCATTGGCGGCTTCTTCCATACGCAGCACTTCAAAGAATTGGGCGAGTGCGGATTTCGCGCTGCAGTACCCGGCGCGCCCAGGCACCGGCATCCAGCCAGCCATTGATCCAATATTGATGATGCTGCCGCGCGTTTTATAGAGCATGGGTAAGAGCGTTAGTGCGAGTTCCATGGGCGCTTGCCAGTCGACCTTCATTACTGTTTTCATAACGCTTGGCTGGGTCATTGCGGCTAGTGAACGCTGGGTGATACCCGCATTATTAATGAGTACGTGGAGTTCCCCCAACTCATTTTCAACCGTACTTTTTATTGCGCCAATCGCGCTGTCGTCAGTTAGGTCGCAGCTCAGGGTCGCAATGCGGTCGCTGTTTAATTCACTGGCTCGTGCGGCCAAGCCTGCGGTGTCGCGATCCACCAGCAATACCCGGTCGCCACACTCGAAAAACACTTTGCTTAATTCCCAGCCTAAACCGCTGGCGGCGCCAGTGATCAATACCGACTTCATAGTTGGCCTCGTGCGCGCGCGTGTTTCACGAATAATTCGAAAACCTCGCGCGAGGTTAGTTTAGGCTCGTAGCCAAATTCTTGTTTAAGGCGACGATTGCTGAGTGCCGGGCGGTAGCGCAGAAAATTGACTTGCGCGGGGGTGTAGCGGGTGAGCTTTAAGGCGTGGCCGATACTCAACGCGAAGCGCAGCAGGTTAGCAGGTAGCGCAACCAGTGGCTTGCCCAAGTGCGCGGCGATCTCATCGATGGCCATGGCGCCGTCACCGGCCAAATTGTAAATGCCGGATTTGGATTCGCGTATACCGATATCAATAATATCGAGTATGTCTTCATCCCAGATAAAGACAAAGGGTGAGCGCGAACCGCGAACCGCGAGAATTCGGGGCTTTTCAAACAGATTGGTAATCTGGTTGCGGGTTTGCGTTCCCAGCACCGTACCGGGACGGAGTACGAGTTGTTTTAATTGCGGATGTAGCTGACGCATGTCGGCGAGATAGTTTTCGACCAGCGTTTTGTGTAGTGAGTAAGCAAATTCCGGGTTGCCGCGCAAGGGGTCGTGTTCGTCAATCCATTCGGGGTTGTCGGCATGATAGCCGTAGGCTGCGCCAGAGCTGGTAACGGTAAGGTGCTCAACACCGCCTTTGAGGCAGGCCTCTATAACGTTGCGGGTGCCGTTCACGTCGATATCATAATCGAGCTCCACATCTCCGCGACTTTCCAGCACCGAGGCCAAATGCACCACGTGTGTGATCTGTTCGCCGGTGACGATGTCCGCCAGCTTGGCGTCGCGAATATCGCATTGCAGTATTTTACAATGGGCGTCATCGGGTACCCGAATATCAACGCCGATGACCGTCATTTGCTTGCTCAGGCGTGCTGCGAGTTTAGACCCGATATAGCCGGCGGCACCGGTGATCAAAATGCTGTCAGACATGACTGGGCTCCTGCCGCCGTGACCAGATTAGCGCCAGCGTCATGCCGGCTAATAAATGCCAAAAACTCCAAAAACCGGCGATCAACATCATGCCGCCGGCGTCGGGAAAAAACGTAAAAATAATGGAAAGGCCTAGCGTTGTATTCTGAATGCCGACTTCCATCGTCACGGCGCGGCGCTCGTCTTGGGGTAGGCGCATCAGCCGCGCTGCGCTGTAACCCAGCAATAGCGCGAAAACATTGTGGGCGGCAACCAGCATCAGAATCTGGCCGGCAAAGCGGACGATGTTGTCCATATTGTTGACAAAAACAACCACGACAAACAGTAAAAACACGAGCAGTGTGAAAACCCGCATGGGCTTGTCGGCGCGATCGGCCAATGTCGGATGGCGGCCGCCAATGGTCATGCCCAGCAGCAAGGGCAGCACCAGGACGAGGGCGACCAGTGTAATCAGATTGAGGGGGTCGATGGCGATATCGCGCAACAGGTCGCGGGTATGGGGATTCAGGTAGCCGTACAGCGAAAAGTTGAAGGGTGTCATCACAATCGCGGCGAGGCTTGAGATAGCGGTCATGCTCACTGACACTGGGACGCTGGCCTTACTTAGCCACGTCATGATGTTGGAGAAGCTACCGCCGGGACAGGAGGCGATCAGAATCATGCCCAACGCCAGCTCGGCCGGCACATTCAGCAGTGTGGTTGCCAGACACGTGCCCGCGGGCAGCAAGATAAATTGCGCCACCAGGCCGGCCAGCGGCGCGCGCGGTTGCTTGATGACCCGAACGAAGTCGGCGCGGGTGAGTTTCAGCGATACGCCAAAAATCATGCCTGCCAGGATTACGTTTAAAACCACCAGACTCTGCGGGCTGAATGCGACTTCGAGGTTGCTGTACTCACTCATTAGGGGCGCTCATTGAGGCCGCTCATTAGCGGGAAGGTCGCGCCGGAGCTGCTGAATATGGTTTGCCATCGACTTGCGGTAACTGTCCTTGTGCACGTAGTAGGCCATGCGTTCGAGGTCGAGGTAGTGGTAGCCGCCATTGAGGCGCTCGCCTCCGAATTGACGAATGGTTTTATGCATTTGCTTGGCGCTGCTGCGGCCGGCTTCGCGCTGTTTGATATACAGGGCTACCATTTCGGCTTGCTCGTTGCGGCCCTCCCAGCCCAGTCCAGCCGCCTCGACCATGCCCATCACAAACAGTGAGTCATTACTGGGATGGAAAATATTTAGATACAGCGAGGGTGCACCGCCCGACTCCCAGTTCAGATACTGTTTGTCGATAAAGGGGTAGTTGAGATGGTAACCGGTGGCCGTCAGAATCAGATCGTAGTCAGCCGTGTCACCGCTAGTGAAGGTCACCGATTGGCCGTCAGTAGACTGAATGTCACGACGCGGCGTGATGTCGCCGTGGCCGATATGATGCAGCACCAGCGAGTTGATCACCGGGTGCGATTCGTACATTTTGTAATCGGGGTCTGGCAGGCCGTAATCAGAAGGCTTGCCCACCACCATGCGGATCAATGCGGCGTCCAAGCGTTGTTTCAGTGGGCGCGGCAGTTTTACGGCGCCACCCAAGGTATCGGTGGGTTTGCCGCCGATAAATTTGGGCAGAAAGTAATAGCCTCGGCGCACGGCGATATCGACGGATTTTGCGCGGTGAACGGCGTCGACGGCGATATCACAGGCGGAATTGCCGCAACCGACAATCAATACCCGCTTGCCGTCGAATACTTCAGCGCTACGGTAGTCGCAGGCATGCACCAGTTCTCCGCTGAAGTTGCCCGGTAAGTCAGGTTTGTTTGGGTGGTTCAGGGTGCCGTTGGCAATCAGTACGCCTTTGAAGGCCTCGCGGACGGTCTGGTCCTTGCAGTCGCTGGTGATAAACCAGCCGCCTTCGCCGTCGGGTTCCACTGCCGTCACTCGGGTGTTGAAGCGGTAGTGGCTGTAAAGGTCGAAATGCGTGGCGTAGTCGCAGAAATACTGCCGCAGCTCCGAGTGGTGGGGGTAGGGCGCACCGTCTTTGGCCATGGGAAACTCGGCAAATTCGGTCATATGCCGCGAGGAAATCAAATGCGCCGAGTCGTACATGGTGCTATGCGGGTTGTTGATATCCCAGAGCCCGCCGACGTTACTGTTTAACTCAAAACCAGTAAAGGGAATATTGTATTTTTGCAGATTGCGGGCGGTCGCCAAGCCCATAGGGCCTGAGCCAATGACGGCATACATGCTGGGTACTCTCCGGTATTATGATTCTCGAATAAGCATAGTCGACCAGCTACCGCAGTTAATGGCTTTTTCGGGCCGCTCTAAGGTTAATTGGGGACGCGTCCACAACAAAGCTGAGATAAGGAATAGTTCACGCGAATGAGTTCGCAATCGATTCAGCCCAGCGTGACCTACCAGTTTACCCAGGGCATTCTCCAGGCTGCGCAAAAAGCGGGGATCGTACTGCCACGAACGTTGCGTGAACGCCTGCCTGCTGAAGGCCGCACCCCTTTAGCATTGCAGGATGATTTATGGGAGGCTTGTTGCGAGGCCGCCAACGATCCGCTAGTGGGCTTGCGGCTGGGGCTGTCGTTGCATGTTGGTCACCTAGATTTGGTGGGCATGTTGTTGATGAGTTGCGAAACCTTGGGTGAGGCCCTCGATATGCTGGTTGAATACCATCCTATTGTGGGCGAGGGCGGTGATTTCAGTCTCGAGTACGAAGGAGGTCTCTGTCTGTTGGTGTACGAGCCGCATTACCAGCAGTGCCGTCGCGAGCGTGTGGAAGCCGTAATGGCCTGTGTGTTGAACCTGGCGCGCTGGGTAAGCGGCCACAGCGTTGCTGTGCGCGAACTGCGTTTTGCTTCGGCGGCGGGCGCTGAGATGAATAATTACACCCAGCTGTTGGATGTGCCGCTGCGATTTAATGCGGCCAAAGACGCCCTCTGTTTTGACGCCGATTTGCAGTCCACGGCCTTGATTCAGGCCAACGCCACCATGCGTGACCACCTGTTGCATATCGCCGACGATATTCTCAGCCGCTTGGACAGTGCCGGCATGGCGGCTCAGGTTCAGCAGATCTTGCGGCAGCACCCGCGCTGGGGCAAAGAGCGCGTGGCTGAACAACTCGATATGAGTGGCCGCCATCTGGTGCGCAAGCTGCAGGAAGAGAGCAGCAGCTTCCGCCTGCTCCGCGCCTCGGTGCTTCAGCAATTGGCAGAACAGTATCTGCGCAGTGGCGATACGGTCGCGCGCAGCAGTGAGCGCCTAGGGTTTTCTGACGAGAGTGCCTTCGTGAAGGCTTTTAAGCGCTGGTCGGGCAAAACGCCGGCGCAATACCGTGATGAATAACTAGGGTGTTGATTATTTTAATTTTATTGTAGGGTTCGGCAGTCGTCGGGCTGTCCCCGTGCCGCAAAACATCGATCAATACCGGAATTGTTCAGAGCCAGCAGCCCTCGGGGGCTGGAGCTAAGCGATGGATTCTCGTTTTCGTCGGGCGTCGCGAATCAGCCGACTATTGCGGCGGGTGGCGATAAGCCCAGGACAGTGACACTAACAGACAGATAATGGTAATGGATGCAGCAAGCGTTGCGGGATTCATGAGTGAAACCTCCATTTTGATTATTATTTCTCGCGGCGGTTTTTGTGAGCTCATTTAATAACCGCAGCATCCAGTGAAGCACAGTTTTTAGCGTGGATACAGAGGAAATTCGCTGGGTTCACCAAGCGCTGAACGCTAGAGGGCGTGGTTTAGTTCGCGTTTAGGTACTGCGAAGCCAAGCAGTGCTTATAAAGGGCTGAAAATGAATGGATTGCGAAGTCCTTCATACAGCAAAACTGGCGGAACAGTTCCGCTGTATGAAGCTGAATGGGGGGCTTAGGCCTTGGCTTGCTCGGTGGCGGCTTCGGGTTGTTCGGTGGTGGCTTTGGCCTGCTCGGTAGTGGCTTCAGGCTTTTTGGTGTAGCCGAGACCAGTCTGGCCGCTAACACCGGTATTGATTTTGGTGACGTTGCCGCCGGCTTTCAGAAAAGCGGCCGTTTGATCGGCGATGTTCTTTGAGGTTTCAATGGCCGAGGCCGGTTTTGCCTTCGATTTGACTCGTTTTGCCGTCATAATTCATCCCGCTAATTAAACTGTAACGGGCCATCATACAGTAAATGCCTTGACGCTGTTGACATTTCGTGTAAATCCAGCTTCCGCGCGTGACGCGATTTTCTCCGTAATCGCAAGCCTAGGTACTATTGAACTTTCGCCGCGGGCGCTTCAGTCATCGCTGTCGGCGTGCGCTGGCCCATCAAGTAAATCCCTTTGAGCAGGTTCAGGGCTTCGAACAGCTGATTGTCGCTCTCGGCCAAAGAGGCTTCACCGTTGGCCTTTTTGCGCGAGCGACTATTACTCTCCTCGCCGTCTTCACGCGACAGATGCCCGTGTAAATCGGCTTCGGTGATTTCAGTGTCTTTGCTTAAGGTTTGGACGCGGGCGCGCTCGATAACGATGTCAGGCAGGATGCCCTGCGCCTGAATAGAGCGACCATTGGGTGTGAAGTAGCGCGCGGTGGTGATTTTAATGGCACGTTCTTTCGATAGCGGTAGCACCGTTTGCACTGAGCCCTTACCAAAGCTTTGGGTGCCGACAACCAGCGCGCGTTTGTGGTCTTGCAGTGCGCCAGCCACAATTTCAGATGCCGAGGCGGAGCCCCCGTTGATCAAGACGACCAATGGTGTGGTGTCTGCAGGTTCAGTGGCGCTGGCGGCGAACACACTTTTTGAGCTGGGTACCCGGCCCTCGGTATACACAATGGTGCCTTCATTCAGGAAAATATCCGTGAGCTGGATGGAGGATTGCAAAAGGCCGCCGGGATTGTTGCGTAAATCAATAATGACTCCCTTGAGCGGTTTATTTTTGCGCTTTAATTTGTCCAGTTCGAGCATAAAGTCTTCTGCGGTTTTGGTCTGAAACTGGGCAACGCGCAAGTAGCCAAAGCCGGGTTCGAGGGTTTTGCTGCGCACGCTTCGGACCGTAATGACTCTGCGGGTCAAGGTGACTTCGAAGGGGGCGTTAATGCCCTTGCGCACAATGGTCAGAGCGATTTTTGTACCCTGCGGCCCGCGCATCAGCTCGACCGCTTCCTGCAGGCTCATGCCTTTTACCTGCTTGTCGTCCAGCTCAATGATAAGATCGCTGGCGCGTAAATCTGCTTCCTGGGCGGGGCTGTCGTCGATCGGAGAGATAACTTTGACGAAACCGTTTTCCATGCTGACTTCAAGACCGAGGCCGCCAAATTCGCCAGAGGTGTTGGTTTGCAGGTGGTCGTAGGAGCTGGCATCGAGGTAGGCGGAATGCGGGTCCAGACCTTCAAGCAGCCCGCGAATGGCATTTTCCAGTAGCTCCCGGTCATTCACTTCGTCTACATAGCTGTTGCGAATTTGATTGAATACATCGGCGAACAGGCGCAGTTCTTCCAGCGGCAGTTGGCCCTCGACTTCATTGTCTTTGGCTTGAGCAAAAGAGCCGGTTAGCGCAACGCTGAACAAAATAATGCTGAATAATCGTTTCATAGACCCTTTGCCGTGTCCTCGGTGAAGTAGGCATTGTACATGGTCGCGGATGCGACCCCAATTATGGCTGCATCGTGCGTAAGGGGAGTGGACCCGCCTATGCCGCAGGCGTCGTGGTCGAGGTCTTGCGGCTAATTTAGGCACCTAATCCCAGCACCCAACCCCGGTACTTAAACCCGGCGTCTAGCCCCGGCACCAGCGCGCGGGATTGGTGGGCTTTCCGTTCTTGCGCACCTCGAAATACAGCGAGGCCTTGTTGCGACCACCACTGTTGCCGACGGTGGCGATGGCGTCGCGCGCTTTTACCCAATCTCCGGTTTCAAAGAGTAGGCTTTCATTGTGTCCGTAAAGGCTCATATAGCCGTCGCCGTGATCGAGAATGATCAACAACCCGGCGCCGCGTAACCAGTCTGCAAAAACCACGCGCCCGTGGTGAATGGCTTTGACATCGCTGCCGCGGTTGGCCGCGATTTCGATGCCATTCCAGGTGAGCGGCGAGTCGCCGCGACTACTGCCAAAGCGATTGAGGTGTTTGCCAACCGCCGGCCAGTTCATTTTTCCGCGGTGGGTGTTAAACGGACTATAGCTGTCCGGCAGGCTGATATTGGCGACTTCTTCTTCAATGGCGCTCAATAGTTTTAGCAGGTCGTCTTGTTCGGTCCGCATGGCCTTTAGATTTTCGTCGCGACTGCCAATTTGCTTGTCGAGAGCCGCCAGTGTTTGTGTACGCTGACTTTGTTTGTTTGCGAGCAAGGTCTTTTGATCGTTGAGATGGTTTCGACTGGCGCTTAATTTCAGGCTTTGTTGTGCTATGGCGGGGGCAATCGCATCCAGCTCTTCGATTGTGCCCAGGTAGAGTTTGATTTGTTCGGTGCGGGCTTTGTTGAAGTAGTCGTAGTAGACGAGCGCACGGCTGAGTTTGTCGGGGGACTCTTGGTTGAGCAGCATTTTCAGTTTCTTTTCCTGCCCCAGTTGATAGGCGGCGAGAATCTGCTGTTTAATCAGACTTTGTTGT
>JBLHMO010000045.1:0-22361 GCA_047622145.1 Paracoccaceae bacterium | reverse complement strand
CTTGCCCTGGCGGCATACCGTCAACCCACCCCCTGCTTGTTGCCTTCGCCCTGCTCATGACCGTCATGATTATCAGCTGAGGTGTGCTTGTGTTTGTGCTTACCTTTACCTTTTTTCCTGTCCTTCTTATCAGCTTTATCTTTGTCTGAATGATCTTTAACCACCTTCGGTTTTGAAGATTCGCCGTCGTTGTCATCTGCAAACGCGCCCGCAACAGGCTCCAGCTCACTCAACTGGTCTATTAGTGCGTACGATTCATCTCGTCCGACATCAAGAGAGCGGTAGACTTTTTTAATATGGATTTCTCCCGCTCTAGGCGATTAACCCTAGCCTCCAACTCCTGAATGCGCTGCTGATCAGGCGTTAAAGCTTTGCTGGAGGGCGTTACGCCGCCAAGCTCTAATTCAAGCTGACTAACCCAGCGGCGCAAGGCCGTTTCGCCCACATTCAGTGAGCGACTGGCTTCAATCGCCGAATAGCCCTGATCCAGCACTAGTCGGGCTGCATCGTGTTTAAATTCAGTCGAAAACGATCGACGCAGTCTCTTCATTGAACACCTCGCTGAGGGCAGTGATTTTACCACCCAAGTTGGTGTCCGGATTCATTAAGCCACTACAAAGCGACATCTCACTGGGGGCCGGGCGCCCGCCCAAAATGCTTAAGTAGGTTTATCCGCTCCAACAATCCACATCGCAAAAAATTGATTGTGGCCGCCATAGGCATGACCCATCGCTTTGCGCGCATCGGCAACCTGATGTTCACCAGCCAAGCCCCTAACTTGCAATGCGGCTTCCGCGAAACGGATCATCCCGGATGCACCTATCGGGTTGGAGCTGAGCACACCGCCGCTGCAGTTCCAGGGAATGTCGCCACCGTCTATATGAGTGGCGCCTTCCAGCGTAAGCTTCCAGCCATCGCCCTTGTCAGCAAAGCCCAAATTCTCCAACCAAATCGGTTCGAACCAGCTAAAGGGCACGTAGACCTCGGCACAATCCAACTCTTTGCGCGGATTTGTAATGCCAGCCTTTTTATACAGCTCTTTGGCGCAGTCGCGACCGGCAGCCGGATCAACCTCATTGCGCCAGGGATAAAATGACGGTTCGGAGCGCATCGCAGTGGCATGTATCCACGCGGGGGGATTCTTTGAAGAACCTGTGTGCTTACCGTTGACCATCACCATCGCGCAGGCGCCGTCAGAGGATGGACAAGATTCAAGAAAACGAATTGGCTCCCACAACATGGGGCTCTCCTGAACCTGCTCGAGCGAGAGTTCTTTAAGCTGTAACTGCGCGCGAGGGTTGCGGCAGGCGTGCTGCCTATCCTTTAAGGCAACCCGGCAACCTATGTCGTCAGGCGCCTTGCTAATACGCATGTAGTCGCCAATTACCGGCGCGAACATGCCGCCGGCACCAGAATTAAAATGCGGCCGAAAAGGGGTCGACGGCGACAGAGCCCACTGAGCGTTAGACTCAGATTGTTTTTCAAAACACACCGTCAGCACACGGTTAAATTGCCCGCTATTGATATGCTGGGCGGCCACGATGGCGGCTGAGCCGCCAACACTGCCTGCAGTGTGAACGCGAATTACGGGTTTGCCGGTGCCACCCAGAGCTTCGGCCAGCATAAGCTCGGGCATAACCACGCCCTCGAACATATCCGGCGCCTTGCCAATCACCAGCCCATCAATGTCCTTCCATTCCAGCCCGGCATCCAGCAATGCTTCCAGCGCCGCTTCGCGAACAAGGCCTGCCAGTGACACATTGATTTTCGAGCGATAACGCGCCGTCTGGCCTATGCCAATTATTGCGACCTGTTCCGTCATTGCACGCCCTCCAGAATCGCCAGCATATTCTGTTGCAAGCAAGGGCCGCTGGTCGCATGCGCCAGCGCGCGATCCGCCCGCCCCGTCCAGATTTCCCTCGCCGCCGCACCAAAGCGGTCCAGACCAGCCGCCATAAGCACATGGCCCGCCAAGGCGCCGCCGGAAGGGTTCACCCTCGTCTCGGCGTTAAGCTTCAATGCCTGCTGTAAAATAATCTGCTGGTGACTGAAGGGCGCGTACAACTCGGCAACGTCCACTTTATCGCTGTGGAGTTCGAGTACCTCGGCGGCTTGCGCGGTAGAACTTGAAACCGTTAAATCCCGCGTTCCCAAAAAGTGGGATTCCATGCGGTGATCAATACCGCGAATCCACGCAGGTCGCTCACACAGCGCATTGGCTTTTTCCTTGGACGCCAAAATCATCACCGAGCAGCCATCGCTAATCGGACAGCAGTCATGCTTGCGCAGAGGTGACACAAACGTCTCTGCCTTGAGCAGCGCATCGACATCAAATTCGCCCCGCAATTGTGCGCTGACGCTTGTCATTGCATTGCGGCGACTCGCAACCACCACCTCCGCCATGTCGCGCTCGGAAAAACGTCCTTGGGCAATCGACATTTGCGCCTGAATAGCGGCGAGAGAAAGGGAATCCGGCCACAAGGGCTGAGTGTAATAAGGCTCAAGCTGCAAGCTAAGCACATCCGGCAGGTCGCCTGGCGCGGATTTACCAAAGCCGTAAATCAGCGCCACATCAATGTCACCGCACTGAAATTTCAGCCAGGCTTCGTATAAAGCCCAGGCAGCATCCATCTCAACGTGCGACTCATGAGCACTGGGTGTTGCCCCTAGCGCATCTACCGCCATGACAAAAGAAAAGGCGCCACCGGCGAGGTAATCGCAGCTACCGGAACAAACGAAATCGATCTCCTTTCGGGTAAGACCGGCATCCGCCAGCGCTTGATCAATAACCGGCACCAGCATTTCAACATCGCTGGTGCCGCCTGCATCACGCAGCATGGGCGCCTGCGCGTAGGACACTATCGCCACATCACGCATGTTTGCCAGCCTCCTCTAGTCGCTCGGCCCGCAGACGCTCAACATCCACAGGCGCCTCGCCACTGAGCACAAAGTATTCAATATTTTCCAGGCCGTAATCCCATTCGGATTCCGGCTTCCAGTGCGCCTTTACCCGCGCACCGATGGCAACCGCATTCGGATCCGTTTCGGAAATCAAATGGCTAAAAGCCTGATCTGCGCCGTCCAGCAATATATTGGCCACGACAAAAGGCGGCTTTAAACGACTGTTAGGAATGGGCAAATGCACTATCGTATAGCTGAGCACCGTGCCACTATCGGGGAGTTCAATCAGATCGGCGGGCGTCAAGGTGCCCGATTCAGCACACACGCCGGGCGGGGGCACCAAAATCTTGCCGGTGCCGACCGAGCGCACACCGAGAATTCTTCCTTTTTTAATAGCGTGTAAAAAACGATTGGCCTGTGCGCTGGCGCGGTAACGGTATTGAAGATAGACCGGGCGCTCGACCGCTTCTTTTGGTTCGGGTAGCTTCATGTGCCGACCTCCCCTTTCACATCGTCGTTAGTGCTGTCGGCAACAAAGGCGGCAATATCGGTGATATCCCCCAACGGCTCGTTAATCCACAACGGTATTACCCGCAGACCAACACGCACCTGACTTTCTCCGGCAGCGCGTACCTTGTGTAGAAATGGAGTGTCGGCACCATCGAGTTTGATCAAGGCCCATGCGAAGGGTGCCGGCTCCGCGTGCTTCTTGCGCGGCTGCTTTACCCAGCAAAAACCTTCCACCACACCGGTATTTCCCAGCTCTACCCATTCATCGAGCGGCGCTGCAGTATCCGGGTCATATTCAAGCGGCGGGAACAGCACACTGCCATCAGCGCGGCGCATGCCGAGAAAACGCTTTTGCGCCAGCGCCGCAAAACAGGTGCCAATAACCGGGCCAAGGCTGCGTGTGTAGGTAAAACCCAGTTCGAACTCGGCTTCCAAAAGCTGCTCTGTCGCGGACATTGTGTGTGCCTGTCATTGTAAGAAGCTATGATTATGCAGACCTGCTTAAGGGGGAGTGTGACCGATTTGTAATTCACTTGGCGACTTAGTCAGCCTCTCAGTCAAATAAACGAAGCTGCTGGTCACTACTCATATGATCCGTATGAAAACGCAAACCCACACCCAGCAAGCGCACCGGTTTTTTAAAGCGCATCCAGGCTTCGTCGAGCATGTCACTGAACTCGGCGTTATCGAGCCCACCGACCAACTGCCTGTCTACAGTGGTGGTTTCAAATTCATGGGTTTTCAGTTTTACGAAGTGGCCGGTAATCGCGCCTCGCCGCGTCAGCTTCGCCAAACGTTCCTGTAACAATGTTTGCAGTGTACCTAACTGATTAAGGCAGGCACGCTTGGTGGGCATATCGTCCGCATACGTACGTTCGACACTGAGGGATTTGCGCTCGCGATTATTCGCCACCGGACGGTTGTCCTCCCCGCGCGCATAGCGGTACAGCGTTTCGCCCATAGAGCCAAAGGCCTGGGCTAAATCCAACTTCGACCAACTAAGAATATCTTCACAACGCTCAATGCCTTGCGCCGTGAGCTTTTTATACATGGCCGGACCCACCCCGTGTATACGCCGCACCGGCAAGGCAAACACGAAATCGGCAACCTGATCCGGGGTAATGGTAGTAAGCCCATCGGGCTTGTCCCAATCACTGGCAATTTTGGCGAGAAATTTATTGGGTGCTACGCCGGCCGAAATGCTTATACCCACCTCGCGGGCAACGGCTTCGCGGATGGCTCGCGCGATGAGGGTAGCGCTGCCGTGATGATGGGGTGAATCACTGACATCCAAATAGGCCTCGTCGAGCGACAAAGGTTCAACCAGCTCGGTATAGCGATGGAAAATTTCCCGCACCTGATAGGCAGCAGCGCGGTATTTGTCAAAGGAGGGCGGAATCAACACCAGCGATGGACACAAACGCTTTGCGTGCGCCGAGGGCATAGCCGAATGCACGCCGTAGGCGCGCGCCTCGTAATTGCAGGTAGCGATGACACCGCGACGATCCGAAGCTCCGCCTACCGCCAGCGGTATACCACGCAGCGCCGGATCATCGCGCATTTCTACTGAGGCATAGAAACAGTCACAGTCGCAGTGAATGATTTTTCGCAAGGGCGGATCAGCCAATATCGCAAGATCACCTATTTGAACATGCGGCAAATAAGGCGCACAACTGCATTGTCTGGCGCTGGTGGCGCCCGTCACCGGCCACCTAGCCCCTAACTTTCAACGTCGCTGGTGTCTTCGCCACCAAAGGCATTGAGCAACGACGGAATAAATTTGGCCAGCTCAGCGCTCATTATGGAAAAATCCACATCAAACTGGTCCGCCGCCGATTCACTGTTGATATCGCCGGCTCGCTCCATAATCAAGTCGCTAAAGCGCAGCCGCTTGACTGTAAGCTGATCATCCACCATAAAGTCCAGACCGCCAGACCAAGTCAGCGCCAGCTTGCTCACTAACATGCCGCAATCGATGTGGCTCAGAATTTCCTTCGAGGCCAAATCCTGATTTTTGCAGCGAATGACAGCAGATTCGTCGGCGCCGTCTATCAATTCGCATTCGCCGCCCAGTTCAAAGTTCTCAGGTGCAGCGCTTTTCAGCCAGGGCGTCATGGTGTGGTAGGCGGTGTTTTTTGCCGTGATAGGGATAACCGGCATGCTGCCTAGGCATTCCCGCAACAGAACGATAAGTTCTTCGGCCCGCTTGTGCGTTGCGCCATCCACGATCAACCAACCATTGGCAGGGTCTATATAGGCATATTGCTTGCGTGAGCGAGCAAATGCGCGGGGCAGCATTTCGAACACCAGCTCTTCTTTCATATCCAGCCGCTCTTTTCGGCCGGGTTTACGGTCTTCTTGCTCGCGCAGTTCGTACAACTTCTCTTCCAAGGCTTCATTGACCACGGCGGCGGGCAGCACTTTATCCTGACGCTGACTGCAGACCATGAAGCAGCCATTCGTCTCATGAACCAGCTCGCTCCCCTGCTGGCCCAGCGGCCTCACCCAACCCAGCGTGGACATCTCCTGGCTACTGCAGGGCTTGAATTCACGCTCACTGAGTTTTTCGTGGATTTGGTCGGCGCTAAGTTCGAAAGGCTTAGTAAAACGGTATATCAGCAGGCTCTTAAACCACATGCACTGTCTTCCTGTCGTGTAAATCGCGCCAGCATCGCCCGCCTGATGGCGCGTGATGCTGGAAATGGCCAAGCATTCTAGACGGTATTGACCCCGCTTATCAGGCTTGACGTAGAAGAATTATTCGGGATACACCCTCAGCGGCTAGAAGAGTGTATCTGGCCGCGGTTTATTGCCTAATAGTTCGTCAATCTGCGCCAGCAGTTCCGGCGTAAGCTTGTGGCGGTGCTCAAGGGCGGCCAAATTGTCGAGCAGCTGGGCCTGTTTGCTGGCGCCGAGGATCACTGTGCTGACATCGGGGTTTTGCAAACACCACAGCAGCGCCAAATGAGTTAATGAGAGTCCAGCTTGATCGGCAAGCTGCTCAAGCTGCTGCGCCTGCTCGATACGCCGCTGCCCCGCCTCGCTTTCAAAGCGCTCTTTCATCCACTCATAACCCGGCAAATTCACCCGCGAATCGTGTGGAATTCCGTCCCGATATTTGCCAGTCAGCAGGCCGCTGGCCAAGGGCGACCAGATGGTGGTGCCCATGCCGTAGTGGTCGAACATAGGCCGATATTCTTTTTCCAGCCGCTCGCGGTGGAGCAAGTTGTATTGCGGCTGTTCCATGGTAGGTGGCGTTAAATACAAGGCACGCGCCAGCTCGCAGGCCTCTGTCAGCTGCTGGGCACTCCATTCCGAGGTGCCCCAATACAGTATTTTTCCCTGCTGAATAAGGTCGTGCATCGTGCGCAGGGTTTCTTCGATGGGCGTTTCGACATCAGGGCGATGGCAAAAATACAAATCAAGATAATCCACCTGCAAACGCTTCAGGGCAGCATGGCAGGCGTCGGTGACATGTTTGCGGCTCAGACCGCGCTGGGTCGGCTTACTGCCACCCCAAAAGACCTTGCTAGACACACAATAGCTGTCGCGGCTCCAGCCCAAGCGCTTGAGCGCCTCACCCATGACGCGCTCGGACTCACCGGCTTCGTAGCCCTCAGCGTTATCGAAAAAGTTCACCCCGTGATCGTAGACACAGGCGAGCATTTCAACCGCAGAGTCGGTACCTACCTGTTTATTGAAGGTTACCCAAGAGCCGTAGGAAAACTCACTGACTTTCAGGCCTGATTTCCCCAGACGCCGATATTGCATACTCATGGATTTTTCTCCGTATATTCCTAGCAAGCGGTGAGCTCATGTAAACCATCAGTGTGGTGCTGAACCCCGTTCTGCTAGACTCAGCCTCTTACACACAACAATAAGCGATCAACATAGCATGCGAAACCAAATCCTGCGCTTGGCGACAATTTGCATTTTTCTTGCAAGCGGCCAATCGTTTGCCCAGATTAGTACGCGTATACAGGCTTCAGATGTAGGCCTTGGCGCCGAATTAGGCTATCGCTGGGACTCTCAATGGGGCCTGCGAGTTGGCTATCTTCGCGGTAATCTAGATTTCACTTTTGACGCCGATGATACCAATGATGTTGAAGGCGACGAGCTGGAATACGACAGTGAAGTCAATCTGGAAAATTTCTACTTACTTGCCGACTGGCACCCTTGGAATCGGTATTTTCGCCTCACCGGCGGGGTTTTTTTCAACCATAGCAATGGACGAATTGTTACCCGCTGTAATGCCCCGTCGCTAAGCCCCACCATCACCCAGCCGCTCATTCCCACCACCTCAAACTGCGAGTTTGGCAATTCGCGCTTCCCCGTAGCGATACTTGGCGAGGTGACAACTAAGATTGATTTTGAAACCATTGCCCCCTATCTAGGCATGGGCTGGGGGCACCGTCCTGTTTCAGGCTTTGCCTTCAACGCCGATGTCGGCGTGATCTACGTCGGCAGTGCGAGTATCGACATAAGTTCAAGCGGCAGCTGTAACAGCAATGAGCAATGCCGCAACGAGCTTGAAAATGAAGAGCGTGAAATTGAAGACGAACTTGAGGACTACACCTTCGTGCCCTTCGTTTCTCTCGGCCTCAGTTATCTTTTTTAAATTAACGCCATGCCTGCTGTTGTCGAAATTGCCTCGGGGCAAGGCCCGTCCAACTCTTGAACGCTTTGGAAAAATTGCTAGCATCGCTGTAGCCCAAACGGTCAGCAATTTGATCTACGGTTAACTTGCTTTGCTCAAGCAGCTTCTGCGCTAAATGCATACGCTGCCCGTCTTTCAATTGCTGGTAACTCACGCCCTCGGCTTTGAGCCGGCGCTTAAGCGTAGCAACCGACATATTCATCAAGGCCGCAACCTCATCCACAGGCGGCATGGCGCCGTCGAGTCTATGCAATTGTTGAGCAACCCGCGCTGCCAGGCTTTGCACCTCACTGGCTCGGCGCAGGTCGCTTTCACAGCGCGCCTCCGCCAAGCGGCTAAGATCTTCATCCCGCGCCGGAATCACGGCATCGAGAATGCTCAGTGGCCAGCACAGGCTATACGAGGGCGCATTGAACACAATACGCGAACCCGCCGGCAGCGGCGGCATCGGCGTTGCCGGAGGCTTGCAGCGCAAGGTAATCGTGCTGGGAATATTACTGGCACTGCGACCTAATATTTGCCGACACAGGGTTTCAAGGCACACCAGAAAATTCAAGGACACGTAACTGACCACCGGATCGTCGTCAATGCGCGGCCTAAGCGTCAGTTCCGCGACATCCGATCGGTCACCGCTGCGCAATTCAAAAAGTTCTATTCGAGTGGATATGTAGCGATAGAGCTTTTCTGCCGCCTCAAATAAATTGCGACTGTGTTGTGCGGCGTAGCCTACATAGCCATGTTTGGACATTGTCATGCGCCGCCCACCTTCTAGCGCCGTCCAAAAATTACCGTCATATTCACAAAAATTACGCATAGCCGCCAGAAAAGACTCATGGCCGACACTGGCGTTCTGTTGCAACAATATACTGGCTTCCAGACCACTGCCGTCAAGCAGATCTGCCACCATCATGCCGCGCTCAAAGGCCTGCTCACTCAGTGAAATTAGGTAGTCGCTGGAGACGGCAAAACAGCCCTCACCCAACATTTCGGGGTTCATTTTCAAGGTTCTCCGTGATCTTAAACCACCGGATATTGCGACAATATAACCTGCCGCGCCAGATCCGCTTGTGCGATATTTACACCATAGCAGAGACCCTAGCTCTGCATTTTGCTAACACACTTTATGACGGAGCCTTCCAAAATGGCAACTGAAAATAGCATAACCGTGCGACGCATGAACTTTGAGATCAATGCCGACATGGCCAAATACTGGTTTAACGGCAATCCCTTAATTTCCGGCTTTTTTTATGCGCTCTCAGCAACCTTTCCAGACGGCGAGCGCTTTTTTATAGACACCGTGCGCCACTACCAGAAAGACGTTAAAAATCCCGAATTAAAGCAACAAATCCGAGCCTTTATCGGCCAGGAAGCCCACCACGGCAAGGCCCATGAAGACTTTAACGATGCACTCGAAGCCAAGGGCTTTCCGATGGCGGTTGTTGCGGCGAAGGCCAAGGGCCTGCTTGAGATCGCCAAAAAGCGTCTGAGCCCTCAGCGCCAGCTGGCCATCACCGTGGCCCTGGAACACGTTACCGCTACACTGGCCGAACACGCACTGCGCCACCCACATTTATTGGAGCAAATGGATCCGACCTTTCGCGACATGATTGTGTGGCATGCGGTTGAAGAAATTGAACACAAAGCAGTTGCCTTCGACGTGTTCCGTGAACGGGTAGGCGACGAAAACCTTCGACGCCGAGTGATGCTCCTGACCCTGATCATGTTTTTTGGCCGTATTATGTATTTTCAAAAACTGATACTGCGCGCCGATAAGCGCAAGGCAACCCTGAGCGAATGGTGGCAGGCAATGAAATTTTTCTGGGGCAAAGACGGCTTGATACGCGAGTCACTGATTCACTTTGCAAAAGCATTCCGCAAGGGCTTTCACCCCAGCGACATTGATCAGCGGCCGCTTATTCACAATTGGCAACAACGCTATCCAGAAATTGCAGCACTACAAATGAACTAGCCAGCAATGCTTATGGCTTATGCCGGCGGAATGCATACAAAATTAAACGGTTCGGGTTCTAACGCTGGCTAGCCAATCATTAATCGCTAGACCGGTTCCCATATCCCAACCCTTAAGCTCAGCAATCGGTACAATTTTGTAGGCATCGAGCTCGTGGTTTAGTTTGACCTCACCTGCGGCTTTGATGTGATAGGCAATAATCACCTGATTTTGTTGGGGGAAGGAATACACACCAATAAGACTGCTCTCAAGTGTGTGCACGTTCAGCTCTTCTTTGGTTTCTCGCATTGCGCATTCGAGCGGATCTTCGCCAGCTTCTAGAAATCCAGTAATGATCGAGTAAAAGGTTTTTGGCCAACTCACATTGTGGGCCAGCACCACACCACCTGCCACTTCGACAATCATCGCCACCACCGGCACGGGGTTGTTCCAGAGCACATAGCCACAGCGCTTGTCTGGGCAGCCCTTGCGAATTTCGCTGTCTATCAGCAGCTCGGCAATTGGGCTCGCGCATTGTGGACAGTAATTCATTGCAACGCCTCTTTATTATTGAAACACCGATTTTGCCACAGCTAACAGCTGTGCGACCATTGCCATCCATTTAATCGCAGCTGGATAACACATTGTGGATCTGAATCTGACAGGGAAAATTGCACTCGTGACCGGCAGCAACCGCGGCACCGGCGAGGTCATCGCCCGAACACTGGCTGCCGAGGGTGCTACCGTTATTTTTCACAGTAATTCTCAGGATAGCCCCGCCTCCGCCGCAGAAGACCTTCCCAGAGCGCACATTGTTTGGGGCGACCTCAGCAGCGACAACGGTGCCGAGCAAGTGGCCGAGCAAGCTTGCGCGGCCGCTGGCGACATCGACATCCTGGTAAATAATTACGGCACCGCCGCACCCGGAAAATGGAACACGAGCAGCACCGAAGATTGGCTGGAGATGTATCAAAAAAATGTCCTTTCAGCCGTTCGCCTGATTCAAAGGCTGACGCCCACCATGAAAACCAACAACTGGGGACGCATTGTGCAATTGGGCACCATTGGCAGCCATCAACCCAACGCAATCATGCCCCACTATTACGCCGCCAAAGGCGCGCTAGCGACGATGGGTGTGAGTTTGGCCAAGGATTTGGCGAACACCGGTATAACCGTCAACACGGTGTCACCGGGCTATATCCGCACTCCCGAGCTTGAAGCAGGATTTCGCTTAAAGGCAGAGAAAAAAGGCTGGGGAAGTGACTGGGCGGTGATCGAACAGAAAATAGTCGAGACCGAATTTCCCAACCCCTGCGGCCGAATTGCCGAGCGACAGGAAGTGGCGGATTTAGTCGCTTTTATCTGCAGCGACAAAGCAGGGTTTATTAACGGGCAAAATATTCGAATTGATGGCGGCGCCGTGCGCTATGTGTAGCCGGTAGCCCAACACGAACCGCAGGCCCGCAAGCGCAGCGGGCAATCTACAAAGGGTAATGCTCGGGATAAGGCAGTTGCGCAACGCCGGAATCTACTGCTGCGCGAGCGACAGCCGATGACACTTTACCGAGCAGGCGTGCATCAATCGGTTTCGGAATAATATAACCCCGGCCGTAGCTTAGGTCGCCGCAGCCGCAGGCGTCGATAACCGCCTGTGGAACCGGCTCTTTCGCCAACTCACTCAGTGCGTAAACAGCGGCAATTTTCATTTCTTCGTTTATGCGGCATGCGCGCACATCGAGTGCGCCGCGAAAGATAAACGGAAAGCCGAGCACGTTATTGACTTGGTTGGGGTAATCCGATCGGCCGGTTGCCATAATCAGATCGTCGCGCACCGAATGTGCTATTTCGGGTCTAATTTCCGGGTCAGGATTTGAGCAGGCAAATATGATCGGCTTGGCCGCCATCGAGTGCAGCATATCTTCGCTGACCAAATCGGGTCCAGACAAGCCTAGGAATACATCGGCACCTTTCATGGCATCTGCCAGTGTGCGCGCATCAGTATCGTTCTCGAATTCTTCTTTGTATTCGTTCAAGCCTTCACGGCCGGGATAAATGACACCGCGCCGGTCAATCATAAAGATATTTTTGTACTGCGCGCCGAGGCTCACTAACAGCTTCATACAAGCAATAGCGGCGGAACCGGCACCGAGACAGACTACGTGCGCATCTTCCAGCTTTTTGCCTTGAATTTCCAAGGCGTTGAGCATGCCCGCAGCAGTAACGATGGCCGTGCCGTGCTGGTCGTCGTGAAATACGGGAATGCTGCACTGCTCAATAAGAATGCGTTCTATTTCAAAACACTGGGGCGCTTTGATGTCTTCCAGATTAATGCCGCCAAAGGTGTCGGCAATACGAACCACCGTATCGATAAAGGCCTGCGAATCTTCTGCGTTCACTTCAATATCAATCGAATCGACATTGGCAAAGCGTTTGAACAGCAGTGCCTTGCCCTCCATCACCGGCTTACTGGCCAGCGGGCCGAGATCGCCCAGGCCAAGAATAGCCGAGCCGTCGGATATAACCGCAACGAGATTGCCTTTACTGGTGTATTTGTAGGCGAGCTGTGGGTCGCGCGCAATTTCCCGCACAGGTTCTGCCACACCGGGGCTGTAGGCCAAGGCGAGGTCATACTGAGTCTCAGCCGGCTTGGTGAGGTGTACGCCGATCTTACCGGGCGTCGGCTCGGCGTGATACGCCAGCGCTGCGCGCTTGAATTCGTCAGACATTAACTAGACCCTAGTTTACAAATAACGGGTTGCTGAAAACAGTTCGCTAAATACGTTGAAGTGCGCATAAGCATATAGAAAAGCCGCTTGCGCCTCAAGGTCGGCGCCGGCCACTATTCCCCGCCAATGACTGATATCGCTGGAGTTGACGGCAGTTACATTTGCGCCCAGCGCGATCTTTACTCTGCGGGGTGATATTGGGGCAAATCGTAGAGACCATCCACGCAGGGTTCACAACCACTACTAATCCGGTTGACCAGCTTAAGCAAAGGCAGAAGATGTGAGCCAATGACGGGCTTACCGGTGGTCAGTATCGACACCGACATATCCCGCTCAGGATCCGCCCAACACAATATATTGGAAAACCCCAAGTGACCGAAGGCATGGTGGGTTTTGCGGCCATACAAACCCACCGGGTTGCCACCGAGCATCATGCCAGCGCTGTAGCGCATCGGCAGCTTCAGGGATTGATCTATTCTCGCCCCGCCCACTTCACGGGTTCCGCGCAATACACTCAAGGGGCTCAATACCTGCTTACCCTGCCACTGGCCGCGATCCAGCATCATCTGAAAAAAGCGACAGGCCTCTTCAGCCGTCGAGTAGATATTGCCCGAAGGCACAACAGCCGACATAAATTCCGGGCTGTTCGACAATTCAGTTACCTCGGGCACGCTGGCACCCAGCACGTTGGTAAGAACATTCTCAATTGGCTTCGGGTTAGGCAAACCGGTCTGATAGTGCTTTGCAACTTTACCCTGCAGCTTTTTATCAATGCCGTAAGTGAAGTATTTCATGCCCAGCGGTTGTCGGAACATCTTGTCGAGATACTGCTGAACGTCCATGCCGGTTATGACTTTAATCAGCTCAGCTAGCACAAAGCCCCCTGTCACTGCGTGGTATGCCGACACGCGGCCATCGCTGTGCAGGGTTTCCATTTCACAGATATAGCGCATGGCCATCTCGGCGTCATAGAGTACGTCGCGGGGCACATCCGCTGCGATGCCTGGCACACCCGCGCGATGCGAAAGCACATCGTGCACGGTGATATTGGCCTTGCCGCCCGCGGCAAAGGCGGGAATGTAGTAGCTAACGGGCGCCAGCAGGTCTATGCCGCCGTCTTCAGCCAGCTTGTGGATCAGCATGGCGGTAATCGCTTTTGACGAGGAAAACAGACAGACGGGTGTTTGCAAGTCGGCCACCACAGGTTCGCTCTCGCCCATTGCACCACTCACAAAACCCAAACTGCGATTCAGTACCATTTCGCCGTGGCGTCGCAGACACACCGATACATAGGGATGCATACCGCTGCGAAAGACATCCTCGGCAGCGGCCCAAATATTTTCGACCACATCCTGCGACATACCGCTGCGCTGATTGCCTTTTGATTCTGTTGGATCAATGGTTGTCAGTGACAACAAGTCGTCCGGTACAACCATGCCGTGAAATATTTTGCGCTCAACGGCTTTGTAGGCCTTTTGGGAATGTGAAAACACCACTTACTCCTCAATTGCTTCCAGCATGGCCGGATGCTGTAAATGCATCATATGGGGTGGATATCCTCGCTGCTGCTTTCCTCTATAGATCAGCCAGCCGCGCAGCGTCAACACCTTGCCCGTCAATTCCTTGAAGTTCATCCCTTTAAAATACGCCCGATCACTCTTGCCAAGGCGCAGGGACAAAGCGCCGTCCAATTCAATCCAGAGCGCGCGAGGACTATCAGTCAGCTTGGATACGCGGCCCCGTAAACGCTGAAAACCAGCATCAGAAACTGCCAGCGAAGCCGCCGACAATACAGGATAACGCTGCGGCGCCCAAACGCCACGACCCACTGCCCGCGCCTCGCGCTCAGCCGTCTGCAGACAGTCACTGTACAGCGAATTGGGCGGCACCGTTACCTGCCATGCGAGCCCTTGGCGCAATAAATACTCACCAAGCTGGAGCCGGTCAGAACCTCGAAATACCGAAGCCAGCACACGACCGTAGTGATCTTTGGCCTCCACCTGCAGAAAGATATCGGCACCCGCGAGCCAATCGGTGGCGGTTCGCCGGGCGCGATCGGCCAGGGGCTGATCGGGCAGGCCATCGCGCCCGAGTTCCGGTGTATTCACGCCAATAAGGCGGACCATTCGACCATCACTCAAGCGGAGCGTGTCACCGTCGACAACGTGCGCGAGCGATGCGCGCTCGAGCGCGCCCTCAGATTTACAGCTCAGCTCAGTGCTTGCATGGGCTGAAATTGAGCAACAAAACGCTGCAAGCGGCAGACACACAAAAACGCCCAGACGAAATCGCCTGGGCGTTTTGGAAAGCATACAAAGCTTAATCAGACAGTGCGTAAGATTAGACCTTGGTGCTGCGGTTGCCGAAACGCTTGCGGAAGCGATCAACACGGCCGCCGACATCCATCATTTTCTGGGTGCCGGTGTAAAAAGGATGACAGGCTGAACACACGTCAAGGTGAGTGTCCTGACACATAGTAGAGCGGGTTTTAATAATGTTGCCACAACTACAGGTCGCTGTGATTTCTTCGTACTTCGGATGAATATTTGCTTTCATGATGGAATCCTTAAATGCGCCGCCACCTGATCTTTTGCCAAGCACCGCGCGGGTCATCGATGGTTAAAACCGGCTGAAGCCGAAACAGGCGGCGAATATTACCAGAAGCTGCCTAATAATCAACCATAATGCGGTGCACCCTAGCTTCGAGAATCCCGGCAGCAGCCTTGTTCAATGCCGATGCCCCTGCCGAGCCGAGAACAAAATCCGTATAATCCCGCCATGACAATTCTTGATGTTGCCGTTCCCTGCCCTCTGCGCCGCAGTTTTGACTATCTCGCCCCCGAAAATGGCGAGATAAGCGCCGGTATGCGGGTGTTAGTGCACTTTGGCAACCGGCGGCTGGTAGGTGTAGTACTGGGGCGCAAGGCCCGCAGCGACGTGCCCGCCCATAAATTAAAAGCGGCCGTAGCCCTCGACAGACAGCCAACCCTCAACAAAGAACTACTCGCGCTGGCGAAATGGGCGGCCAACTATTATCACCACCCCATTGGCGAAGTCGCTCAGCAAATGCTGCCGGTGCGCCTGCGCAAAGAAAAAGCCGCCCAAGATAAGAGCCTAAGCTACTTTGTACTCACCGAGGCTGGGCTAGACGCCAATGGCGAGGAGCTGGCTCGGGCACCCAAGCAGGCCGCCCTTCTCGACTGGCTGCAGCACCAGCAAGGCGCGACCCGCGATGCCCTTAAGAAAAACGGCTACGACTACGGCGTTATTAAAGCCTTGCGCGACAAAGGCCTGATCACCAGCGTGCAAGAGCCCCCTTCGGCCTACACCAGCGCGTCAGCACTTGCGCTAAACCCGGAGCAGCGCATCGCGGTTGACGCTCTCACGGCCAAGCTCGGCCACTTTCAACCGGCCCTGCTCGAAGGGGTAACCGGCAGTGGCAAAACCGAGGTGTACCTGCAATTGATTGCCCGCTGTATTGAGGCAAAGCAGCAGTCGCTGGTGCTGATTCCGGAAATAGGCCTCACCCCACAAACCCTAAAACGCTTTGAACAGCGCTTTCCCGGCCAGATTAGCGTTTTACACTCAGGCTTGGCCGATGGCGAACGGCTGTCGGATTGGCAGCGCGCGGTCAGCGGCGCTGCACTGGTTGTTATCGGCACCCGCTCAGCAGTTTTTACACCCTTCAAGGATTTGGGCCTCATCATCATTGATGAAGAGCATGACGCCTCTTACAAACAACAAGATGGCTTTCGCTACTCCGCCCGCGATATTGCCGTAAAGCGCGCTGCCGACAACCACTGCCCGGTAGTACTGGGCTCAGCAACACCCAGCCTAGAAAGTCTGCACAATGCACTCAATGGCAAATACCTGAAGCTGGAACTGCGCAATCGTGCCGGCGGCGCCACACCGCCCACCGTACGCTTGGTTGATATTCGCGACAGCACACTCGATAGCGGCCTCAGCGAACCCTGCCTGAGCGCCATTGCCGACATCCTGAGCAAGGGCGAGCAGGCGCTGGTCTTTCTCAACCGCCGCGGATTCTCACCGGCACTGCAATGCCACGGTTGCGGTTGGTTGGCGCAGTGCGATCATTGCGATGTGTCCCTTACTGTTCACATAGGCCGGCGGGAATTGCGCTGCCACCATTGCGATGCCAAAAAGCCGCTATTGCCACACTGCCCCCAGTGCCACAATCACGAGTTGGAATTCAAAGGCCCCGGCACCGAGCGACTGGAGCACTGCCTTAAGCGGCATTTCCCCGACACCGCCGTTATGCGTATAGACCGCGACACCACCTCGGGCAAAACCGCCATGCCGCGCATGGTCAAGCAAATAAACAGCGGCGAACCCTGCGTACTGGTGGGTACGCAAATGCTCGCCAAAGGCCACCACTTCCCCAACGTAACCCTCGTCATCATGGTGGATATCGACGGCGGCCTCTTTAGCGCCGATTTTCGCGGCGGCGAACGCAGTGGCCAGCTGCTGACACAAGTGGCAGGCCGCGCCGGCCGCGCCGAAAAACCCGGCACCGTGTTGATACAAACTCACGCACCCGACCACCCCATACTCAATGCCCTTATCAGCCAGGGCTACCCGGCTTTTGCCAATAGTGTTTTGCAAGAGCGCAGCACCCTTGGCCTGCCACCCTACAGCCACGTTGCGGTAATCCGCGCAGACGCCACCACGCTGGAGGCCACCGACGACTTTCTACGCCAAGTCCGCGAAGCCACCGGCATGCCCGGCAACCATGCCCAGCTACTCGGGCCGCTGCCCGCGCCGATCACCCGAAAGGCCAACCGCTATCGCAGCTCATTGATATTTATCGCCGGCAGCCGCAAACAACTGCACGGTCTGCTGGAACGCGGACGGCGTTACGCCGAAACGCTAAAGACGGGAAAAAATTTGCGCTGGTCGATTGATGTCGATCCGCTGGACTGGTTTTGACAACCACAACGCGTAAGTCCGTGCTGGCGACTCGTGGGCTAAACAGGGATAATAGCCGCCCTTTTTAAAGTCGACCGTTTCTTAACACCGCACCCAGGCAGGAGTGATCCACCCCCCATGAAGGCACAGATAGTCTCGCTGATTGAACAAGCGCTGAATGCTATGAAACAAGGGGGGGCCTTGCCCGCCGATCTGCAAACGCAAGTTCAGGTCGATTTAACTCGAGATAAAAGCCACGGCGACCTAGCCAGCAATGTCGCCATGACATTGGCCAAACCCCTGCGCAAATCGCCGCGCGATATCGCCCAGCAAATTATCGACGCACTGCCCGCCAGCCCCATGGTCAACACCGTTGAAATTGCCGGCCCCGGCTTTATCAACTTCTATCTGAACAACAGCGCCGTGACCTCTATTATCACTGACGTATTAGAGCAAGGAGCCGACTTTGGCCGCAGCAAGAGCGGCAACAAGCAGAAAGTGCAGGTGGAATACGTCTCGGCCAACCCCACCGGCCCCTTACATGTCGGCCACGGCCGCGGTGCAGCGGTAGGCGATGCCCTGTCACGTATGCTCGAAGCCACCGGCCACACAGTAACTCGCGAGTTCTACTACAACGACGCCGGCGCCCAGATCAACAACCTAGCCATCAGTGTGCAGGCGCGTTGCCACGGACTAACGCCCGACAGCGAACAATGGCCCGCCGACGGCTATCGCGGCGACTACATCAATGACGTTGCCCAATCCTATTTGGCGGGCGACCGCATTGATGCCGAAGACAAACACGTCACCGGCGCCGCCGACCCGGACAATCTCGACGCGATCCGCGATTTCGCCGTGGCCTACCTGCGCCGCGAACAAGATCTCGACCTCAAGGCCTTCGACATAAACTTCGACGTCTACTTTCTGGAGTCTTCACTTTACGCCGAGGGAAAAGTAGAAGAGGCCGTACAACAGCTTATTGCCAATGGCCACACCTACGAAAAAGACGGCGCACTGTGGCTGAAAACCACCGACTTTGGTGACGACAAAGACCGCGTTATGCGCAAAACCGACGGCGGCTATACCTATTTTGTACCCGACGTTGCCTACCACCTGAACAAATGGCAACGCGGCTTTACCACCGTTATCAACGAGCAAGGCGCCGACCACCACAGTACCGTCACCCGGGTACGCGCCGGCTTGCAGGCACTGAAAGCCGGCATTCCCGAGGAGTGGCCCAGCTATGTACTGCACCAAATGGTGCTGGTTATGCGCGGCGGCGTCGAAGTGAAAATATCCAAGCGCGCCGGCAGCTACGTCACCCTGCGCGATCTGATTGATGAAGTGGGACGCGATGCCACCCGCTATTTTCTGGTCGCGCGCGCGCCCAGCTCGCAACTCACCTTCGATATTGATCTGGCCATTTCCCAGAGCAACGACAACCCCGTGTACTACATTCAATACGCCCACGCCCGAGTCTGTAGCGTATTGCGTAAACTCGACACCTTGGGCTGGCAGTGGTCCGTCGAGACTAGCTGCAGCACATTGGATAGCCTGACCGAAGATGCCGAACTGGAATTGATGAAGCAGCTGTCTGCCTATCCGGCCATCGTCGCGGCAGCCGCCGCCAATTGCGAACCTCACAACATCGCCAACTACTTGCGTGAACTCGCCGGAGAGTTCCACAGTTATTACAACAGCTTTAAAATGCTCGACGACAACGAAGCTCAGCGTAATGCCCGCGTTTCCCTGTCGGTTGCCGTCAAACAAGTGATCGCCAACGGACTGGGTTTGCTGGGCGTTTCGGCGCCGGAGGAAATGTAACAATGGCAACAGCCAAAAACAGCCGCGGCGCCACTCGCGGTAATAGCGGAGGTACACCGACCTGGGTCGTATTCTGCGCCGGTGCTCTGTGCGGTGGTTTTCTGACCTTTCTCATTTTTCTGGGCGGCGTTGGCTCAAGCCAATCCGAGAATGGCCAGGGCAAAAAAAACACGGCAGTTGCTCCAAAACCTGCCAAACCGGAAAAGAAAACTACGACCGACACCCAATTTGATTTCTTTACCCTGCTGCCCGAGCGCGAAGTAATTGTGCCCGACGAGCAACCCAGAGACTCAGCACCCAGCAACGAGCAATACAACTACATTTTGCAGGCTGGCTCCTTCAAAACCACCAAAGATGCCGACCGACGCCGCGCCGAGCTGCTATTGTTAGGGCTGGACGCGAAGACCGAAGCGGTGCAGGCCAATGGCGACACCTGGCACCGGGTCTATGTTGGGCCATTCACCTCGCGCTCAAAATTGTCCAAGGCGCGCTCAACGCTGATTTCTGAAGGCATAGAAACGCTCGTACTTAAGCGTAAAATTACGGGGTGAGGCGCCGAGCAGCGAGCGCTGTGGGCATGTCGGGCGCTTGCCACTGCCGCACTCGTGCAGCCCTCCAGCACCCGGCCTTGAATTTCACAAGCACCACCCCCATATCCCTATTTCTATTATCAAAAAATCGAGGTCAGCGTGGAACAATACCGCGGAACCACCATCCTCTCCGTACGTCGCAATGGCCAAGTCGTCATTGGCGGTGACGGACAGGTGTCCATGGGCAATACCGTGATGAAAGGCAACGCCCGCAAAGTCCGCCGTCTTTACGATGACAAGGTACTGGCCGGGTTTGCCGGCGGTACCGCCGATGCCTTTACCCTATTTGAACTCTTCGAAGCACAACTGGAAAAATATCAGGGCCATCTCACCCGCGCAGCGGTAGAACTGGCCAAAGCTTGGCGCACCGAGCGCTCCCTTCGAAGACTGGAAGCTCTGCTGGCTGTTGCCGACAAGGACACCTCCCTGATTATTACCGGCAACGGCGACGTCATTGAGCCCGAAGACAGCCTGATGGCCATTGGCTCCGGCGGACCCTTCGCCCAGTCGGCCGCCCGCGCCCTGCTAGACAATACCGACATGAGCGCCCGCGATATCGCCGAAAAGGGGCTGGAAATAGCCGCCGACATCTGCATTTACACCAACCACAATCGCACCATTGAAACGCTGGATTATGAACAGATTGGCTAGACGTCTGACGTCCGACGCAAAACCAGTCATGCATTGCAGTCCGATGTTTTTTTCATCCGACGTCCGACATCCGACGTCCGACCGCCCCAGGAGCCCCCATGTCACAAATGACACCCCGTGAAATTGTTCACGAACTGAACAAACACATTATTGGTCAGGACAAGGCCAAGCGCGCCGTTGCCATTGCCCTGCGCAACCGCTGGCGCCGCATGCAACTCAGCGAAGAACTACGCGACGAAATCAGCCCCAAAAACATATTGATGATCGGCCCTACCGGCGTTGGCAAAACCGAAATTGCCCGCCGTCTGGCCAAGCTTGCCAACGCGCCCTTTCTCAAAGTCGAAGCCACCAAATTTACCGAAGTCGGCTATGTCGGCCGCGACGTTGAATCCATTATTCGCGACCTTGTAGACGTCGCAATCAAATTGCATCGCGAAACCGAAATGCACAAGGTGCGCCATCGCGCAGGCGATGCCGCCGAAGAGCGGATTCTGGACATTCTGGTGCCGCCCGCCCGCGACAGCGAAAGCAGCGACAACGCCACGCGCCAGCTCTTTCGCAAAAAACTGCGTGAAGGCGAGCTGGACGATAAAGAAATTGATATTGAAGTAAACGCCACACCGGTGGGTGTCGAAATCATGGCTCCCCCTGGCATGGAAGAAATGACCAGCCAGCTACAGAGTATGTTTTCCAGCATGGGCAGCGGGCGCAAAAAATCGCGACGCATGACTGTCAAGGCAGCGCTGAAACAGGCAAGCGACGAAGAAGCCGCCAAACTGGTCAACGAAGAAGAAACCAAATCCCTGGCCATTCACGCGGTCGAACAAAACGGCATCGTCTTTCTCGACGAATTGGACAAAGTTGCCAAGCGCGGCGAAACCAGTGGCGCCGACGTATCCCGTGAAGGTGTACAGCGCGACTTGCTGCCGCTGATTGAAGGCTGCACCGTGAGCACCAAACACGGCATGGTCAAAACCGACCATATACTCTTTATTGCCTCCGGCGCATTCCACCTGTGCCGGCCGTCCGATTTGATTCCGGAATTACAAGGTCGGCTGCCGATCAGGGTCGAACTCGAAGCCCTAACGCCCGACGATTTTGAACGTATTCTGACAGAACCCAGCGCTTCACTCACCGAGCAATATCAAGCCCTGCTGCAAACCGAAGGCATGACAATCGAGTTCACCAAAGACGGCATTCGCCGCCTTGCGGAAACCGCCTGGGAAGTGAACGAGCGCACAGAAAATATCGGCGCACGCCGCTTGCACACGGTGCTTGAGCGTCTGCTCGAAGAAGCCTCGTACGGCGCCACCGACTTCAGCGAAGACAAGCTAGTCGTAGACGCCGCCTATGTTGACGAACAACTGGGATCATTGGCCAAAAACGACGACTTAAGCCGGTTTATACTATAATCACTGCCCGAAACGCCTGCGGCTTATTAGGACATAGGAAGGCTGCATCGTAGGCCCGCATAAGCAAAGCGTTGCGGGCATGAAGTCCGGCACCACAATTTCCCAAGGTCACCGCTATGAGCAGCCCCATCACACCCACCGGCATAGAACTGCACCAGAAGTCTCGCGAACTAGAGCTAATATACGCCAACGGCGAGCACGCTCGCCTAAGCTGCG
>JBLHMO010000044.1:0-22499 GCA_047622145.1 Paracoccaceae bacterium | reverse complement strand
GGAACGCTGGCCAACGATGTGCTGTGTATCAGTTTCAATGGCCTATCCAAGTCATATCGATTGGCCGGGTTTCGCAGTGGCTGGATGGTTATATCCGGCGCCAAACATAGGGCTCAAGACTATATCGAGGGCCTCAATATACTGACCTCCATGCGCCTGTGCGCCAACACAACCGGCCAGCAAGCCATTCAAACAGCCCTGGGAGGGTACCAGAGCATTAAAGAGCTAATCCTCCCAGGTGGCCGCTTACGCGAGCAGCGAGACCTCGCGCACGAGCTACTCAACGAGATACCGGGCGTAAGCTGCACCATGCCGATGGGGGCGATTTATATGTTTCCCAGGCTGGACCCCAAGGTTTACAACATTGAGGATGATGAACAGCTGGTATACGACTTCCTCAAGGAGGAGAAAATACTCGTGGTTCAGGGAACAGCCTTTAATTGGCCTACGCCGGATCACTTGCGCATTGTCACGCTGCCGCGTGTAGACGATTTGCGCACGGCCATCGGCCGCTTTAGCCATTTTCTGGCGCGACGTCGCTAGGCTGCGCGTAACGAACATGCAGCATTTTCAAGGCTGGACTGAGCTCGGGGAAATCTGGGCGCGCGCCCAACAGGCCAATCACCTCGACACTCGGCAAGTGCTCTGCCAACAACGCAAGCAAAAAGCCAATGTCCAAGTACGGTGCGTTCAAACATAAGAGCATGTCCGCCCCGTCGCTTGCGAGTTCCGGCAAGCATCTGAGCACTCGCGCATAGTCTTTTCGAGCATCAAAGCTACCGCGCTGAAATGACGGAGGATCAATTACAATACAACCGTAGGGCCCCAGCTGGCGAATCCGCTTCCACGACCGAAAAATATCGTAGCCCAAAAACATCACCCCGCTCAGAGCCTGGGCATTGAGCCGGTGATTTTCACGACCGGTGTTCAAAGCGGCCTTGCTCATATCCACATTGACGACTGAGTCAGCCCCACCATCAATGGCCGCAACCGAAAAAGCGCAGGTGTAGGCGAATAAATTGAGCACACTGCGGCCTTCGACCCGCTCCTTGAGCCAGGTTCTTCCAGGTGCTGCATCCATAAAATAGCCAGTGTTCTGGCGGCCTTGCAGCGCTAGTTTGTAGCGCAAGCCTTCCTCGCAGACACTTAAATCATCGGGTACATCGCCCCAGAGCAAATGGCTGTCTACGGGCTTACGGTAGCGATGCTGAATCAGGCAGAATTGACGACCACTAACAGCCAAAGTTTGCAGTTGAGCTAGAAATTCAGCCCAGCCATCGACCTCGGGCTCCTTAAACAACACCAGCCACAGACCACTGCCAAAATCGTCCAGCGTCATAAACTCAAGCCCGGGGTAGCAACCACCGCGCCCGTGAAAGACGCGACGCGCGCTGAAATCCGTTCGCGCCAGCGAGTCTGCGAGCCTGGCCAAGACCTCGGAAAACTCAGTTACCACTGGCACTCACCCGATACAGTACCGAGTCTCGGTAGCCCGTTATCACGCGAATATAGCCTTCCAGCGCCAAGTCCAAAGTTCGGTCGTTGCTATCGACCAACAACGGACGCCCGTCCAAGGCATTCAGTTTTGTCTTACTGGCAATAATCCAAAGATTTTGCGAACCCGCGCGGCGAATCACCGCCGGACTCAGCTGTTGGTTACCGCGACCGAGAATATGGCCCTGACCGCCGATCGCCGTAATAATTATGACCACGTCGCCGCTATGCTCAGTGCACAGAGTTTCCAAGGCTTGGGCCGACAAATCTTGGCCACGTAATTCACCATTGCAAACCGCGTCTACTCCCAGCAAAGTATTAGACAACCGCAATGCTTCCATAATGGCGGCGGTCGTTGATCCCGGTCCAATCAGATAAAGCTTATCGGCCTCCATCAACTCGGTCACTTCTGCGGCGATATCGGCAACGACCAACTCCTCCACCTCCTTGCCTGACACCTTGGTAGCCTGTAGAAATTGTCCCAGTCGTGGCACCAGCAACTCGCCGTAACGACGCGTGCTGACCCGCCCCTCACGAAAGGCCACCTCATCAATATCGCGTACCTCCGCCAACCCAACATCAACCCATTCGCCGCGGACCATGGCGGCAACAATATCCGCCGCACTCTCAGGTGAAACGGCATAAACCCCGGAATGCATTTTCACCCCGGCGGGAATGCCGAGCACCGGCACCTCACTGCCCAGAGCGCTGACGATATCTCTGGCGGTGCCATCGCCCCCCACAAACACAACAAGGTCCACAGCGGCCTCGTGCAGCGCCTTGGCGGCACTAACGGTGTCTAGTGCGGTACTCGGGTTGGTTGATGCGCTGCCTAGGCTGACAAAGCCCATAGCAGCCCCCGCAGCCGCAGACCCGCCCATATCACCCGCATACCCCATCAGTTCAATCAATTCTCCGCATTCATCTGCGGCAATCTTCAGGGCCCGTAGAGCCCTGACGCAGCGTTGCTGGGCGCGCTGCTGAACACCCGCTGCCAGCGCCTGTTCAGCAGCAGCGCCATCGCTACCCTTTAGCGCCGCCGGCCCGCCTAAACCGGCGTAGGGGTTTACGACAAGGCCCAGACGAAAAGGCTGCGCCGCTTGCTCAAAACTCATAGGTAAAACCCCGCATCGATGTTTAAATCAGGTATTGCCATAATCACAATTTCAACTAATGCCATTAAACTGTCATATGCTACCGTTAGAGTTTGCTGTGACACTGAAACGTAGAGGCAAAACCCGAATATGACTCTGACACGAAAGCAAACCAGCTTGATCGATGGCGACAACACCGAACAACATTTTCAAGGCGCAATCATTGATGAAAATGGTCGTGAAATACCGATCACTCACGACATGATCGCAGAGGCCTGTGACACACTTGAAGCACGGCGCATCAAGCATTTATTCATCCAGAAGCGGTCTGACGCCGAGAGCAACAAGCGCTTTTCTTAGCTCAACGGAAAGTGCGTCCACCCCCCGAATACGAACTGACGACACTTCTCTCCGCGCCGGATATGTCCGACGTAGTTGGTCGAACAGTTTACCCATCGTTTCCGGCGCCGTGCAATCTCGCAGGCGTCGGTCGTCAGCGCGGATATCGTAGCAAGCCAATACCACTGTTCGCACCAGCCCCGGCACGTCTCTCACTTCGGAAACATCTACGCTTGCGGCCTGCACCAGCGGAGCCTCGAGTGCTGCAAGCGCCACGCCAAAATACTGCGCCAAGGCGCTAGCCACCTGCATTAAACCATTCCACTTCCCGTCTTGACTGTAGCCCGCTATATGTGGCGTGCCGATTGCACAAACATCCAACAGGCCTGTAGCGATCGCAGGTTCATTTTCCCAGACGTCCAGAACCAGCCCTAAATCCGGCCTGACTCGCTGCACTTGCTGCAGCGTTGCGCTTGCCAATACTTCGCCCCGCCCGGCATTGAGAATCACCGCCGACCGCGGCATTGCAGCGAGCTGCTCAAGCGATAATAAATGCTGTGTAGGAAAGAGCCCACTGCGGGTCAGCGGCGTGTGCAGGCTTAAAAAATCGACAGTTAGCAACTCTTGCAGGCTAGCCTGAATCGGACACTGCTCGGCGCTTAGAAACGGGTCGTAAGCTCGGCAGTCTATGCCAAGGGCCTGTAAGCGCTTATGCAATCTGGAGCCGACATTACCGTAGCCAATAATCCCCACTTGGCCACCGTCAAAAAGGCGCTCAAGCATATCGGGGACAATACACAATGCACTCATGCAGTAGTCAACCACAGACTCGGCGTTGCTGCCGGGGGCGGCACACCAGCGAATTCCATTGGCGTCGAGCCAAGTGGTATCCAGATGATCAGTACCGATGGTGGTGGAGCCGACAAACTGAACCTTCGAGCCTGCAAGCAGTGCACTGTTCACGGGTGTCACCGAGCGAACTAGCAGTGCTGATGCATCGCGAACATCGGCAGCACACAACTCCCGACCCCGAAAGGATTTGACCTCGCCCAGTGGCGCCATCAGCGCGCCAGCGCCGGGAATATTTTCGTCCACCAGAATAAGTGTCACGGTGCTATAGCCTCAAAATCCTTCACTATAGTTTGGGTCCAGTGCAAACCGCAGCCTATTTCCTGAAGGTAATCTGCCAAGCCTTGGGTAGACTGACCTTTGGTAAAAAGACCATAGCTAAACAACTCGCTATTTGTATCTGGTATTACCCGGTCGTAAAGCCCTGTTAATTGGCGCGCAAGTAGTAACTGCTCCCTATGCTCCATCAAAGCCTGCTGAATACGCTTTGCCGAGCGAATACCACTTTCGGGCAGCGCCTCGAGATTGCGATAGATTCCGTCTATATCGCCGTAGGCTGCCAACAGCCGGGAGGCGCCCAGCTTACCGATGCCCGGTACACCCGGTATCGCGTCTGCGCTATCGCCCATCAATGCCAGATAGTCGGCCATTTGGCCGACCTGCATTTGCTGGGCACCTTCCCACTGCGCCTTGCGCAAGCGCTTGGCACCGGCATAATCACACCACTCATCGTGTTCCGCGATCATGACCTGCACTAAATCCTTGTCGCGACTGACTACGGTAAGTGCCAGTTGATCCCTGCGAGCGAGCCTCGCTGCCGATGCGATATAGTCGTCCGCCTCATAGTTCGCACAGGCGTAGCTTTTTATCCCCATCAACTCGGTAATACGCCGGCAGGCCATAAGCTGAAACGCTAGCGCCTCATCGGGCAGCGCGCGATTGCTCTTATAGTCTGCGTAAAGGCTGTGACGAAAACCACTGCCGAGACTCTCATCGAAGGCCGCCATTAAATAATGCGGACACGCCTCCCTTATAAAGTTCACCAGAAAACGGGTGTAGCCAACCACTACATTCAAGGAGCATCCGTCCTCATTAAACCAGCGATCAGGCATAGAAAAATAGGCGCGAAATATGTAGATCGAAGCGTCTATACAAAAAAGGCGGCTCATCGCAGTGCCGCCAGCGACAGTGAATAACACTCACGATGAAATTCAGCTTTTAACGCTAGTACAAAGCGCTCTGCTCGACCGGGCAAGCCACTCAAGTCATAGGCTTGGGCCTGCTGCCAGACTGCAAGCTGGAAGCCGAATGGATCGACAACGTAACCTGTAAGATTATCAATGCTCACTTGAAAACGAAGGCCGACTGCCCTGCTAAAAGCCCATTCTATAGCCTGGGGCTTTACTTCAACGCGCTGAAATTTTTGCTGCTGCTGGGCGTTGCGACCATCCGTCGCATACCAATAACCGAAGTCCGGCAACAGGCGGCGCTGGGGCCCAGCAACACACCAATGCGCCACTTCGTGCAGTACACTGGCAGGATAATCAGATCGACTGAATATTTGATGGCGCTCAGCCAGTGACGAAGCGGGTTGGTAGTACGGTTCCTGTGCTCCCGGACAGAGCTCTGTGCGCTCGCGTTCAGAGAACTCGCGACGAAAAACCGCGACAATTCGATCCAGGCAGCTTTCTTCTGATCTCACGTTAAAATCGACAGGCCTTGGCTGTTCGGCAGCCAGCGGCTCAAACATTAAAGCGCAGACCCTGCTCAGCGCTCGCGGTGTCGCCACTTTCAATCACCGGCACCAGCGATTGAAGTCGCTCGCGGTAGTCCGCACTAAGCAAGTCACCGGCACTTAAGAGGTGATTTAGATAGTTTTCCTCAACGCCCAAGCTGTCATCAATAAAGGCGGGATTGGCAATATAAACCCAAGCCCAGAAACAACCCTTCCCGGTGACAATTTCAAAACGTTCACGGCTGTAGCGTACCGGCGTGCCCTCGAATGTATCCATCATGGCGATATGGGTCGACTCCGCCAGCTCGTAGAGCACGCCCTGCACCTCGCAGTTCGGTGCGCGGCAGATATTGGCGTAGCCAACGCCGCTCTTGTGATGTGCGCGCTTGTTAAACCGGAGCGTGCAGTGCGCAAGTCGCCCAGCTTCAAAACGAGTGTATTCAAGCCCGCGGGCACTCATGCGCGCAGGGTTCATATTCGATCCGTAGGCAAAATAGAAATCAGGCATAGGCTAACAAATATTGGATGAAATCGCTCCAAAACAGCATTCTAACAAAATGCTTCCCCAGTGTGGGTAAATCGGTATACTGAGATTTTCCTTTCTAGGCATTACTGTGAAACTGGGAGGCAATTATGGCCCCACGTGAAGCAGCAACACCCTCGGCTAATGTGATTCGTTTTCCGGACAGGAGGAAGGATCGCGAACAGTATCAAATCACCCGCATCGTGCCCGAGCACGACGGGCTCTGCATCCTCTACTCCCACCACGCACTTTCTAGAGAAAAACTCTTTGCCGGCAAAATTTTATGCTGGGGCATACAGAAGAACTGCGACGTTGTGGCGCTGCTACCGTGGCTTAGCGGTGTTGCACGCTGTCAAGATTTAAAGGACCCCGCTTCCGGTCGCTGGGAGGGTTACTACAACCCTATAAGCGCTGCTGTTTTTGACACGCCTCCGGCGCCTAAAATTGCAGAACTTGAAGCCGCTCATCGCTATTATCAAAACAACGTTAGCGACACACAGCCCATCCAGGAATTAGCGGACAACATAGGTAGCCACGCAGCCTGCATCATCGGCCAGCATCTGGCCTTATTCGAAGTACAAAGCTGGCAATTACTGGGCAATGGCGAGCTTCTGGCAATGCTGGCCGACCCGCAAAAGCAAACCAGCACTCCGATACTACCCGGTGATAGCTGCCTGTATGCGGCGCAAACCCAGCCCGGATTCCGCTATTTTTTCCAGTATCATATCGCCAACCAAATCAAAGCTGGCGATCCAATCGCCCTGCGGGCCATAGAGAGATTGTTAGGGCGTTGATAAGCCAAGTAGATTAGGCATCCCCGCCTTTACGAAGGCGGTAAATATAGCGATCGCCGTGCTCAGCCTGGTAGTAGAGCTCATGCCCGAGGAAGTTACAGAATTTAGGAATATCGCGGGTAGTTGCAGGATCGGTTGCCAGAACCTCGACGGTTTCGCCGACTTCCATCTCGCGGACTTTGCTGTGGAGCATCATGACCGGCTCAGGGCAAAACAGGCCGGAGGTATCCAGCTGACTATCGCATTCGCTCATAGATTATTACTGCGCGTAAAAGCGCCAATTGTCCAGATTATTAGGCTAAATTCAATGCGAGGGAACTAATCCCGCGGAATAATTGACCACGTTTCAGTATCGGGTGCGAAAGCGATTGCCGCCCGCTTTTCAACCAGCGCCAAGCGCAAACTAGCAGCCTTATCTTCCATACTCAGCTCAACTTCACCGTAATCAGTGCCGTCTCGCGTCACCATCTCTTCCAACAAACCATCCAAGGCCTCAGTACTAAGCTTTTGCCAAGGGATTTCAAGCATGTCGGCAGTATCATTGGTCAGAGCGTCACTCATAGTGCGGCACCTGGCTTTATAAACTTCAGTGTCATCCTGTCGCTTTCACCTATTGCTAGATATTTCATCTTATCCTGCTCACCTAAACGTAGACTCGGAGGCAGGGTCCACACCCCCTTGGGGTAACCTGTTTCATCCAGCAGGTTGGCGTTAATTTCAGAGCGCGCTACCAGCTTGAACCCGGCTTTCTTTGCCAGCTCAATCACTTTCTGTTCGGTGACATAGCCACTGCTGATCATATCCTCATCGCGGGCGCCTACCCTTGCCCTGTGCTCAACCACACCGAATACACCGCCTGGCTTCAAGGCTTCGAATGACGACGCAAAGACTGCATCTGCAGTGCCTGCTTTCAGCCAATTATGGACGTTACGAAAGGTCAGCACTCGGTCAGCGGTGCCGGGCGAGATCATGCGGGTGAACTTCGGCGGCTGTAACACCGACAGCCTCACCGCATCGTATATACGCGGATATTGAGCCAGCTTTTCTTTATAGCCCGCTAGCGATTTAGTGAAGAAAGAGACATCACTATTCGGATCAAAATGTGCGGCGTAGAGGGCACCGCAAGAACGCAATACCGGCGCCAGGATTTCAGTATACCAACCCCCACCCGGCCAAATTTCGACAACAGTATGGCAGGGCTCAACGTCAAAAAAAGCTAGGGTTTCACTGGGATGGCGGTATTCATCACGCATGCGGTTGGCGTGGCTGCGATGCTCTGCCCCTTCCATATCAGACCATTGCGGTCGCGCCGGTTGAATACAGGCGACCAAGCCGACAACGATAGCCATAATAATACTGATTTGTATGACAGCTTTATTATTTTGATATTGTGCTGTGTTATTCACGTAATACTATCCATCTAACAATGTCTCTACACTACTGACTTTATCTTTCATTGATAGTTCCCGATCATTTCGGGTCGAAATTTTTAATGTGCTGCTGATACGAGGCGCACCCATTTCATGAACCCTCATATGACAACATTTTACCGCCGCCATTACCGTTTCCCACTCACCCTCGATATTGGTTCCGTATGCGTGAAGGGTATACTCCAGCTCTGCTTCTCGTAATATTCGCTGACACTCGGCAACATAAGGCGACAAGGAAATTCCAGCCCCGAGAGGAATGACACAAAAATCGACTATCACTCGCATTCGCCACTCCCAGAGGTATCTCACAAAAGAGCTTAGATATCAAACAGTAAACCTACTATACTCCATTGAAAAATCAAGTATCGGACTTTACTGTGAATAATTACATCGTTTTTACGTTTATCGGCCGCGACCAACCCGGGTTGGTCGAAAAGCTGTCAACAACGGTCGCAGATCACGGCGGCAACTGGCTGGAGAGCCGCATGAGCCAACTGGCAGGACAATTTGCCGGCGTGGTCAGAGTCGCAGTCGCAAGCGCGGCGCACCTTACACTAATTGAGGCATTGAAGGCACTGGAATCTGAAGGCCTGACGATAGTGTGTCAAAGCAGCGATTCCGACAATATGGCGACTGGCCGCAACGTCTTTCTCCATATCATCGGCAACGACCGCCCTGGTATCGTCAGAGAAGTCTCGCGGGCTTTGGCGCGCCAGCAAATTAACGTCGTGGATATGCACACAGAGCTGACCTCGGCCCCTATGACCGCCGACCCGCTGTTTGAAGCCAGTGCTGAGGTTCAGGCACCTGATCCCTTTGACAGGGATGCCTTGGAAGAATCCTTGGATGAAATTGCAGAACAGCTAGGTGTAGAAATAGACTTGAAACTTGCCGAATAGCTGCCGGTCAATTTGACGCTGCTCCCTGTCCGCTAGGAACGCAATTTCTGCAGTATCCAGCTAAGCGCGAATGCCGATAGCATGATAATGGCGACGCCCACGACACAAACCAATAAGAAGCCCACAACCTCTGTGGCCGGCACATCGAAAATCGACACGGTAGAGCACACCAGTAACACGGTGGCACACAGTCCCAGCACCGGCGTTCGATAACGGCGCCACTGGCGCAGTAGCTGCCTAAAATTCAAAATGAGGATTCATGCGTCCACTCACAACGCATAGACATATTGGAGCTATTGGGTAAGTGGTAATCTAAATCTGTTTCCCACACAAAAGTGTGTACACCGTTGTATACAGTCTCCAAGTGCACGGTTGCCGACACCCAGTACATACCCTTCAGAACGGACTCGAACTGCTGAATCCACGCTTTCCACTCGTGCTCAATGGCTTTATAGGAACTACCAAAATGGATGACATCAGTGCGAATGTCGTCGTGATCTACCGCAGAGGGCGCTGGTGTGAACATCTCTCTTGACAGCAAAGGCCAGCTCTCAGCGGCAGGCAACGATTGCATCACCGACCGATTCACTTCCCGGCGCTGCGAGGCTTCCTCGCCTCGTGCCAGCACCATATCCCGGATACAACCGTAGACAATCGACTCAGACATAAAATATTTGATCCGCGTGAAAAACTACAGCCTATGTTAAGGCAACTCTGGCCAATTCGATAGTACCTCGTCCGATAGCACTTCAGTAGTGCCGTCTATCACCGCTGAAGATTGTGACCTCGCAGGTAAACCCAGGCAATCATCAAGGCAAGTAGAGACGCCAGCGTCGCCATCATAAATGTCAGCCCTGCGCCCAAGTCCCACAGGCCGCCACTTAATATGGCGCCAATGGCGCCGCCGCCACCAAAGCTTAAACCACTGTACAAGGCCATACCCTGCCCCTGATAGCCCTTGAAATAACGTCGCACCAGCTCTACCGCAACCGCATGGAAACTGCCAAAGGTCGCGGCATGCATAAGCTGCGCAAAAATTAAAACTGCCGGAATATCCGCATAAAAGCCGATCAAATACCAGCGCAACGCCGACAGTAACAGGCTCGCCAACATAATCGATCGAAGACTGAAGCGCGCCAACACCTTGTGCATGACCAGAAACAAAAAAACCTCCGCCAGCACGCCCAGCGACCACAGTAGACCGGTGGTCGATTTACTGTAACCGAGCGCATCAAGATGAATACTGAAGAAGGTGTAGTAAGGGCCGTGGGCGATTTGCAACAGCATGCAGACCAAAAAAAAAGCGATGACCGGCGGCTTCCCAAGAATTACCCATAAGCTGCTTTCTCGATCGGCGTCGCTGTCACCGCCGCTTTTCTCGGCAACACTGAGACTGCTCAGCCAGATAGCCGCCAACAAGAGTGTAAAGACTAGCGGTAACACGGTGATCGGCCAGTGATCGAGAAACCAGCCAATACCAGCGACAGTAGCTATGAAGCCAACTGAGCCCCACACTCTGACTAAACTGTAGCGATGGTACTGGCCTTCAAGGTGCGAGAGCGTTACCACTTCAAACTGGGCTAGTACCGCATTCCAAAAGAAGCTGTAACCCACCACGACCAGCATCAACCACCAGAAATCAGTGCGTACGAAGATCCCTAAGAAAATGAGTAACGCGAAGAAGGAGCCGTAGCGAATAATGGAGGCGCGGCGGCCGCTGCGATCAGCCAGCCAGCCCCAAATGCTCGGCGCCACGATCTTGGTGGCCATAACTGCTGCCGACAGATAACCGATCGCCACCGCGCCGTAGCCAAGCTCCTGCAAGTACAGGCCCCAATAGGGGATCCACGCACCTAATAGCCCAAAATAGGCGAAGTAAAATGCTGAAAGCCGCCAATAAGGGAGTTGCGACATCCCTTACGTAGACTTGGGTTTATCTGACGCCGGTACAACAGGTGTTGAACACTGCACATCCGCATTCTGTGCGCGATGACGCAGAAAATGATCCATTAACACGATCGCCATCATCGCCTCGGCGATGGGCACGGCGCGAATGCCGACACAGGGATCATGTCTGCCGGTCGTCACAACTTCCACGGGCTTGCCATCAAGGTCTATGGTCTGCCCGGGCACCAGAATACTCGAGGTCGGCTTCAGGGCAATCGACGCGGTAATATCCTGCCCAGAGCTAATGCCGCCGAGAACGCCGCCAGCATTATTCCCGCTAAAACCGGCCGGGGTAATCTCGTCGCGATGCTCGCTGCCACGGGCCGTAACCGCGTTAAAACCGGCGCCAATCTCGACACCTTTCACCGCATTAATGCCCATTAGCGCGTAGGCCAACTCCGCGTCAAGCCGGTCGAATACAGGCTCACCCAAACCCGGCGGCACACCCGTGGCGACAATGTTGAGTCGCGCACCAATGGAATCGCCGTCTTTGCGCAATTGCTGCATAAAGCTTTCTATCGATGCGATTTTGCCCGCATCGGGGCAGAAAAAAGGATTGGTTTCAACCACGTCCCAATCGACCGTATCAATGGCAATGGGGCCCAGCTGCGACAGGTAACCGCGAACTTCAATACCACAGCATTCCCGTAGATATTTTTTGGCAATCGCACCGGCGGCAACACGCATCGCTGTTTCCCGAGCAGAAGAGCGCCCGCCGCCGCGATAGTCGCGCTGGCCATACTTTTGCGTGTAACTGTAGTCGGCGTGCATCGGCCGAAATCGGTCTTTGATTTTGCCGTAGTCTTTGGAGCGCTGGTCCGTGTTCTCAATTATCAGGCCGATCGGAGTCCCGGTAGTCTGCCCTTCAAAAACACCGGACAAAATCCGAACTTGGTCTCCCTCACGGCGCTGGGTTGTGTATCGAGAGGTGCCCGGCTTGCGCCGGTCCAGATCGATCTGTAAGTCGGCTTCGGTCACCGCCAGCCCTGGCGGGCAACCATCAATAATTGCGCCCAGCGCAGGGCCGTGGCTTTCGCCAAAGGTCGTGACTGTGAAAAGTGTGCCTATACTATTACCGGACATGACGCGCTCGCTACAAATCGCAAAACAGGAATTATACGTGAATCGTCGCGGGGAGTCAGAGCCTCGAGCCAATCAGTGCCCGACTGGCCAGCAATTCTTGCTTTGACATCACGAATACGCCATGACCACCGTATTCAAACTCCACCCACGTCAGTGGCAAATCGGGATAACGCTGATCCAAAGCGGCGCCACTATTGCCCACTTCCACAACCAAAAGGCCGTCATCAGTCAGATGGTCCGCCGCTTGTGCCAAAATGCGACAGGTAATATCCAAACCGTCATCGCCCGAACCAAGACCCAAGGGCGGCTCAGCATGAAACTCGGCGGGCATTGCCGCCAAATCATCAGCATCGACGTACGGTGGATTGGATACAATTAAGTCAAATTTTTGCTCGCCAGCAAGAGCCTCAAACAAATCCGAACTCAGCGTTGAAACCCTAGCCGCTAGATTGTGACGAGCGATATTTCCGCAGGCTACTTCAAGCGCCCCCTCCGAGATATCGCTTAGGCACACCTGCGCATCAGGAAATACATAGGCGCAGGCAATGCCAATGCAACCACTGCCGGTGCACAAATCCAGTATCCGACGTGGCTCTACCCGGCTGAGCCACGGCTGAAATTCATTCGCAATCAGCTCCGCAATGGGTGAGCGAGGCACGAGCACGCGCTCATCTACATTGAAAGCTAGGCCTGCGAACCAGGCTTCTCCGACAAGATACGCGACCGGCACCCGCTCACGCACTCTTCGGTCAAGCAGACCAAGGAGTTTTTCCCGCTCTTGCTGGGTCAACACGCCGTCGAGAAGACGACCGTCAAGATCGAAGGGCAAATGCAGTGCTCCGCAGATTAAATACAACGCCTCATCCTGCACATTATCAGTGCCGTGACCAAAATACAGATCAGACTCGCCAAGACGGGAAATGGTCCAGCGTAGAAAGTCTCTAACGGTTTGCAGTTCGGCATTCTCTAACAACATTACCCCCCCCCTGATTGAAGCGCGTCAGTTTACCGTCTGCCACACCAGTCTGACCAGTTACAGATTACGCCCCAGTAATGGCTAGTGCGCCCTGCTTTTGCTAACATCTTCCCCCTTTGACGATACTGGACCAGACAGTGGAAAAAGCCTTTAGCGATATTATACAAGCCGTTGGCGAAAACCCCGAGCGGGAAGGATTGCTGGATACGCCAAAGCGTGCCGCCAAAGCATTCCAATTCCTGACCGAAGGTTACCGACGTTCGGTAGACGACATCGTCAACAATGCATTGTTCGAATCAGACTGCAATGAGATGGTGATTGTGTCGGATATCGAGATGTATTCATTGTGCGAGCACCACCTCCTACCTTTTATTGGCAAGTGCCACGTTGCCTATATCCCGTCCGGCAAGGTGCTGGGCCTGTCCAAGGTAGCCCGCATTGTGGATTTGTACGCGCGACGCCTGCAAATCCAGGAGCAGCTCACTACCCAAATCGCGAAGACCGTTCAGGAAGTGACCAACGCAGCTGGCGTCGGCGTCATCGTTGAAGCCAAACATATGTGCATGATGATGCGCGGCGTGGGGAAGCAGAACTCGGTGATGCGCACCTCAGCTATGCTGGGTGAATTCCGGAGTAACCAGGCGACACGTCAGGAATTTCTGTCGTTAATTTCGCGTTAGTCTCGCAGCCGATTGCCGGCTACGCTTAAGCCGGCCTGCGAAGTGAATTAAAACCCGCGTAGGCCGGCATAAAGCAACGGTGTTACCGGCATTTCGACACGTACTCAGGCATTCGCCCTTAGAAAATATGACACCAATTCAGCAATCTCGACGGCGGCCTCCTCCATATGAAAATGGTGGCTGCCTGAAAGGTGGACCACCCTACAGTTGTCAATACAGGATGCGAAATCTAACAACTGTGAAAACCGCGCAAAGCCGTCTTCAGCAAGCACCAACAATACCGGAACCGCATGCGCAGATAACATGACGCGCAGATGCTCTTCGCTAAGCTTAAAGGCCGAGGCCGCCTTCAATCTGGGGTCATTATTCCAAATGAACCCCGTTTCGGTTTTTATCGCAGCACGTTCCGAAATTTTACGCGCCGCCGCTTCGCCCATCGGCATTACGCGCCGCCTAGCCGTGACGATATCGTCGATCGAGGAAAAAATTCTAGGTTTGCGAGCACCTATATTGCGGTAATCCTTTAAAAATTTACCCAGCTGAATAGCCGACTCGTCTATCGTTAGCGGCCCCGGAATCAAGCCGTCAAGACACACTAAGGACTGGATACGCTCTGGGCAGGCAGCCGCAAGCAACATAGACATTATGGCGCCACGTGAATGACCCAGCAGTACAAACTCATCCCAGCCCATGGCATCAGCCACGGCCAGTATCACCAGCAAATCATCCCAAATTTGATAGGTCGCATGGGCAGGTTTGTTATCGCTCAGACCGTGACCCGGCAGGTCGATTGCCAGAAAATGCACACCAGCGAGCAGTTCGCCCAGAGCATCGAAACTCGCGGCATTGTCCAACCAGCCGTGCAACGCGAGTACCGGAATTCCGTGCTCGCCCCACTCCCGAGCATGAATATGCAGGCCCTCGATATCAAATTCGCGCTCAATCACTTTCACTAATACGTAATCCTTATTGCTGCCTGGCGACTTGGCTATAGTCGGGAGCATGGCGCAGCCAAGCCAGTCGGCCGTTGTGGCGCTCGACTATGGGCATGTCAATCAACGCCATACTCGCGGGCGCCATTGCCTCGCGCACATCGTCACCACAAAACCAGCTAATGGCATTACTGAACAAGGGGTTGTGGCCGATAAGCAGCAGACGTTGGAGATCCAGAAGCGCCAACTCGTCGCTGAGCGCCTTGAGAGCAGTCTCTGGCGTGAGGAACTCGACATTGGTCGCCGATAGCGAGGGTATGGCACTGAGAAAAGCTGCCGCTGTTTGCTGCGCGCGCCGATAAGGACTAACCAATAGCCGCGCTGGCTGCGGGTTCTCCCCCCACAAATGCTTGGCCAACCACGCCGCAGCGGCTTCAACCTGAATAAGGCCCCGCACGGTCAGCTCGCGGTCAAAATCCGTAGCGGCATTAAGTGAAGCTTCGCCGTGGCGAACAAATACACACTCCATCAGTGCAGACTGAAATCGACGTCGCGATTTTGTTCGGCGCCCATCATGCCGGCTACAACGTCGTCCAAAGATTTACGGTTGTAGATAATATCGTAGAGTCCATTAACCAAAGGCATATACACCTCAAGTAATTCTGCCTGCTCTTTGAGTATGCGTAAGGTGTTCACGCCTTCGGCCACTTGCCCCAGTTCAGCCACCACATCATTCAAGTCGCGCCCCTGACCCAGCGAGTAGCCAACGCGGTAGTTTCTGCTTAAGGGCGAAGTACAGGTCGCAAACAAATCCCCAACCCCAGCAAGCCCCATAAAGGTCATTGGATCGGCGCCCTTTTTTGCGGCAAAACGGCACATCTCGGCAAGGCTGCGGGTTATCAGCATGCTGATGGTATTACTGCCGGCACCCAGCGCCACAGCCATACCTGCGCAAATCGCGTACACGTTTTTCAGTGCTCCACCCAACTCCAAACCGTAAGTATCGGTACTCGCATACACTCTGAAATAGCTGCACTGCAGCAAAGCTTGAATCGCTTCAGTCACCCCACTGTCGCTGCTGGCAATCACGGTGGCAGTAATCTCACGCTCGGCGAGCTCTTTGGCGAGATTCGGCCCACTCATAACGCCAAGTCTAGCCTTGGGCAGCTCCTCGTGAATGACTTCACTCATCATTTTAAAGCCGTCCGCCTCAATACCCTTTGTGGTACTGACCACAATGCACTCTTCGGTGAGCAGCCCCACCAATGTGCGCGAGACTTCACGGGAGGATTTGCTGGGTACCGCAACAAAGACGATATCGGCACCAGCAACCGCCGCTGCTAGGTCGGTGTTTGCCTTCAAGGCGTGATTTAACGGAATACCTGGTAGGTAACCGGAGTTCTCGTGAGCTTGATTGATTTCTAGCGCACGCTCTTCACTGCGCAACCACAAACTCACGTCATGCCCGTTGTCGGCAACGATGTTGGCGATCGTTGTTCCAAAACTGCCGCCTCCGAGTACGGCTACACGATATCTTTTCTCAGACATTATATTTTTCATCCACCGTTTTGCGGCGAGTTTATCACAGGCTCAGCCACGCGGGTGTTAGAGGGCGTGTGCGTAAGCCGGGCTTGTACGCGCCCGGCTGAGTAATGCTTACAGATGACGGCTACTTAGCCAATTCTAGGAGTAGCTTGTTGAGTTTCCGGATATAGGCAGTCGGATCATCCAGCTGTGCACCTTCAGCCAGATGCGCCTGATCAAACAGTACTTCAACGAGATCGCCAAAGCGGTCCTCGTCGGTTTCCTTATCCAACTTTTGTACCAATGGATGCTCGGGGTTCAGCTCGAAAATTGGCTTGCTGTCCGGCACTTCCTGCCCTGCCTGTTCTAGTATCCGGCGCATTTGTGCACCCAGATCGTGCTCACCAACAACCAGACAAGCAGGCGATTCCGTTAGACGGCTGGTAACACGTACTTCTTCTACCTTGCCTTCAAGAATACCCTGCACGCGCTCGACAAGACCCTTGTGCTCTGTCTCGAGCTTTTCCTGCTGCTTTTTGTCTTCTTCACCGTCTAATTCGCCGAGATCCAGCTGGCCGCGACCAACATCTTTGAAGGATTTTCCATCAAACTCACCCAGCTGATTCATCAACCAGTCGTCAACACGGTCGGACAATAGCAAGACCTCGATGCCCTTCTTGCGAAACACTTCCAAGTGCGGACTATTACTGGCCATGGAGTGGGATTCACCCACCACATAGTAAATGTCCTTCTGGCTTTCCTTCATGCGCGCGACATAGTCTTCGAGCGAATGGCTTTGCTCTGACTTATTCTCTTGCGTGGTAGCAAAACGCAGTAGTTTGGCAATTTTTTCGCCATTACTGAAATCTTCTGCCGGTCCTTCTTTCAGCACCTGACCAAAGGTTTTCCAGAAAGTCTGATACTTCTCAGTCTCCTTCTTGGCCATTTTCGACAGCATATCCAGCACGCGCTTGGTCAGGGCCGTTTTCATGGCATCGACGTTCGGGTCTTTCTGCAGAATTTCACGCGATACATTCAAAGACAGATCGTTGGAATCGAGCACGCCTTTAACAAAGCGCAAGTACATCGGCAGGAATTGATCTGCGTCATCCATGATAAAGGTGCGCTGAACGTACAATTTAACGCCGCGCGTTACATCTCGATTCCACAGATCAAAAGGTGCTTTTTCGGGAATAAACAGCAAACTGCTGTACTCGAGCTTACCTTCAACTTTATTGTGGCTCCAACTTAAGGGCGCATTAAAGTCGTGGGAAATGTGTTTGTAGAATTCAAGGTACTCTTCGTCGGTCACATCGCTGCGGTTGCGTGCCCACAGTGCGGTAGCCTCATTAATAGCCTCGTATTCTGGCGCGTCGCTCTTCTCTTTTTCTTCATCCGAGAGTGCCTTTGCCATCATCACCGGCAGTGAAATATGGTCAGAGTACTTTTTGATCACGGATCGAGTGCGCCAGTCGTCGGCGTACTCCAGCGCGTCATCGCGTAAATGCAAAATAACCGTGGTACCGCGCTTGGCGCGCTCGGTACTTTCAATCGAGAAATCGGCTTCGCCGGTGGATTCCCAATGCACGGCGTCAGTCGCTTCGGCACCGGCGCGGCGAGTAATGACTTCTACCCGATCGGCAACAATAAAAGCTGAATAAAAACCTACGCCAAATTGGCCTATAAGCTGCGAGTCTTTTTTCTGATCGCCGCTCAGGTTTTTCAGGTATTCCGCTGTGCCTGAGCGGGCAATGGTACCTAAATTTTGGATGACCTCTTCTCGCGACATACCAATACCGTTGTCGATGATGGTCATGGTTTTCGCATCTTTGTCAGTGTCGACCTGAATGCTCAGAACGGGATCTTCTTCCAGTAAGGCGGGATTCGACAGCGCTTCAAAACGCAGCTTATCAGCGGCATCTGAAGCGTTGGAGATAAGCTCGCGTAGGAAAATTTCCTTGTTACTGTACAAGGAGTGAATCATCAGTTTCAGGAGTTGCTTGGCTTCGGTTTGGAAGCCCATCGTTTCCTTTTCAGCAGTTGCAGACATAACAGCCTCTTTATTTGCAGATGGTATTAAAATTACATAGAGAGAAGATATGGGGGCGAGAAAGTGGATTTCAAGGCTGTCGTTGGGGCGCGTCGGACGCCGGACGCTGGACGTCTGGCGCAACACCAATGATGCTATATTTTTACCTTTTCTATCAAACGGTTAGGTCGGATTTCTAATTCATCTACGGAAACCCCTGGGTCCATCCCCAGACAAAAGGCAACTGCTTCGGCAACGTGTTCCACGCCCATACCAAAGTCCATATACGGGCCGCAACGCTTGTGCCAAGCGTTTAGCGCCTCCACAAAACGATCGTGCTCCCAGCCAGCGGCAAATTCGGTTGCCGCTGCACCGGGCCGCAATATAGTCACGCCGACACCCTTTTCTTGCATTTCTCGGCGTAAATCCCGACTTAAGCGCTCAACGGCTGCCTTGCTGGCGGCGTAGAGCGACAGGCCCATCATCTCGTCCTGATGGTAGGCGCTTGCAGAACTGATATTGATAATGCGTGGATTGTCCGATGTTTCCAGAAAAGGGATGGCGGCGCGGCAGGCGTAGATCACACCGGCAATATTGATCTGCAGTTGAGCCTGCACCTCGGCGTCAGTGTATTGCTCGACAAAGCCCGGCTTGGCGATGCCGGCATTGTTGACTAGGCCGTCAATACCGCCAAATTTAGCGGCCACCGCTGCCATTGCAGAGGCGACTGCCGACGAATCCGTGATATCGGCTACCACGGCCACGGCCTTCTCCGCACCAAGCTGGGCTACCGCCGCCGACAGCTGATCTTCATCGCGGGCAAGCAATCCGACCTTCGCACCACGGGCCACCAGATCGGTGGCAATCGCCAGACCGAAGCCGCGCGAGGCGCCCGTGACAACATAAACTTTATTCGCAATTGATTGACTCATACTGCAAGCGCCACCCTTTTTGTTTTCAATTCGCTGTTCAAAACTTGCGGCCCCATCGCACCAGCTCGGCACCATCGACGCGTGCCGAAACCGCACAGACCACTGCAAGCGGTATATATCATTGCAGTTCGCAGCGTCCAATTGTGCCGATAACCAGACCGGCAAGGTGAACAGCCTTATCGGTCGATACGCTACCATAACGCCAATATTTTAGTAAATGTATATTTTGTATTTTAGTTAATACATGTTACTTTAATTCAGCTAGTCCACCCTGCCTACAGGATCGATCAAATGAGTAGTGATAGCAATAATAGCCCCGAATACCAGAAAGGCGCGGACCGCATGAATGACATTTACTGCGGGATTGTGCCACCGGCGCCGGAGGGAGTCGGCCGCTTTACCGATCTGATGATTCCCCACCTATTTGGCAAGGTCTGGGACGAAGATATCTTGTCTATTCGCGATCGCCGCTTGTTCACCATGGGCATTATCGCTGCAATGGGTGAATACGATGTATTCACTATTCAAGCCATGGCTGCGCTCAAGCGTGAAGAACTGAGCGCCGAACAACTCAATGAACTGTGCGCCCACGGTGCCCACTATGCTGGCTTCCCACGTTCCGGTGGACTACTTGGCGCCGTTGGCAAAGCGATTCATGCGGTGAACAGCGAAGAAAATTGAGCATACTGATAAGGTGAACTGTCGATGAAAGATTACAGCGGCGCATACGATCCGCAGTTTCGAATCGAGCAATTGGAGCATGGAACGCTAGCGTGGTACGGCCGCGAAGTGATGCTCGCCAACCATATTCACGACCGAGCAATCATGCCGCAAGTGGCGATCAACCACGGCATGGCCGCGCAAACACGCGCTGCCTGCGACGAGTGGATGGGCTCAAGTCCGATTTACAACCGCCGCAACCGGGAACTACAAAATATAGGCGGTGACGATGTTGAAACCATCTTCAAGGCCTTTCAGCTCGATATTGGCGCGCCACACACCTTCCTCCAGTTTCACTGGCATCTGGAATCACAAACCGAGGGCCAGTTTTGGTTAACGCATTGCGGCGCGTTCAATCATGTGCGGCGCATCACCAATGCCGACCCAAAATCTGAAACCCAGATATGTCATCACATGGAAGACCCGACCTTCGACGCCACGGTCATGTCGATTAATCCCTTCGCGCGCTGCCGCGCGATATTCCGGCCACCCCACGCAGAGATTCCCTCTGCGGGACCTTGCCGATGGCGCGTATTTATAGGCGATGGCATTGTGCTGAACGAACCCGCTACCGTGTTAGCAGAAGTGAGTGAATCCCTAGCAGCAGGATTTCGCTTTGCGGAGGTAAACACTGGCGGTGAAGGCATGGCTGACTATTCTGGCCCCTTTGACCGCGAATTTCGACTGGAAGACTTCCAGCATGACGTTCTTGCGAAGCAATGCCGAGAATTCGCCTTAGATGTTCACCTACTACAGCGTGCCTGCTACACCTCTATTGCGCGCGACCACGGTGAGGACGCCGCTTGGGCCATGGCCGAAGAACAGTGGCGCGCCATGGCGCCGGTGTACATTCATCGGCTGCAAAAGCTTGCCAACATAGAAGGCGATACGATGTCGTCTATTTTAAAACTAATACAACTAGACCCCTATCTACCCCAAGAATATCTCGTCTGCGGCTCAGCACTGATCAATGAAAACCACGGCCGCTTTTGGATAGAAGAATGCAGTGCAGTCAAGGACAAGGCTGCGGGACTTGTAGGCTTGCTCTTGCGCGAGGGCTCGCCCGCGATCAGTGCGCCCGTGAATGCGGTTAATCCCAAGGCGCGTGTTATACCCATCTCCAACTGCCCTGAAGCCAAAGGCAAGGCTGTCAAAGCGTGGGATATTATAATTGATGAGAACAACGAGCCAGCACCAGGCTCAGACTACACGCCGCTGGTCGCGGGCGAAGACATGTGGGACCACGACGCCAGCACGCACAACTACTTTTATAAAAACTGACAATTACGACTTCGAAATTGAATCAGGATTTGGTATCGCTACCTATAATTAACAACGAAAGGAAATTGATGGGGCGCAATACGCTTAATTATAAGGGCAGGAGCTCATAACCCTGCCTTACTTTTGTCTCGCCACGAAATCGACTGTATTCATCATTGAATGAACAAGCGTATTTTTCACTCGAGCACCAACACGTGTTGCGCCAGCAGACAGGAATGATTTTTCAGATGGAGTCTAGTGCACTTCGTCTCCCACCTTGATAAGCCCCGTTTTAATCACGGTCGCATTAATGCCCATATTCCTACCCGTATGTTCGCTTAATGCTTTTACAACCTTCGCACTTTTTTTCAACCCTACCTGAGGCTGCGCTGGTGCAGAACAACGAACGGTTCGGGTTTCGCATTTTATGACTGCATCGCCAATACTGAGAGTACCACCCAGCCAGGTGAATTCATCAAATACCACCACTGCTGTCCCGTTAACTTTCATATGAGCTTCAACTGATTAATATCAGGTAGTCTGTCATTAAATGGATCCCCCCTTAAGAGAGCCACCAGGTCACGTTTGTCAAAAAAATTAAGCTGCAGTAGCAGCAATATCTGCTGCATACTTTTTGTAAGCTCTGACTGAAACGCGAGAAATGCAATGAGCAGGTAGACGCACATCGCTATCCATATTTGAGTCATCACGGCATTCTTGCTCGTGCCAAGAAACGATTTAATTTTCAGGTTTTGTTTTATCCACTTAAAGAATAATTCTACTTGCCACCTGGCTTTGTAGACATCAGCTATCGACTTGGCGGCTAGCTTGAAATTTTTCTTTAAAAACACATAGTGTTTTCCCGTCTCTGGCAAGCCCCCGGTATTGTAGAGATCTGATAGCGTTACAATAATGCAAAAATCATGTGATCCACATGAGCGGAAAACACTATACAGAAAGGTTCAAAATCGAGGCGGTCAAGCAGGTTACTGATCGTGCTTACAAGATGAAAGATGTTGCTGAGCGGTTAGGCATTGCGTACAAAAGCCTGCATGACTGGACAAAGAAATACGGGGAGTCCGGTTCCCAACATCAGACAATCAATGAGCAGCAAGATGAAATGCGTCGTCTGAAAGCCGAGCTTCGGCGGGTAACCGAAGAGAGAGATATATTAAAGGAAGCCGCGGTATTTTTTGCAGGCGAGTCAAAGAAAAATACGCGTTCATAAAGTCCCGGCTCAAAAAATATACAGTATCGGC
>JBLHMO010000043.1:0-22812 GCA_047622145.1 Paracoccaceae bacterium | reverse complement strand
GGGGGGGGGCGCGCTTGCTGAGCTTGGGAGAGCAAGTCGAATAATCTAGGTGTAAATACATGTACGGTAAATCAAGATATGCAGTGTTGGTGCCCGCATTGGCGGTATTGAGCAGCTTCTCCTTGAGTGTTGCAGCTCAGGAAGGTACGACCAAGAAGCGCGCAGCCAAAAATCATGCGGTAGAAGAAATCATTGTTACCGCGCGCAAGCGAGAAGAGTCAATTCAGGATATTCCGGTGTCGGTTACACCGTTTACCGCAGACTCTATGAATCGCCGTGGATTTTCCGGCCTAGATGACATTGCCGCCGCGACTCCGGGTTTTACTTACGAGGGTTTTATCACTGGCGGTAACCATGGAAATGCGGTTATTCGTGGCCTTGCCCAGCAATTTACCACCTCGCGTATTCAGAACGTGTCCTTCTTTATCGACGGCGTATACCTGCAGCGCCAAAGTATGCTGAACCTCGGCATGATTGATATGGAGCGGGTCGAAGTTATCAAGGGGCCCCAAAATGCTTTGTTTGGCCGCAACGCTTTTGCTGGGGCGGTGAACTACATTACGGCCAAGCCCAAGGCCGAGTTTGAGGCCTATGTCAGCGCGACAGTGGGTAGTAACGAACGCGAAGATATTAAACTCAGCTTCAATGGGCCGATCGCCCTGGGCGGCCGCTTGCTGGCAAAGGTAACGGCTGGCTTTAGCAGCTACGACGGCCATACCAAAAATGATCACCCGATGGCCGATGCGAATCCGACGGGGCCGACAACAAGCGGAAACCTGGCTGGTTGGGATGACGAAGTCTATTCTTTATTGTTGGCGTACGAGCCTAATGAATCGCTGATGTTGCGTACTAGTTACTACAAAAACAAGGCCATTAAGGAAACCGGACCCGGTTACAGTATTTCGGGCGTAAACGCAGCGCGTTTTGGTTTTCGGCGCGACGACCAACTCGATCTCAACTGCAATATGCGAACCGTTAACGATATCGGTAACCCGTCACCAACCGCGGCGCATACGGGCTTTTCGGCTTGGTGTGGCGAGCTTCCGAATACGGCCGCTGGCACGCTTGGACCACGCACCAGCGATGGTGTTGTCATTGATCCGCGCGGTATCGGTCAGGTTGCTACTACCGAGGTTGTTACCTTTACTGGCGACTACAGCATTTCGGAAAATTGGAGTGCGCACTATCTGTTCGGTTTTGCTAAGCACGAGACCTTATCAACCGGCGGACCGGGCGGTGAAGATCCGCTGGTTGGTCGCGGAATTGCGATGGATACCGCACTATATGCGGTTGATAATCAGAACCCGGCGGCTTTCAAGTTTTCTAACACCTTCAGTGGGCGACCGAATTCGGAGCTGGACGCTTTCTCCCACGAATTTCGTTTCGATTACGACAGTGGTGATCGCTTGCGCGGCAGCGCTGGGCTGTATTACGCAGTTACCGAAGATCGCGAGTTTTCGACCGTTTATATTAGCGACGTGTGTGCGGACGATACCGAAGAACACCGACAAAACTGTAGTAAGCCATTGTCGACGCCGTCCTCAGTATTGCCTGACCCCGGCCAGTTCACGACGGGTGTGGTATACGACCAAGTAACCCGCCAGCACCACAATGCCCGGTTGGAAGATACCAGCTACGAAGACGATATTATTGCGGCCTTTTTCTCAGTGTCCTATATGCTGACTGAAAATTTGGACGGTACCTTCGAAGCGCGCCTTACGCGAGAAGATAAAAGTGCTGAGCGGCACACCGATCCTTTCGGTTTGACCTTCGGGCAGTCGATTACCTATGGGCCACCGGAGGACCCGGTTGTCCCCGGTCTGGCTGACACGGTAAGTAGTACTCTTATCGTTCAACAAGATGACGAGCAGTTTGTCTACGCTACGCCACGCGCAATACTAAACTGGACCGTCAATGACGATCAGATGATGTACGCGTCAATTGCGAAAGGGCTGAAGAGTGGTGGCTTCAATAACGCTGAAAGCAAATCGCAGCTGGTCTACGACGAGGCCACTAACTGGACTTACGAAATTGGCTCCAAAAATAAATTCCTAGACGGGTCTTTTACCCTCAATGGAGCATTGTTCTACATCGACTGGACAGGTTTGCAGGGATCGATTCCGCCGAACTCCGCGACCTTGTCCTCATCAGACGTGGTCACGAACATCGGCGACGCCACCAGCATCGGTATCGAGTTGGAAGGTGTGTACAATCTTAATCGCTACTTTTCCCTGGATTTCGGCATTACATATAACGATGCGCGCTACAACGATGGCGTAAAGTATTCGCCCGGCCGCAGCAGCGCAGCAACTGGCACCGGTTGTGATGGCGTGGTTTGTCCAGCCGATGGCGATGTTGGCGGCAATCAACTCGCGCGCGGCTCAAAAGAGCAGTATTCCCTTGGTTTCAATGTGTATAGCAACTTTGATTCAGGTTGGGCGACGACGGCGCGTTTAGACGCCAACTATCAGTCGAAGCAGTATCTGACGCCGCTGAATTTGGGCTGGGTGCCAGCGCGTACCATCATGAATGGCTCGATTGCCTTGGCGGGGCCCAATGATAGCTGGGACCTCGCCCTGTGGGGTAAAAACCTGACTGACGAAAACTACCCGGCAAATGCCTTTGTCATCGGTGTATTTAACCAATACATGGTTGGTTTGGGCTCGCGCCGTAGTTTTGGCGCTACCGTGAAATACCTCTTCCATTAATCGTAATGCGCAGTAGCCAAAAGGCGCTGCGCGTTCTCTTATCTGACGCACCACATTAACGTTTAGTCGGGAGTGCACCGTGGGTAGTGAAAGCATTCGAGCTGCAGCAGCGCAATTTCATGTTGGTAGCGATATCGCCGCCAATCTCGCGAGCTGCCTGCGAGTACTTGATAAAGCGGCCGAGTGTAAACCACAGCTTGTGGTGCTGCCGGAATTCTGCAATCACTTGTCCTGGTACGATAATGCCAAACACTGTTACGAGGTCTCATTGACGATGGACAGCCATTTTCTACGGGAAATTGCCGATAAAGCCCGAGAGATAAGTGCGTTCGTCGTTGTTGGCGTGACGCTGCGGCGCGAAAATTCAACGGTTTCCGGCAGTAATATTCTGTACTCGCCGAACGGCGAAATGCTGGGTATCAGCGACAAGCAGGTGCTGATCGGTCACGAAAATGATTTTCTGATACCCGCGACAATGCCCGGTGCTGTAGTGGATACCGACATCGGATGTCTCGGATTATATATGTGCATGGATGGTGTGCTCAACGAAACGCCACGCTGCCTAGCGCTGCGTGGTGCGCAGGTGCTGTGTAATAGTCTGAACTCCTTTGCGCCCGATGAAGGCTCCATGCATATACCGGTACGCGCGCCCGAAAATCGCGTGTTTGTTGTTGCTGCCAATAAAGTCGGGCCGCTCGTTCCCAAAGCTATGATGGATGGCATTAGTACAGCGACCAATATACCCGCTGAATTTTTGAACGGTGCAGGCGAAAGCCAAATTGTCGCGCCAGACGGTACGGTGCTGGCAATGGCAAAAACACGCGAGGAAGAAGTCGTCTTTGCAGATTTTTGTCCAGCCGATGCCGACAACAAAACCCGTCCCGATGGCACGGATGTGTATCGGAGTCGTCGGCCGGCGCTGTACCAAGCGCTGGGGCTTAACCCTGCAGAACAGAACGCTGTGCCTTTTACCGGTCCCGAAAAAGTGAAGGTCGCGGCTCTACAATTGAGCCAATCCGGGTTTGCCGCGCTTGCTGAAGCTGAGGCCGGGATCGCAACTGCTGAAGCAAAACTCATTGTTCTGCCGGGTCTCTGTCTGCTTGATGAACCTGCAGCGGAGAATGCGATCGCTCAAAGCAGGGCGGTTATTGATGCCCTTGCGGCTCAGTGTGGTGATAACTATGTTGTCACGTCGCTGGTTCTCGAGACCGAATCCGGTGTGCGTCAGCACGCCGCGGTATTGATTGGAAAGCAGGGTCTGATCTTCTCTCAAGGGCAAGTGCACTTTAGCGAACGCTGCGCATGGTCGGCCTTGGCTGATAGCTTTGACAGCGTCGTACTGCCTATTGGTCGTATCGGCTTATTGGTGAGTGACGACAGCTTGTATCCTGAGTCTTCTCGTTTACTGGCCATGCAGTCAGTGCAAATCCTTGCGGTACCGCTAATGCCGCTTGAGGGTTGGGAGCTTGCTACCGGCTTGCCGGAGCGCGCGGGCGAGAATCGAATGAACCTGATTGCTGCCGCCCAAGCCTGCGCTCACGGCAATAGCATCATTGGCGCTTTACAACGAGACTTCACCATTTTTGGTGAATGGAAAGAGCGTAAATTTGATGGCGTATTAACGCGCCCACTGCTTACCAAAGCCTCCGCTACTGCGGGTTTGACCAGCGCCGAGATTTATCCGCTTTGTGCCGAGAATAAAGTTGTTTCGCATCGCACACATCTACTCGACAACCGACCCTGGCATTTGCTGGAGCCGATAACAGCCTTTCATTAGACGATTTGATTTTTTTATCAGCTCAATAAGAATTTGAACGAGGATTTTATATGTCACTCCCTAAGGATTTGCACGACCACGTACTCAATCGCATTGTCGATACTCTGGGCATGAAGGAGCAATTGGGCGCTGATGGTGGCCCATTCTTACCGTTGGAAAGTCACGTGCCGATTGCCGAAGGCAGTGTAGGGCATATGCGCAAATTTACCGGTGGACCGCTGTTTCAGGTTGTGACTTCATCGATTGTGGTGCCGGCCATTCACCTCGACTCGCACATGGTATTTGCGTTTACTCCCTCGAACAGCGCCGTGCCGCACTACACGGTTGATTCAGTCAAGGCCGGTGAACACTATGCCTTCCACCTGGATCTAATACCGCGCGTGGATATTGGTTCACGCCTGAACTACTTGAACGAAGTGTATCAGCCTCTCACTGAGGCTTGTAAGGCTGCACGTGATATCGAAGGTCTGACCATGGCGCATTTGTCGCCGCGGCAATACGCCATTATGTCGCCCTGGATGCTGGCGAATCGCGCTACCGCAGAAGCGTTTACCGAAATACGCAAAACTGTTGATCTCTACCTCGATCATTGGTTTGCGCTTCTGGAAAAAGGTATTTCTGCGCATGCGCTAGAAGACGTAACACCGACGGAACTCATCGCCCGAGACAAACGTAGTAAAGAGGCCATTTTCAATAAAGATGTCGATCCCGTATGGCAGCAAATTGAGCCCATGGTGGGCAGCGACGCAGCGAACAAGCAGATTGAAACATTGCGCGAAGTTAGTGCCTAGGGTCAATTAGTATAGCCGACAAAGTACAGTTTGAGGAATACCCGTGAGTAAAATGATTTCGGAATTGCTGGTGGAAGACCTCAGCAGCGAAGAGCGCGAAAGAGCCGAGCGCGTAGAAAGCATCCTGCCAGTATTGCGTGAGCGCGCCGTAGAAACTGACCGCAAGGGTGAATTTAATACCAACAACGTCAAATTGCTAAGTGATGCCGGTTTACTAGGCCTTGTGGTACCGAAAGAGTATGGCGGGCTGGGTGGCGGTTTGCGAGATTGGTCGGCGGCCTGTTTTGCTATTGGCAGTGTTTGCCCCTCTACCGGACTGGCATATTTCTTCCACAACACCTCGGCGTCGCGCGGCACGCTTGCATTGTCAGCATTGGATGAAGGTCTGTTCAATGACGAGGAGGCCCCGAAGGTTCGTGCCTTCGCTGAAAAAGTGCTTTATACCATGGGCCGCGATGGCAAGTGGCTAGCGAACTATGCGAGCGAGTCGGTTAAGTCCGAAAAATCCGCCATCACCATTACCACTGAAGCGAGCCCGGTTGACGGTGGTTACGTTCTCAACGGTGAGAAGTCTTTTGGCTGTGCGACCGGTATAGCCAATCATTACCTGGTGACGGCTTGCCTCAAAGGCATCAATGATGCGTCGGCATTGTGTACGTTTATTGTAGACCGGGGTGCGCAGGGTACTCGCGGCCGCATTGAATGGAATGCCCTAGGCATGCGCGGTACCGCCACCGAAGGTTTGGTGCTGGAAAATGTATTTGTTGCGGAAGCGGACGCGCTTGCAATTCCGGGAGCGTTCGCCCGTAGTTGCCAAATGAGCCGTTCAAGTTTTGTCGGTAATCAGGTGGCGGCGTCCGTGATTTATTTGGGTGCGGCGGTTGCGGTGTATCAAACCGCCGTAAAAATGCTGCAAGACAAAAAGTTTGTGGATACGGGCAAGCCCATAGGCACGGGTCCCTTTCAGCAGCAACTGGTTGGTGAGATGTATGCCGATCTGCAAACTGCTCTACTGTGGGCTCGTCGCCAAATTCAGATCGAAAGTGCTGTGCCAGTCATCGTGTCAAAAGATGAAGTGGTTAAATTTTGGCGCACGTGTAAAGGTCAGGTGGCGGAATACAGCTTCAAGGTTGGCGTTGCTGCGCTTAAATGTGCAGGCACCTCAGGTACGATGTTTGACGCACCGTATTCTCGTGCGCTTCGCGATCTCGCTATGGGTTTGGTGCAGGCCTTTCCCGCAGAGCGTGGCCGTCTTGAAACGGCCAAACTGGTTATTGAAGGTCAGGAACAACAGGCCTTCGGGAAGGGCTGATGGAACTCAAAAACTTTATCGAAGGCGAGTGGCAGACGCCAGCGTTAACCCTAGCGGCTAGCGTATGTGATGCCAGTACGGGCGAAGCACTTTTTGGTCAGTACGCGAGTGACGCGGATCAGATTGAGCAGGCTATTTGTAGTGCAGTCTCCACGCACAATCGCGGTGAATGGGCCGCGCAGTCTCCACAGGATAAAGCCGAGGCCTTGGAGCGTATTGCTATGCAAATTGCGCTTAGTGCTGACGCTATTGCGAGGGCCGATGCCCGCTGTACCGGCGTGATTTTGTCGTTTACCACGGTTGTCGCGGCTATTTGTTCGGCGGCATTCAGGGCGGCCGCCACCCTGCTGCGTCAGAGCGCAACAACGCGGTCCTTTGACGGCCCACACGGTGCCGTTGAAGTAGAGCGTTTGCCCTTAGGGCCTGCTGCGGTCATAGCGCCTTGGAACGCGCCGTCCGGTATTCTTTGCCACAAGTTGGCGTCAGCGCTGGCCGCTGGATGCCCCGTTATTATCAAGCCTTCCGAGTGGGCGCCGGAATCTGCACAGTTGATTGTTGAAGCGATTGGCGAAGCAGGCTTGCCCAGCGGCGTGGTGCAATTGCTACACGGCGATGGTCGAACGGGTGCTGCGCTGGTGGGCGACAAGCGCATTGCCGCCGTGTCATTTACCGGTGGATTGCAGGGAGGGCGAGCCGTTGCCGCCGCCGCTGCACGAGATATCAAGCCGGCACAACTTGAACTCGGTGGCAATAACCCCGTTGTGGTGCTCGAGGATGCGGATATTGACGCCGCAGCCGATGGCGTAGTGGCCGGGTTGATTACACTTAATGGTCAATGGTGCAGAGCGCTGGGTAGATTGCTGGTGCATCAATCGCGCTATGACGCGCTGCTAACGGCAGTGCGTAAGCGTTTGAAAGACATTCGCATTGGCAGCGCGCTGGATGCAGACAGTGTCATGGGGCCGGTAGTCCATAAAGCGCATCTCAAGCATATTCACGAATCCATTGAACGTTACTGCAGTTTGGGCGCTGAGAAAATCTGCGAAAGCCTGTTGCCCGAATTGAAAGGAAACTTTATCGCGCCAACCTTGCTTACGGGTTTAAAGTCCAGTGATGCACTTGAAGAAATCTTCGGCCCAGTGGCCACGGTACATACTTTTGCCACTGATGACGAAGCGATAGCACAAGCCAATGAAACGCCCTTTGGTTTGGCCGCCTATGTATTTGGTGAAGAACAGCACGCCTTGCGGCTTGCTCGCCATATTCGCGCAGGGAACATTAAGATCAATGCCGTCAGTATGCTCAACCTGCACCCGCTGGCACCTCGACCCGCCTGGGGCTTGAGCGGATTGGGTGACGAAGGCGTGCGCGAGACGTTCGAATTTTTCCGCGGTACGCGCATTATTGGCGTTGCCGGGAGGTCGGTGTAGTGGATACGGGTTTACTTATTGCAGGACTTGAAGCGCCAGCGGCCTCAGGGTTGACCTTTGACGTTTTAGCGCCGGCAACACAGCAGTTGCTTGGCACGGCCGCGCGAGCCGACGCTAGCGATGTAGATCGCGCCGTAGCGGCGGCGCGATTAGGATTTGATGCCTGGTCATCGCTAGCACCGAGTGCTCGCGAAGCCGCCTTGCTTAAAGCGGCAGAATTGATGGAGCAGTTTGGCGAAGAGCGCTATCTCGATACCTTGATCGACGAGAGCGGCTCTACTATCAATAAAGCCCGCCACGAAATTCACTACACTGTTGATCTGCTGCGTACGGCGGCCGGTGAAGTGCGCCGACTGTACGGCGATACTTTTCCAAATGATAAGCCGGACCGAATCTCGATGGTTTTTCGTGAGCCTTTGGGTGTTGTGGCCATTGTGTCGCCCTACAACGCACCGCTCGCACTGCTGGCAAAAATGGCGGCTTTCCCGCTGGCAGCGGGTAACAGTGTGGTTATTAAGCCGTCTGAAGAAACACCGCACATTGCTGTCGCCTTCGGCAAATTACTGATTGAGGCGGGTATACCCGCACATGCCGTCAACGTCGTCACGGGTTTCGGTGCGGATTGCGGTGCGCCTTTAGTTTCACATTCGGATATCAATGGCATTGCGCTTACGGGTTCTACCGCAACGGGTAAGGCCATCGGTGCGCAGGCGATGCAAAATATGCGGCGTGTGCAACTGGAACTGGGCGGCAAAAGCGCGCTCCTTGTATTGAAAGATTTTGACCCGGTTAAGGCCGCGGATATTGCTACACAGGGGATGTTCAATCATGCGGGACAAATCTGCATGGCTAATTCCCGCATTGTGGTAGAAGCGCCGATATTCGAGGAATTTTGCGCGGCCTTGAAAAAAGCTTGCGAAGCTCTGCCGCTCGGAGATCTGCGCGATAGCGCCACCGCCTTCGGTCCCTTAATAAATCGGCGCGCACTGGACAAGGTTGTAGAGCATCAGCGCGATGCTTTAGCCGCGGGCGCGACGCTGTTAACGGGTGGCGCTATCGAGTCTGGCTTGCGCTATCAACCAACGGTTGTTTTATCGCCACCCAGAGATAGTCGTATCTGGCGTGACGAAAGCTTTGGTCCTATAACCAGTGTTGTAAAAGCCGCAGATCTGGATGAGGCCATTCGTTTGGCTAATGACAGCGAGTTCGGGCTTTCTGCAGCCGTACTCACGCGGGATATTGTCGCCGGTTTTAAAGCGGCGCGCGGAATTCGCAGTGGCGCAGTACATATTGGTATGCATTCCTTTCAGAGCAATGCGATGGCGCCGGTTGGCGGTTTAGGTTTGTCGGGCATAGGACGCAGCGGCGGTCACTACAGCACGGAGGAGTTTACCGAGTTGAAGTGGATTAGCGTGGAGTTGGGTTAAATGACATCGAGTATCCGTAAATCCTATATCGATCTAGACGACGGTCAGATGCATTATCGCTCGGCCGGTAGGCCCGAATTGCCGCTGCTTATTATGCTGCACCAAAGTCCCAGCAGCTCAATCATGTTTGAAGCATTAATGACTGAGTTGCACCAATATTTCTACATCCTTGCGCCAGACACACCCGGTTTTGGTATGAGTGACCCTCTCACGGGACCGGTTACCGTTAAAGCCTACGCCGCAGCAATTAACGCTTTTATGCGGGCGCTGAATGTCAGTCATGCGGCAGTGTTTGGTCATCATACGGGTGCGGCCATTGCCGTTCAGCTTGCCTGCGATTTCCCTACTCAGGTGAATTCATTGGCTTTGTCGGGCCCAACCTTGTTGAGCGACGCGCTAAAGACCGCCCTTCCGGAAAAGGCCAAGGCCTTTGCCGAAACGGAAGACGGCAGCCATTTGTTGGCTATGTGGCAGCGAATGCGCGCCAAAGAACCCAACGCGCCGCTGGCGCTTTGCCTGCGTGAAACCTTGCTGGGACTCGCGGTCGGTGCGGCTTACCCCGATGCCTATGGGGCGGTCATCGAGCAAGATTTTGAATCTAAATTGCGGGCCTTGGAGCTTCCCACGCTGGTATTTTCTGGCGATGGCGACCCTTTGTATTCCCAGCTCGACGCCGCACTGGCCGCTTGCAAGCAGGGTCGTAAAGCGGTGTTACCTGGCGCTCGCACATATTCATGCGATTTGTTTGCGTCTGAAATCGCAGACTTGTTACTACGGTTTTTTCTAGAGCAGGGTGATATGGAGTCAGATTCCTGATGGATTTACAGCGCCAGTCCCAGGGCCTAGGAAAACGGCCTGCTTTAATTTTGGTGGACATGATTAACGGCTTTACCGATGCTACTTGCCCGCTGGGTAGCGATTGCCCCGACGTAATTGCCGCAAACGCGGAACTCCTGGCGGCCTTTCGCGCTCACAAATTACCGGTTTTTTTTACTACTGTTGTTTTTCGCAATAAATTTCAGGCCAGGGTGTTTCGCGCTCGCTTGCCAGCGTTGGAGTGCCTTACGCCAGATTCCGAGTGGGTGAAAGTGCACGCTGCACTGACGCCGCGCAAGCAGGAGGCGCTGATCGAAAAGCAGTGGGCCAGTTCTTTTTTTTGCACCGACCTGCAAGCGCGCCTGCTTGCTGACGGCGTCGACTCTCTGGTAGTGACGGGTTTAACAACCAGTGGCTGTGTGCGTGCCACGGTGCTTGATGGCCTTCAAAATGACTATCCCGTGCTGGTGCCGCGTGAGGCGGTAGGCGATCGTAATACCGAGGCGCATGTGGCCAATTTACACGATATGCATGCCAAGTACGCGGACGTTGTCGGCGTGGCTGATGTGCTAACAATGCTGCCAAAGGTTTATAAGTGAAGCGCGACAAAAGATATAAAATTTACTCCTGCATAGGCGCGAGGAAAATATTTAGCTATAATGTTATAGTTTTAGGTATTTCAGCGAGTTAGCGCGAATAACGATGGTTATTGTTGTTCTTGCACACGGGAGAAAGATATAGATGAGAAGCCCTATTGAAAAACTATTCAGCAAGCGTGATCTTGAGTTATTGCAGAGCGAGGCACCAACGCCTCTCTACTTTCAAATGTACAGTCTATTGAAGGGCCGCATACTTGATGGTTCGATTGCCCACGGTATCCAGATGCCAACAGAGCAGCAATTGGCGGAAATGTTTGGGGTATCGCGGATAACCGCCAAACGTGCGATGGACGAGCTGGCGGCGGACGAGCTGGTAGAGCGTCGTCGCGGTAAGGGCAGCCATGTCACACACCACTACGAACCCGAGCCAGTGCAGGCGCCGTTGGTTGGCATGCTGGAAAAGTTGGCCAATATGGGGCGTCAGACGCGCATTAAAGTATTGGATGTCGAAAAGGTTATTCCGCCTGCGGATATACGCTCGGAACTGGGTTTGGCCAAAGGTGAAAAAGCGCACCGTGTTATTCGGGTGCGGAGCAGCGAGGAAGGCGAGCCTTTTGCTTATTACATAAGCTGGACCGTAGGCATTAAAAAGGGCTTTTCCAAGCGCGAACTAGAAAGTAATGTGCGCTTGGATACGATTAAAGAAAATGGATTGATTCTGTGCAAGGTCGAGCAATATTTAGGTGCCGGGGCGGCAAATAACGAGGTCGCTCGAGAGTTGGAAATGAAGTCTGGTGCGCCAACACTAACGCTAGTCCGTCACTCGTACACGAATGGCGGGAAATTGGTCGACATTTTGTTCTGCCAATACAATCCGAAACGTTTCCAGTATCGGATGAGTCTGAGTATGGACGACTATCACAGTGAATAAGAACCGCATTGCGGTGGCAAATACTCATAACTAGAACCAACGACAATCAATCACTACAGTGAGTAATGGAGGAGCGGGGGCTCTAACAACCGAGCTTTTAGTGATATCAAGAAAGGTAATCCAATGAGCAGTACAGAACCCGTAATAGTGGCCGGAGCTGGCCCCGCAGGCTCGGTGCTTGCCTTGTATCTGGCGCAACACAATATTCCGGTTATTCTGCTGGAAATGCACGAATCCCTGCCCGTCGATCTCCGTGCTTCAACCTTTCATCCGCCATCTCTGGAGATGCTGCACAGCTTGGGTGTGACTGAGCGGATGTTGGCCAAAGGTCTGAAGGTCGATAAATATCAGTACCGTGATCTACGAACTGACGAAATTGCCGAGTTCGATATGGCGCTGATTGCCGATGAAACAGCGTTCCCTTTTCGCCTGCAACTCGAGCAGTATGAGATGACACATATCGTTGGCGAGATGCTGGCTGACTATGACTGCGCTCAGGTGTTTTTTTCACACAAGGTTGTAGGCTGCAAAAACCTTGGCGACAACGTCGAGGTCAGCGTCGAGACCCCAGACGGTCTAACGACACTGCATACGCCTTTCCTTGTTGGGACTGATGGCGCATCAAGTAATGTCCGTAAATCTGCGGGTATCGGTTTTGGCGGATTCACCTACGACGAAAAATTCCTGGTTGTCAGCACGCCATTTTCCTTTGAAGAAGTCTTCGAGAACCTGTCTTACGTAAACTACGTGTCAGACCCAGATGAATGGTGCGTGATTTTGCGAACGGAAAAACTGTGGCGCGTACTGTGGCCTACCCTGCCCGGTGATAGTGACGAGATGTTGCTCTCCGAAGAGTATATACAGGCGCGCCTTAAGCATTTACACGATCAGGGTGTTCCCTACGAAATTGGCCACCGCACTCTGTATAACGTGCATCAACGCGTTTCCGAAACGTATTTTAAAGAACGCGTTCTTCTGGCGGGCGATGCCTGCCACATCAACAATCCGCTCGGTGGCATGGGTATGAATGGCGGCCTGCACGACGCCTTTAATCTTGCGGAGCGCTTGGTTCGAATACTGTCGACAGGGTCAGAATATAGCGAAGAGTTTGCCCAGTACGATCGGCAGCGCCGTGAGCTGGCGGTGAAGTTTGTTCAGAAGCACACCATCGAAAACAAAAAGCTGATGGAGTCCACCGATAAGAATATCCAGGACAAGCGTCAAAAAATGCTGATGGAAACGGCGGCTGACCCCGAGAAGGCCAAGGCCTTTTTGATGGAGCGTGCCATGATTAACTGTGTGCGCGAGAGTTTACAAGCCGCTTGATAGGCTAGCCCCCAGCCCCGAATAAGCTGAAAGCGTTTCAGTCAATTTAACGGGCGTGGTGAAAGCCTTTTGGTAAACCGGCCGCGCTGGTAAAGCCGTACATTTCTTCGCGGGGCAGGGCTCGCTGCACCTGCTCGCGAACTTCCAGTAATTTGTCGAGATTGATGCCGGTTTTTAGGCCCATCGCTTCAAGCATAAATACCAGATCTTCGGTGACGATATTGCCGCTGGCACCGGGTGCAAAGGGGCAACCGCCGATGCCGCCGAGACTGCTGTCTATGGTGGTTAAACCGATATCGACGGCGGCGAGTGCATTGGCTAAGCCTTGTCCGCGGGTATTGTGCAGGTGCACGCCCTTAAGTTTCTCGCGGCCGCAATTCTCCCAAATACGCTTTGTCAGGCGCTTTAATTGAGCTGGGTTGCCATAGCCGGTGGTATCGGACAGGCCTACTTCATCGACACCAAGTGCGACAACGCGCTCCGCGATGGCAACCACCTTGTCTTCTGAGATAGCCCCTTCAATGGTGCAGCCAAAGGCGGTGGACAAGCCAACTTCAAATTTTGGGCGTTGTGCTGCGGGAATCTCTTTGATTTGCTCAACGATGCGCGAAATTTCTTCGTACATTTGCTCATGGGAACGTTTCACGTTCTTGAGGCTGTGGGTCTCACTGATCGACAGTGGGATGGAAATTTTGTGCGCGCCGGCGTTGATCGCATCCTGTGCGCCACGAAAATTGGGCACCAGCACTGCCACTGTCAGGCCGGAAATAGTACTCGCGTATTTAACCAGCTCTGCCGTATCGGCCAGTTGCGGCAGCACCTTGGCAGGGACAAATGATCCGACTTCGATTTCTCTAACGCCGGAGGCGGCTTCTGCCGTAATCCAGTTCTTTTTGTCAGCCGTTGGCATAATGGTGTCGATGCTCTGCAGTCCATCACGTGGGCCTACTTCGCTGATTTCAATATCCATAGGTCGCTGTTTCCCGTCAGTTCGGCATGAAATGTCGGATCACGCCAGTCTTGATTCATAAAGGTATAATGATATAACATAATATCAAATAGCCGGTAGCTGTGAAAGCACAATGCCACCATGCGGGATTTCACGATAGTGGGTCCCGGTGAAACTATATTGATCGATTGGGAGATTAGGTGTTGTTAGAGCAACAGTCACTGCCGCTGGCGGGAATTAAAGTCGTTGAGTTTACCCACATGGTGATGGGGCCAGCGGCCGGCTTACTGTTGGCTGATCTTGGCGCTGAAGTGCTCAAAATCGAGCCGCTGGGGGGTGACAATACCCGCCGTTTGACAGGCTCGGGCGCGGGCTATTTTCCTATGTACAACCGCAACAAGCGGAGTCTGTGTATAGATTTGAAGTCTGATGCGGGTAAGGCGCTGGCGCAAGATCTGATCGCAGGCGCCGATATAATGATCGAAAATTTCCGCCCCGGCGCGATGGATAAATTGGGCTTCTCCTATGAATCCTTGAGTGAGCGGAATCCGCGTTTGATTTATTGTTCACTGAAGGGCTTTCTAGATGGCCCCTACGAACATCGCACGGCTTTAGATGAAGTCACGCAGATGATGGGTGGCCTAGCCTATATGACAGGCCTGCCTGGCAAGCCTATGCGTGCTGGCTCTTCCGTTATTGATATTACCGGCGGTATGTTTGGTGCCATTGGCATACTCGCTGCGCTGGAAGAGCGCCATCGTAGCGGGCTTGGTCAAAAGGTTAAGAGTTCACTCTACGAAAGTACGGCTTTTATGGTTGGCCAGCATATGGCGCAACAAGCCGTGAGCGGAGTGGCGCCGCAGCCGATGTCGGTGCGCACCTCGGCCTGGGCTGTGTACGATATTTTTGATACGGCCGACAGCGACCAGGTCTTTGTTGGTGTGGTTAGCGACACTCAGTGGCGCTTATTGTGCGAGGCTTTTTGTTTTGCCGATTTTGCCGCCGATGAGTCGCTTGCATTAAATAATGACCGAGTTGCTCAGCGCGACCGCATTTTGCCGGTTATTCGCCAGCACTTTGCGTCTGTGACCAAGGCCGAGTTAATGGCCGCGCTCGACAAAACCGGTTTGCCCTTCGCACCCATCGCGACGCCATCAGATTTGTTTGATGACCCGCACTTGAATGAATCCGGCGGTCTGCTGAATGTGACTCTGCCGCATACCGGTACCAAAACCAAACTGCCGGCAATGCCGGTGGATATGGGCGGGCGGCGCATGAGTATTCGCCACGATTTGCCAGGTGAAGGCGAGGGCGCGCGTGCTGCCTTGCTAGCGGCGGGAATGACGACAGCTGCCATTGATCAATTGGTAAGCGACGGTATTATTCAGGCTGAATAATAATTCCCACTGCCATTACGCGCGGAAATCATTTCTTGGCTTCTTGATTCACTGGGAGATAGGCCCAGCCGCGCTGGTTGCGATCCTTGGTTTCAAAGGCTTCAATGTCGGCTGCGTGCTGCAGACTTAAACCTATTTGATCTAGGCCATTCAGCAGTATGTGTTTGGCGGCCGCTTCGATAGCAAACGGGTAGCTGATACCGTTTGGTAGGGTCACTGACTGATCGTTCAGATTGATCAGGACTTGCAGTGTTTGTGGATTGCCACGGCATACAGAGGCAATATCATGAACCGCATGTTCGTCGAGCACGATAGGTAGCAAGCCATTGTTGATGCAATTATTGTAAAAAATTGCGCCAAAACTTGGCGCAATAATGACCCGAATTCCATACTCGCGCAGCGCCCACACCGCATGTTCTCTGGATGAACCACAACCGAAATTATTGCCGCACAGTAAAATACTGCTGTTGCGGTAAGCGTCCTGATTGAGCATGAAGTCAGGATTGGCTTCGCGGCCACCGGGTAGCGTATAGCGCCAGTTGGCGAACAGACCTTCACCAAGCCCGTCCTTAGATACCATCTTCATTTCTCTGGAGGGAATGATAACGTCAGTATCTATATTTGCCTGCAGCAGTGCAGCGGCGACACCGCGATGCTCGACGATAGGTGGGTTGCTCATAGCATTTTATTGCTCAAAGAAAGTCTCTGGGGTCGGTTATTCTACCGGTTAGCGCAGAGGCGGCCACGGTTAAGGGGCTGGCAATATGGGTTTTTACTTTCGGGCCTTGGCGGCCTTCAAAGTTGCGATTGGTGCTGGAAATAACACGTTTGCCTTCCCCGAAGGTTTCGCCGCCGGCGTAGAAACACATTGAACAACCAGACTCGCGCCATTCAAAGCCGGCGTCGATAAATATCTGGTGCAGGCCCTCTGCTTCAGCCATTTTTTTGACCTGGCTGGATCCGGGAACGCAAACCGCGGCAACGCCGTCGGCGATTCGCTTGCCTTTTAACAGTGCGGCTGCAGCGCGTAAATCACTGATGCGACTGTTGGTGCAGGAGCCGATAAAGGCTGCGTCAATGCGGACGTCGGTAATTTTTTCGCCGGGCTTCAGTTCCATATAGCGCTGAGCTTTTTCTATCGCTGTGCGCACTTGTGGATCGGCAGTGTCGTTCGGGCAGGGCACCGACTCACTGATACCAAGGCTGTGTTGTGGGTTTGTGCCCCAGCTCACAGAGGGTTCAATGCTGGCGGCGTCGATAACAATTTCACTATCGAAATGGGCGTCTGGATCCGAGTGTAAGGTTTGCCAGTGGGCGACAGCATCGGTCCACTGCTGACCGGTGGGTGCAAATGGTCGGCCTTTTACGTAGTCGATGGTTTTATTGTCAGGTGCAACAAAGCCGGTTACGGCCGAAAACTCTACCGCCATATTACATAGCGTCATGCGGGCTTCTATGGATAGATCACTAACGGCTTGCCCGCAAAATTCAACGGCAAAGCCCGCACCACCGTTCGCGCCGTACTGGGCGATGAGGTGCAGAATCATATCCTTGGCGCTTACACTCGGCGTAAGTGAGCCAGTGAAAGTAACGCGCATGGCGCGCGCTTTTTTAAGCACCAGCGTTTTGGTTGCCAGCGCGTGTTCGGCTTCGGTTGAGCCAATGCCCCAGGCCAGTGCACCCAATCCGCCGAGAGTGCAGGTGTGGCTGTCTGGGCAAACCATGGTGCAACCGGGCAGGGCAATACCTTGTTCTGCGGACACCACGTGCGCAATCCCTTGATCGGCGTCACCAATATCAAACAAGCGGATACCCGCTTGTGCGGTGCTGTGGCGCGTGGCCTGAATAAAGAGGTGTCCGGAAGGCATTTGTGTTTTGTCGCCGCGACCGGGATGGGTGTCAACGATATGGTCCATCGTGCAGAACGCCTGTTCAGGCCGCTGCACTACGCGCCTGTTAGCAGCCAGACTTTTTAGGGCGATGCTGCCGGTTCGCTCGTGTAGAAAAATCCGGTCGATGTAGATCATGCGGTGATCCTCATCGAGGGTTTTCACCGTGTGCGAGTCGAGTAATTTGTCCAGCAGGTTTTTTGCCATGCCCTTTTTTAGCCCTTTCATCGGCGCCATGTTATGCCCAATCATGGGGCATAATTTTAGCATAACTTTACTCAAATGTAATAACGATATATCATTATAATTAATTACCGCTGAGTACTGCCTTTTTACCTCCATAAACGGCGTTACTATTTAGCCGTAAATTGAAATAAAACCGCTGTTTCAAGCCTATTTTACCGATGTTTCCGATGACGAGAGAGAGTTATGAATAAGCCCCTAGCCGGTATCCGCATTATTGACCTAACCCATATGTTGTCGGGTCCATTTTGCACCATGACATTGGCGGACCTCGGCGCAGATATGATTAAGGTGGAGCCCTTGCAGGGCGAGGGCACGCGCAAATTATTGGCCACCGATATTCGTAATTCCATCGACGGTATGGGCGCGTATTTTATTACCCTTAACCGCAATAAGCGCACGATGTCGATTGACCTGAAAAGTGAAGAAGGCCTTGCGCTGTTCTATGATTTGGTAAAAACATCCGACGTGGTGATCAATAATTTCGCGGCAGGCGTGCCGAGTAAACTCAAGATTGATTACGATTACTTGAGTAAAGTGAACCCGAAGATTATTACCTGTTCAATAACCGGTTTTGGCGAGCAAGGGCCGGGCGCAAAGCGTCCAGCCTTTGATCAGGTGGCGCAGGCTTACGGTGGCGGCATGTCTATCACGGGGTCGGAAACGTCTCATCCAATGCGTGCGGGTATACCGATTGGCGATATAGGTGGCGGTATGTTTGGCGTGATGGGGGTTATGGCTGCGATTATCGAACGTGATCGCTCTGGCGTTGGTCAACACATTGATATCTCTATGCTTGATGTACAGGTGTCGCTACTCAACTACATGGCCACCATGTTCTTTCTGTCGGGTGATGATCCACATCCGATTGGTAACAGTCACTTTGTTCACGTACCTTACAACAGCTACCCAACCAGCGACGGCCATGTGGTCATTTGTGTCATCACCGATAATTTCTGGCAAAACCTAAAGCAGGTCGTGCATTGCCCCGAATTTGATAAGCCCGAATACGACGGTCAGCCCGGGCGCTTGGCCGACAAAGAATTTATTGATGGTACGCTGGCCAACGCTTTCAAATCCAATACCACAGAATATTGGTTGAAGCAGTTGAATGAAAAACGTATCCCCGCGGCGCCAGTGAATAGTTTCAGTAAGGCGCTGGCCGACGAGCAGGTGCAGTACCGCAATATGGTGGTAGAGTTGGGTCACCCCTCGGGCCAAAGTACCAAAGGGCCGGGTAACCCGATCAAGCTGTCGCGTACCAACGAAGAATCATTCACCCCCGCACCACTGCTGGGGCAGAACACCAACGAGTTGATGGCGGAGTTGTTTGGTTGCGATCAATCGCGTATTGACGAGTTGAAAGCCGCTGGCGTAATTGGCTAAGGAGATTTTTTGGCATGCTAGAAAAAGTAATTATCAATGATGTTGGCCCGCGCGACGGCTTACAAAACCAGTCAAAAATTCTTGAACCTACGCAGCGTTTGAAGCTGATTAATAAACTCTTGGCGGCGGGGCTGACTCATATCGAAGTGGGCGCGTTTGTGTCGCCAAAAGCCGTTCCGGCGATGGCGGGCACTGATCTGGTGGCGGCAGGATTACCAGAGGGCGACTATGCTTTTTCGGCCTTGATTCCGAATCGCAAAGGCTACGATTTAGCTACGGCGGCGGGTATTCGTAATGTCGGTCTCGTTCTCGCTGCCAGCAACACCATGAACGAACGCAATATCAATATGGGTACCGAGCGCGCACTGGCGGTGTGTGTGGAGGTGCTGGCACAAGCACGTCGTGACGGTGTTAACGCGCAGGTTTATGTTGCGACTACATGGGAATGTCCCTTCGAAGGTCTTATTAATGCATCGGTGGTGTCCGAACTAAGCGCAAAGTTGTTGGCGGCCGGTGCCAGTGAAATTGTACTGGCGGACACCATCGGTGCCGCCGCCCCTGCCCAGGTTAAAACATTGCTTGGCCCCTTGGTGGCGCAGCTTGGCGCAGCCAATCTGTCCTGTCATTTTCACGACACCCGCGGCATGGGTGTGGCTGATGTTTTTGCCGCACTGGAGTGTGGAATTCGAAAATTTGATGCGTCTATTGGTGGCTTGGGCGGTTGTCCCTTTGCGCCGGGCGCGACCGGTAATGTCGCGACTGAAGATGTGGTGTTAATGCTGAATCAAATGGGATTTGATACCGGTATTAATCTGGCGGCATTGGTTGAGGCAGCAGATCTTGCCGCCGAACTTACCGGCAATTGCGATGGCGGTCATTCAAGCCGCTGGCTTCGTAAGCAGATAGAAAAAGGTGCGCTGGCAGCGTAATTTAGCTGGTGTAGCGCTGCCAGATTGCAAGCACGAGATAGATCCATAGCGCTGAACACACGATCAAGCCTAGCGGTCCGCGGGGCTTGTCTTCCTGTTCGTTAAGGGTGTTTTGAATTTTCGCTGAGCCGCAGGCCGGGCACCGCCCCTGTTTAAAACGTTTTCCCGTGAAGCTGCAATCCTTGCACTGGTAAAGTGGCATCTGTCTTTTGGCCCCAATTTTATGGTGGGTTGTTTAGCTGGGTTCCGACACGCCGCGGCTCAAAGCGGCGATATTCGCTTTTACCTCCGTCGAAACCCTGCCTTCGAGTAGGGGAATAATAGGCGCGATAGCCTCTAGCATAAAGTCTCTGAAGATACGAATACGCGCGGTGGTGCGCAGGTCGATATGCGACAACACCCAAAAGCCGGTGTGAGCTTCTACATAATCGCAGGGAATACGCACCAGCGACGGGTCCATCTCGCCCAAGCCAGTTGGCAGCTGCGCGATGCCGTGGCCATGCCGTACCAGCTCGAGGGCGACATTGAGTGAGTTTACCCGGTAGCGTACCGGCATGTCGGGAAAGCCTTTATCTTTCCAGAGTGGGCCGGATTTTGCGTTCCCCAGCCAGACGATCGCAGTGACATCGTGGTCGTCTTTTTGAAGTTCCTCGTAGATTTCATGGGAGCAATAGACACCATAAGCGAAGTCGGCAATTTTCTTGCCCAGTACATTCGGCGGCGGGTCATTGGTGACGCGAAAAGCGATATCGGCTTCGTGTACCGCAAGATTGAAAGAGTCTTCCGAAGAGATTAGTTCGATGCTGATTTCGGGGTATTTTTTACAAAACTCCTTCAGGCCCGGCTGCAACACACGTTGAATGGTGAGGTCGACGGCCGTTACTCTCACCGTGCCGCGCAGTTCCTGACTGTCTGCAAGCACGTGGCGGCGGATCGTGTTGACCTCCTCGGCCATGGCTTCGGCAGACGCGAGAATGGATTCGCCCACGGGTGTTATCAACCAGCCTGCGGTTGATCTGTCGAACAACCTGACATCCAGCTTTTTTTCCAGCGCAGAGATTCGGCGTGAAACAGTTGTATGATTTACGTCCAGTGCACGAGCGGCAGCGGTCACAGAGCCTTCGCTGACGACGGCCAGGCAAAATTGAATATCGTTCCAGTCTAAGTTCTGCATGTTTGCACTCCCATTCTGCCAAAAGTGGTATTCCTGTGTGTTAGTGCACATAGTACCGTGTGCCTCGTGGACTGCACAAGAGGCACCACACACAAGCACAGAGGAGAGACAGATGAAAACATTACTAAAACTGACAACAGCTATGACCACCGCACTGATATTGAGTGCCAATACCCATGCCGGTACCGGAGTCAGCGAGATGGCTTCAATCTGTAAGCAAGGGGCCCTGGACACATTTTCCAAGGAGCAGCCAACACGCGTGAAGTTCAAGGGTGTATCGGGTCCGCGCTCAGCCAAACAAGTGCGCCTGCAGGTGTTTCGTCAAGACGGTGGCGCGTTTGACGCGACTTGCGAGCTAAACACAAAAACGGGCGAAATCATTTCGCTGAGCCGCCAGAGCTGACCGGGCACTCTTAGATCGGAATGCTCGGGTTTCTATGCAAGGGGGTTTTAACGCGATATTTTAATGTGATTTGGCCCCGCTTCGGCGGGGTTTTTTAGTTTTAGAGCCGCGTGGCAGCTAAGCGATTAGCTGCTCTCCATAGCGACGCAATAAAAATGCCTATTTTTGTGGATATTCCAGTAATTTGGTCATTCCTGATTTCAGTTTTCCCCACCGTGATTGCAGCGACTGTGCTATCGCGTCTAGTTGCAAATAGAGGCACGGTACCAGCACCAAAGTCACTACGGTGGCAAACAATACGCCGAACGCCAGTGCGATCACCATAGGCTTCAAAAACTGCGCCTGGCTGCTGCCCTCTAACATGATGGGGCCGAGGCCGATAAAGGTGGTCATTGAGGTCAAAACGATCGGGCGAAAGCGGCTTCGGGTGGCTTCTTTTAAAGCATCGAGTAGCTCCAGACCGCCCTCACGCAGGGTATTGGTGCGGTCAATCAACACCAGATTGTCGTTCACGACCACGCCTGCGCAGGCAATCATGCCGAGCACCGAGAACATAGCGAGCTCTTGTTGCAGCAAAATATGTCCGATCAGACCGCCAATAAACCCAAAGGGAATCGCAACCATGATCAGAATGGGTTGCCAGTAGGAGCCGAACACGATGGCCATCAAGCCGAAGCTCAGGATGAGTGCCATAACCATTAGCTGCACAGTGCGTGTCATAAATTCGGATTGCTGCTGTTGTTGTCCAGCTTTTTGAATACTCGCGCCGGGAAATTGTTCTGCCCACGGTTTGCGCTGGGTATCCATTAGCGACGCAATGGTAGCGCCGGTGCTAAAGCCGGGTTGCAGTTCTGCGGTAATATTCGCAACGCGTTGTCGGTCTTTGCGTGCGATGGCGCTGTAGCCGGGTTGGTAGTCAATTTCCGCCACTTCTTCGAACGGCAGTTCAACACCCGTTGCAGTGCGAAGGCGAACAGAGCGCAGGTCATGTATCGAGTCGCGTTCATCAGGTGGGTACCGCACCATCACTCTAACGTCCTCGCGCAGGCGTGGAATTTTTTGGGCTTCAACGCCGTAAAATCCGTGCCTAATTTGTCTCGCGAGCTGTTCTTCAAATAAACCCAGTGATTGCGCCTGGGGTTTGAGCGAGACTTCAATTTCGGTCAATGGCGCTTCGAGCGAGTTGATGACATCGAATACGCCGGGATAGTGAGCAATTTGTCCAGCGACGAGCTGTGCGAACGCACTCAGATCTTCCTGGCTGGCTGCACTTAACTCCAGATTAATAGCTTGTCCAATGGGAATAACCGTAAAACTGAAGTCGA
>JBLHMO010000042.1:0-23026 GCA_047622145.1 Paracoccaceae bacterium | reverse complement strand
GCGCCCATCCCCATGTTTAATATTCCCGAAGGCGGCGAGATCCCGGTTCCCATTGATCGCCTGCCCATGCTGCTGCCGGAAGATGTTGAAATGGATGGCGTGCAATCGCCAATCAAGGCAGACAGCGAATGGCGCAAAGATACATTGAACGGCAAAGCCGTTGAGCGTGAAACCGATACCTTCGACACCTTTATGGAATCGTCTTGGTACTACGCGCGCTTTACCTGCCCCGACTACGAAGGCGGCATGCTCGACCCTGAGCAGGCCAACTACTGGCTGCCGGTCGATCAATATGTCGGCGGCATCGAGCACGCCATACTTCACCTATTATATGCGCGCTTTTTCCACAAGCTGATGCGCGACGAAGGCCTCGTCAGCAGCGACGAACCCTTCAAACAATTGCTGTGTCAGGGCATGGTCCTGAAAGACGGCACTAAAATGTCCAAATCCAAGGGCAACACCGTCGACCCCCAAGCTATGATAGATCAGTACGGCGCCGACACGGTGCGTCTGTTTATGATGTTTGCCGCGCCCCCAGAGCAAAGTTTGGAATGGTCTGATTCTGCCGTCGAAGGTGCCAATCGCTTTTTGCGGCGTCTATGGAAAGCTGTACATAGTCACGTAGAGGCAGGTAGCACGGAAGCACTCGACAAAGACTCGCTGAACGATAAAGATCGCGACTTACGCCGCAAGACTCACGAGACGATCGCAAAAGTCAGCAACGACTACGGCAAGCGTCTGACCTTCAACACAGCCATTGCGGCCGTCATGGAACTGCTGAACGATATCGGAAAATTCAACGGCAGCGCTGCGGTTGAACGCGAAGCACTGGAAAATAGCGTTATCCTGCTGGCGCCCATTGTGCCGCATATCGCGCACGCTCTCTGGCAAGCATTGGGCCACGGCAGTGCCTTACTGGATACACCTTGGCCTAGCATTGACGAGTCGGCACTGGTGAAAAGCGAAATTGAAATGGTGATACAAGTAAACGGTAAAGTGCGCGCCAAGATTCAGGTGGCCGTGGATGCCGACGCTGAAACTATCAAGGAAATGGCGCGCACTGATGTCAATGTTCTGCGCTTTATTGACGGCAAAACGATTCGCAAGGAAATTGTCGTGCCGCAGAAGCTCGTCAATATTGTGGTCGGCTAATGCGCGCACTTTGGCTGGGATTGATAAGCTTATTACTGGTTCAGCTTGGCGCCTGCGGTTTTCACCTGCGCGGCGCCGGTACGCAACACAATCAATATCCACCTGTTGTTGTAGAGCAGAACCACGGTGATAACGCGCTGCGCCGGCTGGTCAGTCAACAGCTGGCCGTACACGGCATCAAAGACAGCAAGGTAAGCAGCAACTTAGACGGCGAACTGAGTTTGCGCGTCAGTGATGTATCACGCGGTGATACGGTGCTATCGCTGGATGCCAACATCCGAACTGCCGAACGCACACTGGGCCTGAGCGCCAAGCTAAGCTTATTGCAGCACGACGCTCAGCCAATCGACTCTGTGATATTACAAGAGCAGCGCATACTGTTTACCAACCCTGACAATCCCGTCGGCAACAGTACCGAGCAATCGCTACTGGTCGGCGAAATGGAAACAGCCATGGCGCGTCGTATTGCCGAGCAAGCCACGCGCTGGCTAGACAGGGAGCAAGCCAATGCGGCTACGATCAGACCAGCTCGATAAACACATGAACTCGACACTATTACCCGTTTATCTCATCAGCGGCGACGAACCGCTGCTGACCCAAGAAGCCGCCGACGCGATACGCCGAGCGGCACGCTCACAAGACTATTTTGAGCGCGAAGTACTGGACGCCGACACCTCCTTCAATTGGGGACAACTGCGCGGCGCCAGTCAGTCTATGTCACTTTTTTCCGACAAAAAAATTCTCGATCTGCGAATTAGTGGCAAAGCCGGTCGCGAGGGTTCGCTAGCAATCTGTGAATATTGCGATAAAGCCAGCGACGACACGCTCCTGCTCATTACTTGCGGGCGCCTGGATCGGGCGTCACTGAGCACTAAATGGATTAAGGCGGTAGAAAAGTCCGGTGCGCTGATTCAAATCTGGCCGATTGATAGGCCGCACCTGCCAAGCTGGCTGCAACAGCGCGCGCAAAAGCTGGGGCTCAATATAGATCGTGCCGCGTTGGAAGTACTCGCCGACCGTGTTGAAGGCAACCTCTTGGCCGCCGCTCAAGAAATCGAAAAATTACATGTACTGGCGGGTGATAAGCCCGTGAGCGCCGAGGCCGTAAACAGTTGGGTTGCCAGCAGTGCGCGTTACGACGTTTTCAAGCTTATCGATTGTATATTGCAGGGCCAAACTAGTATTGCGCTGCGCATGATTCACAGCCTTCATGGCGAGGGTGCCGAAGCCATACCGTTGATGGGCGCAATCAGCAAAGAGTTAAGAAATCTGCACCAATGCGCACAACTACTGGCAACGGGAAACGGCATAGATCGCGTACTCGACAGCGCCAAAGTGTGGGACAAACGCAAACCACTGTACAAGCAGGCCCTACAAAGGCTGACGCTTAGCCAGATCGCTGCCCTGCTCTCCCTTGCCCAAGACATTGATCTTTGCCAGAAGGGCCAGCGCGCAGGCAACACTTGGCAAATGATTGATCAACTCGTTTGCAGACTCGCCGGTACTCCGTTGTCGATTGACAGTTAAACTAGCGGGTTTCGCTCGCAGCGCTTGGCGGCTAGCCCTCTCAGACTGCGTAATCTGATGGCAATGTACTACTACCGTGCCATCCTCTTTCATATCCCTCCTGTCCATGCCACACTTTTTAAATACACGATTTAGAGGTGTCACTATGTCCGCGCCCCAAACGCTCGATGCACTGCACAGTCAGTTACAACAACGCCACCTAGCGCTATGCGAGGAATCTGCATCCGAACACTACTACTCGCTACTAAAAGCACAAACACGATTACCCAACCTTCATCTACAGACACCCGACCACAAGGCCGCTTATCGTTTTAGCTACGACGGCGAGCAACTGCAGGTAAACCCATCAGGCTCAGCGCCTAAAAACGCCACCGTGATCGAACTCAGCGCCGAGGACTGGCTGGGCTTAACAAACGACATGGAATCCACACCCGCACTTATTTACGGTGACCGCATTCGATGCCTGCAAGGCGATGCCATGGCACTGATGGCTTGGGAACCAGCCTTGCGCGCGCTGTATTGCGGCATTCCAGTATACGACCCGCATCAGCCCGACCTGCGCGGCGCCGACGGCCAGCCGGTAGTGCCCGATAGCTGCTTCACAGCCGACGATGATCCTGCGGCTATGCGCAATGCGCTCAATACCTTGGGTTATTTGGTAGTACACGACGTTTTTTCCGCGGCCGAACTTGTACGGTTTCGCGAGCATGCGCTGCGTCTACATTCACAAGCGCAAGAAGGGGACAAAAGTTCGTGGTGGGGGAAAAATCGCCACGCCGAATCGGTTTTGTGTCGAGTACTCACCGCCGGTAGTGTAGCGGAATTACACGACCTCTATGATGACCCTCGAATTCAGCATCTGCAGTCGCTGATGCCCGAAGGCTTGAAAGCCGCCAACCCCGATGAACAAGATGGCCTGACCATCATTTTCAAAAACCCGGCTATGGTGGAGGGTTTATCTGACTTACCCTGGCACCGTGACTGCGGCATGGGCGGCCACGCAGTGATGTGCCCGACCGTGATCATCAGTATTTATCTCTATGACGCAACAGACGACGCGGGCGCACTGCGCTTTTTACCCGGCTCGCACAAAGCGAGTTTCGGATTTGCCGACGCCAGCGACCCGAAGGCGCCGCGCGGCGTGCGCGCCGATGCCAAGGCCGGTTCGGTAACCCTGCACTACGGCGACGTGATGCACGCAGCCCCCGAACCACACAGTGATACTGGCCCCTTCCGTCAAAGCATATTGCTAGCCTATCAACCCCACTACCAACATCACCGCGGGCAGCGGCACTATAACGATGTGCTATTAGATAAGTCTGAGGACGGACAGATACCGCATTTAAAGGCGATGGTCGCCGGTGACAGTTCTAGGGATTAAAACAGTCCAATAAAAATGGCGACCACAACAGCGCTAGGACATCGACAGGATATGCTCAACCTGCTTGTCAGCATGGTAGGAGGAGCGCACCAGCGGGCCGCTGGCAATACCTTTGAAGCCCAGCTCTTTGGCAATACGGCCAAATTCGTCAAACTCTTCTGGCGGCACAAAGCGATCAATCGGCAGGTGATCGCGGCTGGGCTGCATATACTGACCCATTGTGATCATATCGATATCGTGGGCACGCATATCCTTCATGACCTGTACCAACTCGTCGGGCGTCTCACCAAGACCCAACATCAAACCGGATTTAGTTAACACCTCCGGACGACGTTCTTTGTAGCGCTTGAGCAAGTCGAGCGACCACTGATAATCCGAGCCTGGGCGGATTTTACGATAGAGGCTGGGGACAGATTCCAGGTTGTGATTGAACACATCCGGTGGCTCGGCCGCCAGAACATCCAGAGCGATGTCCATGCGGCCACGAAAATCTGGCACCAGAACCTCTATACGAATACCGGGCGAGCGCAAACGCGTTTCGCGAATACAGTGGGCGAAATGATCAGCGCCGCCATCCTTGAGATCATCGCGATCCACCGAGGTAATCACCACGTATTTAAGTACCATTTCCGCAATGGCTTCAGCCAGCTCCCGCGGCTCGTTCTCGTTTAGTGCATTGGGACGACCGTGGGCCACATCGCAAAACGGGCACCGGCGGGTGCATATCTCACCCATAATCATAAAAGTAGCGGTACCGCCGCTAAAGCATTCACCCAAATTTGGGCACTGAGCTTCTTCACACACAGAAGCAAGCTTGTGATTGCGCAGTACACTTTTGATACGAGCAACTTCCGGGCCGATCGGCATTTTTACGCGCAACCAGCTCGGCTTGGTGGGCAGTTCCGTTGTCGGAATGACTTTGACCGGGATTCGCGCAACCTTTTCAGCACCGCGCAACTTCTCGCCCTGCACTACAGGCTTAGGTGCAGACCAAGCGTTGGCGCGGACATTGCTCGACTTATTGGCATCAGTCATTTAAAACCTCGGAACTGCTCGGAAAACCGCCATTGTACACCTGTTCGACGTCGCTATAACCCAGCGTGCGGGCAAAAATAGTGGCCAGTTTCGCAGCAACATCGTTAAACTCAGGGCTGCGGCCGGTGCTACTCGCCACGTCAGTCACTTCCATGCCGACATGACCACAGGGGTTAATGCGCTGGAACACTGATAAATCCATATCAATATTTAAACTGAGTCCGTGAAACGTGCAACCGCGTCGAACGCGCAAACCCAGCTGCGCTATTTTCGCGCCGCTGCTGAGATAAACGCCGGGAGCATCTGCCCGCGGGCTAGCCACCAGATCGTAGCCCGCCAGCAGTTCCACCAAGGCGTTTTCGATATGGGTAACCAACTGGCGAACGCCAATGCCAGCACGTTTGAGGTCAATTAGCACATAGCCCACCAGCTGCCCCGGGCCGTGGTAGGTAACCTGACCACCGCGATCCACTTGCACCACTGGAATATCACCGGGCGCGAGTAAATGTTCAGCTTTGCCGGCCTGACCTTGGGTGAAAACGGGGGGATGTTCCAGTAGCCATAATTCGTCGGCGCTAGTGCCGTTACGCTGATCGGTGTAGGCCTGCATTGCGCGCCAGCTGGGCTCGTATTCTTGCCGCCCCAACCAGCGCACGGAGAGCGTCATCATTACAAAACCATTTGGACGCGACCGGTCGCCTTCAACGCTTCAAAAATTGCTTTAAGCTGGCGCTCGCCCGTCGCCGTAATGGTCACTGTCACGGAAGAAAATTTACCGGTACGACTCATGCGCACAGACACGTCCTTATCGTCCACCGGACCAGAAAACTCAGTCATGACCTGCAACACCAAGTCACGAAAACCCGGTCCATTGTCGCCCATGACCTTAATTGGGTAAGCGCAGGGAAATTCAATTTTCGGAGCTTCTGGTTCCGGCACGCTACTTACCAATAAGGTTGAGTACGAACAGGACAATGGCGTCCCACAGGCGCTTGAACAGGCCGCCCTGATCAACAGACTGCAGGGCAACCAAGGGCACACGCACAACCTCCTCACCATCAAGCGAAACCACTAGGTCACCGTACTCGCCTCCGCTGCTAATCGGAGCGGTCAATACTTCGTCGACACTCAGTGTTGCCTGAAGTTGGTCGTGCTTGCCGCGCGGAATAGTGAGGTAGACATTTTCCTTCACGCCCAAAGCAACCTCATCGGCGGCTCCCTGCCAAACGCGGGCTTTGCTCAATTCCGATCCCGCTGTATAGAGGTGATGCGTTTCAAAAAAGCGGAACCCGTAGGCCAGCAATCGCTGAGTTTCCCGCTCACGGGCAGACTCGCTACTAGCGCCCATGACCACCGAGATCAAACGCATGCCTTCGCGCTTGGCTGAAGACACCAGACAATAACCTGCCGCCTCAGTGTGGCCAGTTTTCAGCCCGTCTACTGTAGGGTCACTCCACAACAAACGATTGCGGTTAGGTTGACGAATGCCGTTATAACTAAACTCCTTCTCACTGTAGAGCGCATATTCTTGGGGATATACCAGAATCCCTTTGGCCAATAGCGCCATATCGCGTGCCGACGAATAATGCTTGTCGTTAGGCAAGCCGTGAGAGTTGATAAAATGGCTGTTTTTCATCCCGAGTTGCGCGGCGTGCTGATTCATAACTTCTGCAAAAGCCGGCTCACTACCGGCAATATACTCGGCAACAGCAACACTGGCATCGTTACCGGAAGACACTACAATACCGCGGTGCAGGTCACCTAAGGTGACCTGCTTGCCTACCTCAATCCACATCAGCGAGGAGCCTTTGAATATCGGATTTTGCGCCCAAGCATTTTTGCTGATGGTGACTAGATCGTCGTTCTGGATCTGGCCGTTTTCTAGCCAATACGACACCACGTAACTGGTCATGAGTTTGGTGAGGCTGGCCGGTGGCTGGCGCTGATCCGCATTATGCGAGGTGATGACCTCGCCGCTATCGGCGTCCAACAATATCCAGGACTGTGCGGACAGCTTGGGCGCCGCAGGGATCAATGACGGTTGGGCGACGACGAGTAGCGAGGTAAAAAGCAGTACCAGCGCCGTTAGGGCTTTTGTATAGAACATGGTTTCCCGTTAAGTCCGGTTAGGGCCTGCCGCTTTCGGTAACGATAGAGGCAAGGCCGTAGTTTTTGCTTTGCAAAGTGCGGCGCACCCGCTCCGCTTCCAGAAAGTCAGTGAAGGGCCCCACCCGCACGCGGTGGTACGAGGGGCTGCCCGCGCTGAGGCTGACCTGTACCGGCAGCTCGTGTTGCCCCGACAGTTCCGACTGTAGCTGCAAGGCCGCGCCTTTAGCCTGAAAAGCGCCAACCTGTAGGTAATAGCGTGGACTGGCCGCAACACGCCCACTTCCTTTCTCCTGGTTATTATCCGGTTCAATGACCTCAATTTCCACCCGTGCGGTGCCTTTATCGGCGTAGCCGAGTTTGACCGCCGCGGCGTAGGAAAGATCAATAAGGCGATCACCGTGGAAAGGGCCGCGATCATTGACGCGCACAATCACACTGCGATTATTTTCAAGATTGGTTACCCGCACATAAACAGGGATCGGCAGGGTCTTGTGCGCGGCTGTCATTTTGTAGAGGTCGTAGACTTCGCCATTCGAGGTCAAGCGACCGTGGAATTTGGTGCCATACCACGAAGCAACCCCCTGCTCCCGGTAGCCCAAATAATTGGTCATCAACTCATATCGCTTACCAAATACAACGTAGGGGCTGGTATTCCCGCTGGCAGTAATGACCTCGTGGCGAGGAACAGCATCGGCAAGCAGATCACCACTGATTTGGCGTATCGGAGCCCCGTCTCGCTGCTGGGAAACAGGCCGAGGACCATCCACCACGGAACAGGCTGCCAACAGCAAGGCCGACAGTAAACACCAGCGCAAATGACGTCCTAGCTTCATGGTGTGAATCGCTGCTCCAGCAGTTGGCTCAGTTGGTAGACGGCCATCGCATACATAGAACTGTGGTTATAGCGCGTGATAACGTAAAAATTGTGCAGCCCCAGCCAGTGCTCTTCGCCCTTGTCGCCCACCAGAAGTATGGCACTCGCCATGGCGTTGCCATCAAGTTCTGCATAGGCGGCCACCCCTTTGCCGGCCAACTCCGCCACAGTCCATTTCGGTTTCAAGCCGGCGTCGAACACCTCGGACTGATGCGCCTTTGTGACGGTGGCCATAACGGTCACCAATTCACCTGAGCGCCACTTATGCTCGCTAAAATAATTGGCGACACTGCCAATAGCATCCACCGGATTGTGCACAATATCGGCAACACCGTCCTCGTCGAAATCAACCGAAAAACTGCGATAGCTGCTGGGAATAAACTGACCAAAACCCATCGCGCCGGCATAAGAGCCAGTGAGTTCCAACGGATCAAGTTTCTGCTCACGGGTCATAAGCAGGAATTCTTCGAGCTGACGACTAAAAAACTTGCTACGCTTGGGATAGTCAAAACTCAGGGTTGCAAGTGCATCCAGCACCCGGTAACTCCCCATATGCCGACCGTAACGCGTTTCGACACCGATGATAGCCACAATTATATGGGCCGGCACGCCGTACTGCTTTTCGGCCCGTTCAAGGGTTTTCCTGTGCTCGCGCCAAAAAGCAACGCCCTGATCAATGCGGGAATCCTGTATGAATATCTTGCGATAATCCTTCCATTCCATGCTGCGCTCGGCGGGTCGCGATATGGCATCAAGAATAGACTGCTTACGCTCAGCTTGAGTCACTAACTGCTCAACCCAGGCTCGGTCGAAGCCGTGCTCGGCGACCATTTTGTCGACAAATTGCCGCCCACTGTCGTTTTCTAGATAATTGGCCCACGTAGCCGCAGGCGCCAACAGAGCCGCAATCGATAGCACAGCGGCAATAGATCTCAGGGATTTGAACATCGTGTTTCGATACCTTTGCGTTTTGTTCGTCGTCATAAATGTTTCTGTTTTTCTTTATGTCACTTACTGGTGGATAAAGCGCTCATCGGCGCGAATACTCATAAGCATGCCAAATCCTATCAGTAGCGTCACCATTGATGTGCCGCCCTGACTAACCAATGGCAAGGGTACACCAACCACCGGCAGCAATCCCGACACCATTCCCATATTCACAAACACATAGACAAAAAAAGTGAGGGTGATACTGCCCGCCAACAGACGGCCGAAGCTATGTTTAGCGGTAATACCAATCCAAGCACCGCGCATTATAAGTAGCACATACAGCAGCAGTAGCAGTAGCACTCCGCGCAAACCAAACTCTTCGGCCAGTACGGCCACAATAAAATCTGTGTGGCTCTCAGGCAAAAAGTCCAGATGCGACTGTGTACCCCGCAGCCAGCCTTTACCCTCCATTCCACCCGAGCCAATAGCCGTTTGCGATTGAATAATATTCCAGCCGGCGCCGAGCTTGTCCAACTCGGGATTGAGCATGGTGAGAATCCGCCCACGCTGATAATCGTGTAACAGATATTCCCATATAGGATAAGCGGCCAAGACGATCAGCCCAAAACCAATGGCGATGATGTGCCAGCTAATACCAGCCAGAAATAGCACAAAAGCGCCGGATGAACCGATAATAATTGCCGTGCCCAAGTCCGGTTGCCGCGCAATCAGGCCCGCCGGAACCACTAGAATGGCTAGCCCGATGAGAATGTATTTGAAACGCGGTGGCAAGGGCCGCACGGCGTAATACCAAGCCAAGGTCATCGGCACCACAAGCTTCATCACTTCGGAGGGCTGAAAGCGAAAGCCTCCAATGTCTAACCAGCGCTGCGCGCCCTTTGCACCTGAACCAAAAAATGCGACCCCCAAAAGCATCAGCATGCCCGCCATATAAGCGAAGGGCGCTAGTCGCTTCAAGCGCTCAATATTGATTTGCGCTACCACAAACATTAGGAAGTAGCCGATCAGCAAGTATCGCCCCTGCCGCGCCAACATGGTGCTGCTGCTGTCGCTCGCACTATAGAGCACAACCAAGCCCGCGCCGGTAAGCGCCAGCAGCAAAACCAACAACGGCACATCGATTCGAAGGCGCTGTAATAGACTCCCTACCGCATCGCTTTCGTGATGGTCGCGCGGGAGCTGGCGGATGAAATCCGACTGATTCACACTTCCTCCCCATTTGCAGGGCGCGATAAGCGCATTTTATCAAGCCTGAGCGGCTCTATCTTTTTAATGACCTCGGGACGCAGGTAGGCATCAAACACTTTACGGCCAATGGGTGCTGCGACGCGACCACCGGCCTCACCATTTTCGATAATCACCGAAATAGCAATCGTCGGCTTGTCCGCTGGCGCAAAACCGATAAACAAAGCGTGATCGCGATGCCGCTTGGCGACCAGACTCGCGTCGTAATCTTCATGCGACACGATACCAATAACTTGTGCAGTACCGGTTTTGCCCGCAATGCGGTAGTCGAGCTTGTTGTTGATGTTGCGCGCGGTACCTTTGACGCCATGCACCACGTCTTCCATGGCGGCTAACACGAAGTCCCAATCGCTTTCATCGGTCAACTCGACCTTCGGTCGCAGCGATTCCTTGATCGGCTCGTCGTTAATTGCCCGCACAATGCGCGGTACTTTGCGCACGCCGCGATTGGCCAAAACAGCGGTAGCCACCGCCAATTGCATCGGTGTTGTCAGCATAAAACCCTGACCAATGCCGACATTCAGTGTTTCGCCAGGGAACCAGTGCAAGCCCTTAGCACTGCGCTTCCAATCGCGAGACGGCAGCAGACCGGCACGTTCATTGTCGTTGTCGATACCAGTGAGCTCGCCCAAACCAAAACGCTGGCCGAATTCGTGAATACGATCAATGCCCATGTTATAAGCTAAATCATAAAAATAGACGTCGCAGGATTCGACAATAGCTTGATGCATGTCCACGCGGTAGCCGTGGCCACGGGATTTCCAGTCACGATATACCCGATCATTGTTCGGCAAGCTATACCACCCCGGGTCAGGCACGGAGGTGCGGCGGGTGACAACCCCATAATGCAGCGCGCCCAGCGCAAAAATCGGCTTCAGTGTCGAACCGGGGGGGTATTGGCCCTGAAGCGTGCGGTTGAACAGGGGCAAATCCGGGGATTCGCGCAGACGCTTATAATCTGCGTTACTGATGCCGTTAACAAACAGGTTAATGTCGTAGCTCGGCGCACTCACCATGGCCAGTAAGCCGCCGTCGCTGGGGTCGATGGCAACAATGGCTCCGCGCTCACCCTCCAGCACGCGGTGGGCAACCCGCTGCAATTCAACGTCTATATTGAGGTGCAGGTCGGCACCCGGTTCGGGTAGGTGGCGTTCCAAAATACGCAACACACGCCCGCGCGCGTTGGTTTCAACATTCTGATAGCCGACGCTGCCGTGCAGCGCTTGCTCGTAAAAATGTTCAACGCCCAATTTACCGATATGATCTGTAGCGCTGTAATTAACCTCGTCAATCACATCCATTTCCCGTTCATTAATACGCCCGACATAGCCCAGCACATGCGCCAGCAATTCGCCGTGAGGATAGTTGCGCACCAACTGTGCGTCGATATCAACACCTGGCAAGCGATAGCGATTGACCGCTAACCGTGCAATTTCTTCTTCCGTTAATCGAAACTTCAGCGGCACAGTTTGATAGGGCCGACGATGGCGTAAACGCTTTTTGAACTTCTTGATATCGTCGTCATCAATGGGGATTAGCTCAGCGAGCGCGACCAGCGTTTCCTCCAAATCAGGAACACGCTCTTTGATCAGCACCAGACTATAACTGGGAATATTTTCGGCAAGTAACACGCCATTGCGGTCGAAAATCAGACCGCGCTTGGGCGCGATAGGCTGGAGTTGGATGCGATTCCGATCCGACTGAGTTTTGTAAATATCGTGCTTTACCACCTGCAGAAAAAAATAGCGGCCAACGATTACACCCAGCATGATCGTCATAAGTGTCGACGCCACCAGAAAGCGGCTTTTGTATAAGCTGCGTTCCTTGATCGGATCTTTGAGGGCTACCAGCTTTGACATAGGGTCAGTAAGGCCTGCTATCGGTGGTAGGGGTGGCCCTGGAGTATGCTCCAGGCCCGATAAACCTGCTCGGCGAGCAGCACGCGCACCAAGGGATGCGGCAGTGTCATAGCAGATAAGGACCAGTGCTGCTGAGACTGATTGAGACAGGCATCATCTAGGCCGTCCGGGCCCCCAATCAGCAAACTCAGGTTTTGCCCATTCATATGCCATTCATTCAGCTTCTCCGCTAGAACGCCTGTACTGATAGCGCGGCCTTCAACATCCAATGCCACCAGCACATCGTCTTTGGGAACCGCCTTCAGCAAGGCCTCGGCTTCCTGTTGCCGCGCCCGTCGAATATCGGTGTTTTTGCCTCGTTTGGCTAAGGCAATTTCCTGAATTTCAAGACTGAATTCCGCGGGCAGGCGTTTGCGGTATTCCGCCACGCCCTCTTCAACCCAGACCGGCATACGCGTACCGACGGCCAGCAGTTTAATCCGCATTGTCGGCAGGGTCACCGGCGGGGCCACCAACAGGGACCGACCACAGCCGCTCGATATCATAGAAGGTGCGGGCATCCGGGAGCATCACATGAACAACGACATCACCGAAATCAACGAGCACCCACTCGCCGGTATCGTCACCCTCCACGCCAATCGTTCTAACGCCTTTTTGCTTGGCCTCATCGGCAACATTAGAGGCTAGGGATTTGACGTGCCGGCTAGAGGTGCCACTGGTCACCACCATATAGTCGGTAACGCCAGTCATACCGCGCACATCCAGTACTACTGTGTCACGTGCCTTTATTTCGTCGAGTGCTGCGGCGACCAGTTCAGCCAGTTGCTCAGATTTCATGTGTGGTTCAATTTCTCCGTTAGTGTCGGTAAAGTTTATGTTGCTGAATATAATGTTCGACCGCTGCGGGTACGCAGGCATCGAGACTGCGTCCTGCCGCAAGAAGCCCACGCACCTCAGTCGCGGACTGAGGCCAAGGTTTCAAGGCAATGCTGGCATAAGCGCCTGCCGCCTGCTCAATCAGAGCCTGCGGCTGTCGCTCACGCCCAGCGACAAATTGAAGCACCTGCGCCGCCGGTGAAAGCTGATAACCCTCGCGCTGCATCACCAAAATATTAGCGAACTCAAACAGGCTCTGCCAGCGGTGCCATTGATGCAGGGTATTGAAAGCATCGCTGCCCATGACAAAGGTCAGGCTGGTGTCCGAGCCCACTTCTGCGCGCACCACTTTCAGTGTGTCTGCCGTGTAGGACGGCCCGTCGCGTTCCAGCTCACGGCCATCAATATCAAGCTTGTCCCAAGGTGCCACCGCAATTTTCGCCATCGCGAGCCGATGCTCTGAAACTGTTTGCGGCCGATCCCGATGTGGCGGCAAGTGGCAGGGCAGTAACGACAAGCGCTCCAAGCCCACACGCTCACATAACTCGCGAGCGGACTGAATGTGCCCCAAATGCACGGGATCAAAGGTACCACCTAATATCCCCAGCGCGCGCAAACTCACCTTAGCGTCGAATCTGGCCGTCGCCGAACACAACGTATTTCTGCGAGGTCAGGCCGTCCAAACCAACCGGGCCACGGGCATGTATCTTATCGGTGGATATACCAATCTCGGCACCCAGTCCGTATTCAAAACCATCCGCGAAGCGGGTTGAGGCATTGACAATCACTGAGCTGGAGTCCACTTCCCGGAGAAAACGCCGGGCGCGACTGTAATTTTCGGTGATGATGGCGTCGGTATGCTGCGAACCCCAGCGATTAATATGCTCGATCGCTGCATCCAGCCCCGCAACCACTTTAATCGCAAGTACGGGCGCCAAATATTCTGCCGCCCAGTCGCTGTCATCGGCCGTCGTCATGGATGAGACAATTGCGCGCGACTCTGCACAACCTCTCAGCTCAACCCTGGCCTTGCTCATCTCGGCCGCAATTAAGGGCAGTAACTCTGCTGCGCGGCTTTGTGCCACTAGCAAGGTTTCCATGGTATTACAGGTGCCATAGCGGTGCGTTTTGGAGTTCACCGCAATAGCGATGGCTTTCTCCGTGTCGGCCTCGTCGTCAAGATAGACGTGGCAAACACCGTCGAGGTGCTTGATGACACTGACCGTCGCATCGCGGGAAACTCGCTCGATCAGCCCCTTTCCGCCTCTGGGAACAACCACATCAACGTATTCGGGCAGGGTAATCAGCACACCCACCGCTTCGCGATCCGTCGTTGCCACCACCTGCACGGCTGTTTCGGGTAAACCAGAGGCCTTCAGTCCGCTGCGAATACACTCAGCAATGGCCTGATTCGAATGAATGGCTTCCGAGCCACCACGCAGGATTGCCGCATTGCCAGACTTCAGGCACAGGCTGGCGGCCTCGGCCGTCACATTGGGCCGCGACTCGTAAATGATTCCGATAACGCCCAAAGGAACACGCATCTTCCCCACCTGAATGCCGGAGGGCTGGAACTTCATATCAGTAATTTCGCCCACCGGGTCGGCCAACGTCGCCACTTGCTCCAGACCTTCAATCATACTATCAATGCGCGCTGGCGTGAGTTCCAGGCGATCAAGTAAGGCCGCGTCCAAACCGGCGTCGCGCCCGGCGGTCATATCGCGAGCATTCGCCTCGGCGATATCAGCCCGCGCGCTGGCAATGGCTTGGGCTATTGCCAACAAGGCGGCATTTTTTTCAGTGGTACCGACGGCGGCCATCACACGAGAAGCTTCCCGCGCCTGCCGACCCAACTCGGTCATATATTCCAGAATATTCATTTCAACTCAGACAAATTGCGCTGCAAACGGCAATTATACCTGTAAGCCGGTCACATCGTCAGGCCCAGCGGTGGATTAGTCTTCGTATTGGGACAGCAATTCATGGATGGCATCAAGCCGATCCAGCGGATCGGTGATGACCAGCAAATCATAGCGCTCGCGCTCCGGAATCGGCAGCAACTGCGCGAGCTGGTAGCTCAGCAGGCTGGCATCTTCGGTTTCCACCTTAAATCCCAGGCGCTTAACGTGAGGGTGGTCGGCCAATTGCTGCAACAAGGCGGTCCAGTCTGAACGATCTTCCGGCAGGGTAATGCGAGGCTCATCGGGCCAAAATTCGGCCACGCCTTGCCATAAACCGTCGGCTTGCTGACTAGGGTCGGTGATGAAAAATCGACGCTGACCTTCCACCACAATACCCAGCAAACCGTTTTGCAGCTTGTCCCAGTCAACAATTTTTGCACTAACTCCCACTTTAGCAAAGCAAGTATTACCGCCGGCACGATCAACCTCGCCACCCCCGGTCAGCATGACAATACCGAATTGCAACTCGGCCTTCAGGGCGTTACGTATCAGGCTGAGGTAGCGCTGCTCAAATATTTGCAGTGACAGGCGACCGCCCGGCATCAATACCGTGCCGAGCGGAAACAGAGCTAATTCATTGTCAGTCACAGTGCCGCTCTTATTTACCCAATGGTTTGAAGGAAATGATCAGTCGTGGCAACAACAACATGGAGCCAAGCAAGGCTGCCAGCATTGCGGCGCCTGTGAGCAAACCAAAATAAATGCTGGGCGTGAAATTGGACAAGGCCAATATCGAAAAGCCAAAGATAATAATCACGGAGGTGTAGTACATCGCCTTGCCGATACTGCCGTGGCAACGGTACATTGTCGCAATATAGTCGCGGTCTTTGGGGAATTCAATTTTGAAACGGTGGACGTAATGGATCGCATGGTCCACGCCGATGCCGACAGTGATAGCGGCAATGGTAATCGTCATCATATCCAGCGGAATACCAAACAAGCCCATACCGCCAAGCACCGCTCCCGCTGCCAGCACATTAGGCGCCAACGCAATCAGCGCCAAGCGCAGCGATCGGAATAAAACCAGAAACATCGCCAGTATCGCTACAAATACCGCCGACAGCGTAAGAATCTGGGAGCGGAAAAGGCTCTGCAACATATTGTTGTAAAGCACCAACATGCCGGTAAGTTGCACCTGATCGTCGGCAAAGCCCATGTCATTGATTAAATGTTTGTGAATATCCTTGAGCAATTGGTCGCGTTTGAGCGTATGGCTGGTCTCCATAACCCGAATACTGATTCTCGCCTGATCCGTTTCGGCGGCAAGATAGGGGGTCACGACAATGTCTTTGATATCGTCTGGCAATGAGCGCTTCACCAGCGCCAACTGCAGATCGTCGACATCATTGCCCATAATCATTTTGACCAACTCGTAGGGCGTTGCCAGCGACAACACTTTGCCGGTTTCGTCCAGACCATCAACGTAATCGTGAACTGATTTGATACGTTCCAGACCGGCTATGGTAAACCAGTGCGAAGATTTCGCGGCAGACGAACCAAAATCATCACCAAAATCATCGCTGAATTCGGAATCAACAGCAGGCTCCGCCGACTTTTGGGGTGCATTGATAATAATATCCAAGGGAATGGTGCCACCGAGCTTTTCATCGATAATTTCCATACCCTGATAAATCTCAGTGCCTTCATCAAAGTAATCGATAAATCGATTCTCTACCTTTAGCTGACTCACACCCCAAAGGCTGACTGTTAGCAAGGCCAGCGCTACCAGCATGATGGCGGTCGGCTGCTTTTCCGCCAACGCGGCAAATTTCAGGGTAAAACCCTTGCTGTTATCGACGTCGGCGGCGCGAATCGGGCTTTTAATCAACAACAATACACAGGGCACCACGAGAAAAGTCAGCACCAGCGCCACTGATACGCCAATGGTCATCATCCAGCCAAAGTCGATAACCGGGCGGATACCACTCACCACCAGCGACATAAAGGCGACCAGCGTTGTAAGCGCAGTATAAAAACAGGGTTTGGCCATAACGCGCACAGTTTCGTGCACTAGCTGCCGCTGATCCCAATCGATATTATTGGCCGCCAGCTCGCGATAGCGAACCACCAAATGAATGGAAATCGACAGGGTGATGATCAAAAGTAAAGCGACAAAATTGGAAGAAATGACGGTCATCCGCCAGTCGAGAAAGCTAAGCAATCCCAGCATAAAGAGCGCGGACAAAATACAGGTTGCCAGCGGCAGTAGCGTCCAGATGACACTGCGAAAGATAAACACCAATAACACAACGATAAACGCAATAATTCCGGCACCGAAGACCACCAGATCACTTTGCACAAAGGAAATCATATCCGCAGCAATCATGGGTACGCCGCCGAGATAGAGCGTGGCGCTGTCTCGGTACTTAGCCAATATGGCGCGAGTCTGCGCGACGAGTTTCGTCATCGCCGCCTGCGTCTGCGGCAAATAAGCCAAGAACTCGGCCTCGACAACTTCCAGCTCACGCTGTTGCACCGCACTCAAGCCTTCAGCGGCCTGCTTCTCCTTCAGGCTTTCACGATGCTCCAACAGACGCGCGTACTTTGCATCACGCTTGATGTTGACCTGTATGCCGGTGGTTGTGCCATCAGGGCTGGTCAGCAGAGACTCGTACAGGGGGCTGGTGGACAGCTCTTTCAAGGCCAGACCGCGATCTGTGCCCTTGTTTTTCAGCATGGGAATTTTGCCCGCGGCCACCTCGGTCAAACTAACGCGAGGACTGTCCAAAAGCGGCACATCAAGTATCGACACCACCGAGGACACCATGGGCATTGTCGCCAGTTCATCGCGCAACTTCGCCAGCTCACTCAAGGTGTGATCGGACATCAATTCGCCATTCGGCCGGTACACAACCAGCAAAAACTCCTCGGTCGCAAAGCGCTTATTGATTTCACGGTAGAACTTCAGGGAGTTGTCGCCCTCCAGTACCAGCGAGTCTGACGAGGCGTCCAACTTGAGATTGGGCAGAAAGCTGGCTAGCGCGCCAATCACCGCCACCACTAGCAGCAAGACCAGCACCGGGCGTTTCATCACCAGCTTTTCGTACAAAGACATCAGACCGCTACCCATTCAAACTCCCCTTTTGATTATTTTGTTGGACGTCGGACGCGAAACCCTTTGCCTGCAAGGCGGGCTTCCCTATTCACCCCAGCGTGGCAGCAGATTTTGTTCCAAACCGAGATGGTCCAGTACCCGCGCCACCATAAAGTCGACCATATCGCTGATTTCGACCGGCTTGTGGTAGTAGCCGGGGCTTGCGGGCATGATAGTGACACCGGCCTGACTCAAGGTCAGCATATTCTGCAAATGAATACTCGACAGCGGCGATTCACGCGGCACCACAATCAACTGACGCCGTTCTTTGAGCGCAACATCGGCTGCGCGTTCAATTAGATTATTACTGGCGCCGGTTGCGATGGCTGACAAGGTGCCTGTGCTGCAGGGGCAAATCACCATCGCCTGCGGCGCTCCAGACCCAGACGCGACCGGCGCGGTCCAGTCTTCGCGACCGTATACTTTAAGCTGCGAACCATCGACCTTGAAGTGTACGTGCAGGGCCACCGTAAGTGCTGAGATTTTATCCGGCAGCTTCAACTCAGTCTCCATCGCAACCACCATCAGCGCCGCCTTGGAGATCATAAAGTGGACTTCACAGTTTTGCGCCAACAAACACTCCAGCAGACGCAAGCCATAGGGTGCCCCCGAGGCACCCGTCATAGCCAAGGTCACTCTGCGCCTGCTTGTTGAATTTGATTCAGCCACGTCAATCCGCCAGTTTGTTCAGCAGTTTCTGATGAATACCACCAAAACCACCGTTACTCATAATCAATACATGATCGCCTGCGACGACAGCGCCCTGCAAATAGTCAGTAATGTCATCCACTGCTGTAAAAACTCGGGCAGGCACCGTTGATTCGCTCACCACGTCATCCAGTGACCAGTCTAAGTTTGCTGGCGAATACCATAGAACCTCATCAGCCAACGCGGTTGAACTTGCCAGCGCAGCGCGATGTTGACCCAAGCGCATGGTATTTGAGCGCGGTTCTATCACCGCATAAATTTTCGCCGTTCCAACGTTCTTACGTAATCCATCCAAAGTAAATGAAATAGCGGTGGGATGGTGGGCAAAATCGTCGTATACCGCAACACCTCGCGGCGTTCCCCGCAGCTCCATGCGCCGCTTTACGCCCCCGAATTCCATTAGTGCAGCCACCGCATCTTCGGGCCTAACACCCACATGACGGGCCGCAGCGATGGCCGCCAGCGCATTCATCATATTGTGACGACCATTGAGCGTCCACGTTAGCGGCCACTCGCCCCCGCTAAAGGCGACAATATAAGAGGAGCAATCATCGGCGAGTGGCCGCGCGACCCAATCTCCGGCTACAGCATCGTCACCCAAGCTTTCCTGCTCGCTCCAGCAGCCCATCGCCATAACTTCGTCGAGCGCATGCACCCCGGCGGGCCTTAGAATACGCCCCAGTCCGGGAATGGTTCTGACTAGGTGATGGAATTGGCGTTGAATGGCGGCCAGATCAGGAAAGATATCGGCGTGATCATACTCAAGATTATTGAGAATAAGCGTCTTGGGGCGGTAGTGGACAAACTTTGATCGCTTATCAAAAAAGGCGGTATCGTACTCGTCAGCCTCCATCACAAAAAACTGGCCCGCACCCATGCGCGCCGAGATACCAAAATTCCCTGGAACGCCACCAATCAAAAAACCGGGCTCATAGCCCTGCTTCTCCAGTATCCACGCCAGCATACTACTGGTTGTGGTTTTTCCGTGAGTACCTGCACACGCCAACACCCAGCTACCGTGTAGTAATTCCTCACCCAGCCACTGCGGCCCGGACATATAGCGCAGGCCGCGATTAAGCATATGCTCCACGGCCGGGTTGCCACGCGACAGAGCATTGCCAACCAGCACCAGGTCAGGCGCCGGATCCAAATGCTCCGGCAGGTAACCCTCCATCAGCCCAATTCCCTGCTCTTCAAGCTGAGTACTCATCGGCGGGTATACACTGGCATCTGAACCGGTTACTTCATGGCCCAACTCGCGGGCCAGCAGGGCAACGCCGCCCATAAAGGTGCCGCAGATACCCAGAATATGAATATGCATTAAAACGCTCGCTAAATAACTCGACCGGAATGGTAGCACCGCCCCACGGCCAGCACTATTGCCCTGCCCGAAAATCGGTAAATGCCCTATGCATGAGCGAGACAAAGGCGATTGAATCATACAGCTGCCAACGCTCCTATTTACATATGCCGATTTGGACTTCCCAGAGTTCGCACCCCTTAGATAAGGCTCTAAATATGTCTTTCTGAGCTGCTGTTGATTTGTATCAAAATATAGACACTTATTATGCGAATGATTATTGAGTTACCCCCTTAAAATTCTTATGTTTATAGCTGCAGAAGACTATTTAGTTTCAGTGTCAAAAAACGCAAGCAGTGGCCACACCAAATTACTTTACAGCTGAGCACAGGGGTGCCAAACAATGGAATATTCAGCGAATAGTTATTTTCTAGCATTATCACTAATGTTGATAGTACCGGCAGCCCTTGTTGTCGCTTTGCTGGGTCTAAATAGCGACGAGGCATCCGAGACGCCATCAGTACCATTCGACTTGGTGTCTACGATTAGCATGGTCGGAATGGCGGTCATATGCATACACTACCGGAGCGAAATATTTTTCGTTGCCAACCTTTAAAGTGGCCAAAAACAGACCGCGGTGATTGAAGGCATGAGCTTAAGTGCTTAGAGAAATACAGCGTTTAATAAACTCAGCTCGTAAATCGATAGCGCCTGCGAGAATTTCTCACCCCTTGCTCGCGGCCATCCCGGCCCAGAGTTGTTGTTTACATTTACAGCCCACACGTCTTGTGCTAACCTCGAGGAAGTGCACTTTATTCACGCGCGATCCTCCACAGTTGTCACTGTGAGCCCGTGATAATCTCTTGGCGCACTCCCGAGACCTGCTCTGCAGGCTCGGGATCTCCTCCCCCTAATTTCAAACGACACCCCTCGCGCCAGGACGACGTCGGCACAGCATCGAGTTCGATCTCAATCCAAAGCGGCACTTCACGCAGCCCCCACTCAACAGTCAGCTAGGCCTAGCATTAGTGTGCTGAGCACCAAGCCATTAATGCTCGAGGGTATCCTCCGCCTTCCTGCCGCTAGGTTATATCAGTCTAACAAAAAACGTGTGATTCACGACGAATCATCAATTCTGTTTAACCTTATTCGCTTTCGAAGGGGTATGCTGGCACAGAAAAGACATGAGGCCGGTGTATCAAAGGGCAAACCGAAAAATTAACTTAGGCATATTATCCGGTGCGCTGCGCGTAAATCCATCTCACAATGGTTACTTGAAACCGCGAAGCACTAAGAGCATGCTAGGCATGCATTTAGAAAAATTAAAAACTAAGTGGAAACGGTTGCTTTTGGGGAGACGACAACGTTGCTAGAGATCGCTTCGATACACGGACAGCGTGACAGTTCCGAGAACGGCCCACAACGCAGTAGCTCACCAAAACCGATCCTCGCCACCTGCAACACCTGCCTACTCCAGAAAGTGTGCCCATTAACATCGACATCACACATAGGAACGCCCTTAAACGAAGCGATTTATGAACCCGATAGCATTGCCTTTACTGAAAACGACCATTTTGACAAGATATATGTGCTCAAATCGGGGTCAATTCAAATATCAGTCACAAATCCAAAAGGCGAGCAGTCAATTCTTGGCTTTGTCTTTCCTGGTGAAATGGTAGGCTGGGAATCATGGAAATTCAGCAGATTCCCCTACACAATCAAAATGCTCGAAAGGTCTAGACTATGCACCCTGGAAAAGAAAAACCTACTTCACTCGATGCGAATTAGTCCTGATTTCCAGGTACAGTTGCTGCGCGCAGCGGGTCAGCAGGTAATGCGAGACAGATTAAGCCCGCTTGCGATGCTCCACGGCTCCATAGAAGCAAAAACCGCTGCGTTCATTCTTGATATTTACACCAGAAATCACGTGAACAAGCATATTGCGCCGGACTTTATACTTAGCATGCCGCGCAACTCGATAAGCAGTTATATCGGGATTACGCCAGAGTCACTTAGTCGCAGCCTCTCAAGTCTCAGAAAAAAAGGAGCCATATCCGTTTTCAACCGACGAATATCCGTTCTTGATAAAAAATTACTACACACGCTGGCTATAGATTGACAGCAAGATATCTTTCATCGCATGACTACAACGGAGTGAAGCAATGCACGAGCACATTCACAATTATATTTCGGCGAGATGGCCCGAAGATATATGCGCAAACTAAATCGCCGTGCATTCTCTTACTCCTGCCGCGTAACTATATCTCCCGTCATTCCCATAGTTCTGGGGAGGAGCGCCCCTAGATGCTGACGCGCCCGACTAAAGTATCTATCCCGATTGCTTTTATCGCGAATTATTACGCGCCCGCACTCATTGTGGACAATGATATTTCCAACCACCGTGAACTATTAAGCCATCTCAGCAATTTCGGATTTCAAGGCACCGAATTTGCCAACGACGGATTCAATGCGCGCGTTTGCATAGCAGCGCGCCCAAGACTAGGGCTCTTGATTATTGACCTAGCCACACCCAAACTCGACGGTATTGCCATAATCAAAGATATTGCGCTGTTCCACCCAAATTGCTCGATAATTCTATTAAGCGCTCTAGACGCGAACTTGCTGCAGAATGCCCGCGTACTTGCGGAATCCTTAGGACTTGATGTCTTAGCCGTCCACAAAAAGCCGCTGGAGAAAGAAAAACTACATGCGCTTCTGTCAGATGGCATTGGCAGCAAAAAAATAAAAATTCGAAAAGACCACCAAACGGCCAGCATCTTTCAACTCAGCAAGGCGCATATACTAAGATCACTACCCAACGTCGAGCTACATTTCCAGCCAAAAATATGCTTACGCACCAGAGAAGTGATCGGCTGTGAGGCGCTCGTCCGCCTAGCCCTCTATTTCGGTGAAACACCGCGAATACTGCCCCCAAACTACTTTATCCACCACTT
>JBLHMO010000041.1:0-23061 GCA_047622145.1 Paracoccaceae bacterium | reverse complement strand
CCGAATGACCGCGCTGGAGAAGACTACTCGCAACGTGGTAACCGATAAAACCGGCAGCGCCAGTTACAAGAATTTTCATAGAGTGTCCAAGGTTAACGTTTTGTGCTACCAAGCGCTTTGTTGATTTCGACATCGCGCGCCGCGGTTGAAGGCCTGCTCAACAGCCATTGACGGAAAAAGATGACAACTACCATAAACACAGCACCGGCCATTCCCCCCGCCACCACCATCAAAGAACGCTTAGGCCCGAACTTGTCACGCGGCTCCAAAGCCGGATCTATTGTGGCAAGAGCATATTCTGGCTTGGATCGGGCCAACATGATGGTTCGAGTCTGCTGCTCAATCAATTGGTAGAACACCTGGCGCATTTCAGTAAGTGCTGTTTCCTGCAGTTTCTGCTGTAAATAAGCGATGCTGCGCTCGGCTTCCACGACTTCTTTCTCCATCAAATGGCGATTCAGGCCCTCAATCAAAGAAGTAAGCCAGTCACTGGCCGTCGCAGATGAATATGACGTCAGACTAACACTTATCAATCCTTTACGCTGCTCGTAATCGACGCTGAGCTTGCCAAGTAAAGAGCTATATAATGTCCAACCATTCGGTGCCTCGCCTTTGAGCCACTCGCGCGTTTGCGCATTGTACCGGCTTTCGTCATATAGCCACCGACCCTTCTTTAGGTCGTAACCAGTCGTCGCCGCCAGCTCCGGTGCAATGCCTTCCCTCGCTATAAAATCAATCAGAAATTTACGAGACTGGAGAGTTTCTATAGCAACCTGGGTAGAATCAACACTACCGCGACCCGGCAAATTGATTCCTGCTAGCCCAGCGAGGCCACTAAGCTGTGAGGATGACCCAGATGCATTCTCTTGAGCCGGCGTCAACAACGCACTTGCCTGATATACGTTGGGTAAAAACAACGAGTACGCCGCCACCAATATGGCCGCCGCCAATCCGCCACCTATAATCTTCCACTTGGCTTCCCACAACGTGTAAAGCAATTCCAGCAAATCGATATCGTCGTCGTAATCCCCGTACGAGGGTGGCAAGCCGCCGGGCTGTTGCGAGGGTTGCTTCATCAAGCGCCCTCAACCAACGTCACGCAAAATGAGCGGACTGTAACTTGCGGATGGTCTATCTTAAAAATACACATTGCTAGGATGATAATATCTCCAGGCTCAATTGTTCCGCCGTCTCTATTACACCACTCAGAGTGGCGCAGTTCTTCGGAGCCTCGCATGAGGCTACTTTCCCTTTCAGCATGAGCAACTTCCGCCAGCTTTTTGGACTGCCCAGGTCCACAAAATCAGCTTGGCAGCCCCCCTAAACCCAAACCATTTTTCTTCACGCCCCAGCTATTCCCAAAGCAGCCTAGGCTTAGTCCTTAGTCACGTCGTATGCTACGCCAAGTTGATACAATATCTGCGTAACCGTACCAAACAATGTCAGCTTATTGGTATGCTGGGCGTCTACCGGCACTACCACGGTATCACCTTCTTGCACTTCCACTCCAAACCAACTATTTCTAGGAAGAACAACACTTCCATTAGCGCGAATGACATAAACTCGCTTTTTATCCGCGCGCGCTTTCAGGCCACCCGCTCTTGACAAGTATTCTTTATACCCCAGTCCATCTTCATAAACATGGCTTGATGCATATTGAACTTCACCAATGACAGTAACCGTGTTGCTACTATAAGGAACAATCAATCGATCACCTTCTTCAAGAAGTATATCGTGAATCTTTGACTTCGCAACAGCGGCCGGAACATCAACGACCAAACGCCCCAGAGCCTGCACATCACCTAATGCATCAACTGCACTCATCGCTTCCGCTGGCGACACTGACAAGCCGCCCCCTAGCGCAGACGACTCCTTAAGCGAAAGCGATGCTATCTCCTCTTTCAAACTTGCACGCAAGCGCTTTAACTCTCTGTCCTCACGCTTACGCAATCCTTCTCTCGACAATATCGCACCCTGCGGGTAGGCAAACTCGGTAAGTCCCCCAGCGCGGGCGATGAGTGTCGACAAGGTCTCGCCTCGAGAAAAGGAATAATTACCTGGAAATCGAACTTCGCCTTCCAACGACACCGTAATATGATTTCGCCAGTCTGGATTATTAAAAACAGTGACTTTATCGCGATGCGATAACTTCATAAGCCAAGATTTTTTATTGGTTAGATCAATTTCCTTATTGTCTACAGCCAGCTCCCCAGCACTACCGATTTCCAGCCGCGCGAGATCTACTTTTTTCTTATAGGCAGACTCACCCATTCCACCCGCTATGGTTATTAACTGCCCTAATGTTTGGTCAGTCCCCAGAGGATACACACCCGGAAATTTTACTGGCCCACGCACCTCTACGATTTTGAGAACGCTCTCCGCTGATGCTGCCGCTCTTATTCGGCGGACCATCGACTCAATAATTTTTGATCTTTTTTTCTCAACGGTACTTATGATTTCATTCTCAATCACACTGAGCTTTGTGGTAACGAAGCCCTGCTCTAGCCCGCTTAAAATCTTCTCCCCATAAACACCCGGCAACACCACTAATTCATCACGTTCTCCGAGCACTACATTTGCGGAATGATCGAGATTACTTAAAATATCTTGTAACGGTATGTATTGCACATCTGTCTTCTGCCAATCTTCTCGGTATAAAATTGCCATACTACGATCCGCATTCTTCGCAAGAATTGCCTCAGGATGTGCGAAAAGATCAGACACCCGCATACCTTCAACGAAATGCCTGTATCCCGGATTAACAATGGCCCCAACCAACATAACGCCGCTAAGTAGCCCATCATTTTTGATAGGCACAGTGACTCTATCTCCAGCTACAACACGGAATAGCAAGCCCTCTCCCTTACTACTCGCATTAACTGTACTGACACTGAAGCCGTCATTGCTGATGCGCTCAATACGCACTGTCTCAGCATTTGCTTTTTCCGTCACTCCCCCTGCATATTCTAGAAGAGTATTCAAACTTTCATTCGGTATGGCCTCATATACAGCAGGGCGTACAACGCTGCCGCTAACAGTTACACGCCCGTCAACTGGTTCAATATAAACGACATCGCCCGACTGTAAGCGCACATCATGTGAGGTATCGCCACCTACAAGTAATTTATAAAGGTCGAGCTGAATCATTACTTTATTCTGGCGATAGACCTTTATACGCCTCAATGAGCCAGTCGTCTTAACACCCCCTGCAGCAATAATTGCCTGAGTGGCGGTCGCCAAAGACGGGATATTATAGGCGCCCGGCTGGTATGCCTCCCCGAGCACGTATATTTGCATTAGCCGAATATCCGCTATGCCAATAGCCGCTTCAACCCCTATCATTTGCCGCTTTATTTGAGAGCTGAGGCTGTTTTTAACTTGCACAAATGATTGGCCTGCGACAGATATTGGCCCCAGTTTCGGAAAATTAATAAAGCCATCACGACCAACAGCTAATTGATGCGACTCATTTTCTTTGCCGAACAATTGAACAGTGATGACATCGCCGGGGCCCACTACATAATCTGCAGGGACGGGCAAATCGGCGATTGGAGTAAATGATGTTGGCAGGCCTGCAAAGATATCATAACCAAAATAGGGCAATCCGGAATCTGTGCTTTTAGGGATGGCAGCCTTAGCGTCGGATTTTAGTTTTTCGGCTTCAGTACCCCTCTCGATTGTTGCAGCCAAGGCCCTAGTTTCGCCGCCGCCACTCGTTGCCGACGGCAAACTGATCCCCGCTGCCCTGGCAATCGACTCTTGTTCGGACCGACCTAGCTGCTTAAATTTCGCCAATTGGGCCGGAGTTTGTGCGTGGGTAACACCCACCAAGGCTAGCAGCATCACAAGCGAAAGGATTACAACTTTCATTGGGTGATCAAAATTCATGGGGTCAACTTTTTTGTCATTACTAAAACCATCGGTGCACGGCTCGAATGCTTAATCATTTTACCAGCGATAATTCAGCGCAAATTCCACAGTATCATCACCCGCGTCAGTGCCGCGCAGTTTTAAACGATCATTGTAGTGATAGTAGCCAAGTTGCGCATACCACGCAGCCACACGGTAGCGATATACAATATTTGCGGCGTAATCATTACTGCTGCCATAGCTGGCACTATTGCCATCAGCAAAAGCGCTCCCACCACCATCCGTATTCAAATCAAACTGTGACAATCGAGCGTTAAGACTGTGTCGGCCTGCATACCACTGAGCACTCAAATGATGCGCGCGGGAGTCATTGTCGACACTTGCCCCAATAGAGCGCCCACGATGCCGATATCCCGACCGATAAGTACTGTGCTCATAGGCAACATTAAACTCACCTTCACCTTTATCAACTCGCCGGGTCGCTGTATCGGCAGATTCAAACACCAGCCTTAATTCCGAATTAGACAAGGGTATAGCCGCATCCACACCCATTACAAAAATACGTTTTGAAGGCTGGTATCCCGCCTCGTCCTCGCCAATCATCTCTCCATAAACACCAACTGGAATTTTACAATCAATCGAAAAACGCCAATCAAAACCTGCTAACTGATTACTCGGATCACTTCCCGCGGGACCGCCCCCGTTATCCGCATTACCCAGAATCACGTCCTTAAAGCTGGAAAAATCCTGGGGCCGACCTTTGCCGCCCCACTGAGCCGTTCGGGAAGCCCCAAACTCCAGCCACTTAGTCGGCCTAAAACTAAACCGCGCCCCAACCAACTTTGTATTCGCAATAATACGATCACTCTCAAGCTCACCAATAAAGGTGGTGAACTGCCAAGGGCCCAACCAATGAAGCAATGACCAATCAAATGGTTCGGAGCTGTTTCTTTGCAAGGAGATAGCCGGCACTGGCCTGGCATTATTGCTTAGGATCAAGCCAGATTCCCAGGCAGGCCCCCACCAGCGATCTATTGCTCCGACAGTGAACACCCAATTGCCCAACAATCCGGACAGGTAACTGCCATCCGAAATAGTATGATCACCATCCAATGGATCATCGACATTGGTTGCGCGCAAGCGGCCTGCCCAGCGCTCGCCGATATATTCTGCACTGAGATGGCTTTCAGCCTTATCGCGATGCACATCTCCAAAACCGCGAATAGGGTTGCGCTGCTCCGCATAGCGAAAACCCATTTCTACTGACGACTGACTCTGTTGCTTAAACGCCTGCTGAATATAGTCAACCGCTCGGTGCTGGCTAGGCGAGAGTACGTCACTTTTCACGAGGTTTACTTCTGAAATCACGCCACTCCACATTAGTGGCCAGGTATTTACCGGTATCCGAATCAAGGCCGCGTCGGCGAGTACATGGATATGATGACGTAAGCGAGCATCGCTGGGATCAATCCACGGAGCCGCTTGCGCAATACCCGCACACAGAAATACCCAGCCGACGATGAAAAGCCGAAGTTTCGAACCCGCAGTAGAGGACATCGAACGCAATTTAAGAAACCTTAAGGACCACAGCCGTGTGCAGTTAAATGTTGTTTTAAACGCCCTGTTGCAGGGCGTACAGACGCAGCGTACAGGGGATTGTGGGGATTATTATACTAGATATGCCTCGCATATTACTATGGATTCGAGTCCGAGCATTTCGCGAAGCCCTTCTATACGATAGCTAGTCTTTATATCCGGCTCGCGTACAGCCCAAACACCGCACAAAGGTATTTGCAGCCGGCTGCACCACCAGCGTATCACCGGCTTCTCCGGCATTGCCGCCAAGCAGGGAAAACGGCAGGCTAGCGACAAAAAACACGCTGCCCACTGCCGTAATCGCCAGCATAACGGGTCTTACCAATACGAGGTCTGTCACCATCGCTAGAGCGGCAGGCTCCTCTCTAACCACCTCCGCCAGCGACAGCTGCGGCAGAACCAACGCAAGCGGCAGACACAGTGCATTAAACCAGTGCGCGAAACCTTTACGAGCATTCATTGGGCTATCTCCAGACCAGTCGTTCGTTACGGCATTAGCGGATTCTATATCACCACAGCTGCCGCGTCTTATATTAGCTGCATCATAACGCGAAGGATCACAACTGTCGTCACCACAACATGGAAATGGCTTGCATATCACAGGATTAGGGGGGGCTGTTGAGGAAATATGACGAGTACGGCAATCGCGGCGCGGTGCCAAGTATTCGCTATACTCGATGACATGATGACGACTGCACCGCTGGCTGCCAAAGCCTCAAGCAGCTGATATTAAAACGATTTTTCGGCAGGTAGAGCAGCTGGGAAGATCGCAGCTGGAGCGTGTGTTCTCACTGCTGAGCCCCCGCCAGCAATTGTTTCTCGATTTTTTGCCCCTGCTTTTCCACTGTAGCCCCCCTCCTTACCTGGCTTTAATTCGATCGACAGCCCCTGCGGGGTGTGTCTTTACCTGCCCACGGAGGAATTGCTGCAACGCGTGCATAGGCATCTCAGCAGCAGTTTCCAGCTCACGCCCGATACGAATCCGCCCGCCGTGGAAGCCCTGTTTCTTATGGGCTCCGTGGGCACAATTGCCCACTCTCGCAGCTCCGATATTGATGTCTGGGTCTCCCATGGTCAGCGCATCGCCCCCGACCAACGGCAGCTTTTGCGCGAAAAGGCCGAGGCTATTACCCGCTATGCCGGGGCGACACTGGGGCTGGAAATTCACTTTTTCTTGATGCGCGCTGAAGAATTCCGCGCCGGTGAGCGCAAGGCGCTAAGCGCCGAAGATTTCGGCAGCACGCAGCACTTCCTGCTCTTGGACGAATTCTACCGCAGCGCCATTTTACTGGCTGGCAAGCACCCACTCTGGTGGTTTATAGCGACCGAAGTTTCCGACTACGACAGCGCCAAGCAACAGCTGCTGCGCGAAGAAACCTTAGATTTTGGCAACGTGCACAGCATATCCCCCGGCGAGTATGTCGGTGCAGGCATATGGCAACTCTTTAAGGCCATCAGTTCGCCGCATAAATCTCTGATCAAGCTGCTACTCATTGAGATTTATTCGCGGCAGCACCCGGACAATCAACCCATTTCGCAGCAAATAAAAAGCGCCGTACACCAGGACGGCGCGGGAGTGATTCACGACCCCTATCAATTGATTCACGAACGCCTTGAAAGGTATTTGCTTGAACGAGGCCAAGATACGCGCCTGGAGTTACTGCGTAGGGCCTTATATTTTAAAACCGAGGTTAAACTCATCCTCCTGCCTAAAGCTGCCAAATGGCGCGAACAAACCCTGCGAAACATGACCGAAAGCTGGGGCTGGACCCACGATCATCTTCGCAACCTGGATATGCGAAACTTGTGGAAGGTTCGACGCGCGCGCGAAGAGCACCAATCGCTGGTGCGAGAGCTTACCGGCAGCTATCGATTTCTTCAGGAATTTGCCCGCGACAACGAGGCATAACAGCTGATCAGCTCCCATGAAATGACCGTGCTGGGACGCAAATTATTTTCTGCCTTTGAGCGCCAACCTGACAAAATTGAATGGATCAATCACGACATTACCGGCGAGTTGGCGGAAAAGCATCTCAGCTTCTGCTACCTAGGCAAGAGCGATCCAACTCAATCCAGCTGGGCCTTGTTTGCCGGAACCGCTGACCTGAGTCACTGCCGGCATAAGACTCCCTTAAGAGATGGCAACAGCCTGCCGGCCTTACTGTGCTGGTGCCTGTACAACCGCCTTATCAATAGCGAGACGAAGCTGCATTTGGTCTCTCGGATCACCCCCACCACCGCGGCAAGCTCGAAAGCCTGACCCGCACCCCCAGGCAATACCTTCCGGCCGGGCCCTACGCCAGCCAGACCGACCAGCACAAGCGCTTCGAGTCCCCCAAGCGTACCGAGACACTGATCTGTATCGTCAGCAATCAGGCCAGAGACACGCCTAGTATTAGCCACATTGACTTGATTTCGGTCAATAGCTGGGGAGAAGTCATGTGTAGCGCGCTGCTGGGAGAGCACGCCACCGGCGACGCTATATATCAGGTTCTCAAAAAAATGCCGCGTTGCGGCGAACCACCCAAAATCGTGATCATGCCCTTCTCCGGCAGTGAGAGCGAACCCGCCGCGGCCCGCTTTGAAAGCTTGCTAAGTGAAACCGTGGCGTACTTCCAGCGACCCCATTGTAAGCCCGGCGATCGCTTTGTTCTGGCCAGCGGCAGCAACTATTACCTGCTGCAGAGCTTGGAAAACCGCATCGTCATACTGCGCGCCGGCAATAGCGCCGAGCTCCTGCGCTTGTTGGCGGCCAAACAGCTGACTGAAGGTCACCTTGCGATAGCCAGCAGCGGCCCAACTCTAGGCGCACTGCGCACCGTCATTCGTCAACAGCGCGACCAGCAGCTACAAGTATTCTTTCGGCAGCGAGAAGAAGCTGCCGATGTGTTTATCCTCGACGGCCGTGGCGCTCTTCATTACCAAACCCTATTGTGTGACGATGCCGCCATGATGCTTGGGCATTTGCGCAGCTTTGTGAGCGCGTTGCGACGAGAACACTTTAGCGGCCTGCCCATTCAATGGCACCAGCTCGAGCAGCACGGTGCCGAATGGTTTAGCAAGCCACTCAATACGGATACCAAAGCCGATACCTTGCGCATCGTGGTGCGCATGCTGGCCCACCGCTCAGCGGACGATAGCCACCGCTTCGATATCAGCATTAACCAGAAAACCCTGCATTTAGCCCAGCACGGTAAAGATATACTCTTGCGCGCTGCCGACTATATCTGCAAAGAATTACCCCGGCACCGCACGCGGTTCTGCTATGCCAATCAAATCCATTATCGCGACCGGCAGGAACAACCGCCGCACGTTACCCAGCGCATTGGCGAAGCCATGCACCACAAGGCGCATATAATAGAAGAAGCATTGAATAGCGCGATACTGGCTCATCTGGATTGAGCGGGGCAGGCTTCTCCCGGAGGGAGAAGGAGCTAAACAGTGTGCCCCTCTCCCCCCGGGAGAGGGTTGGGGGGGAGGGGGAAATTAAACTAGAACTCGGCTTCGGGCAGCTCGTAGTCGTAATCCATAATCACCGGGGCGTGATCACCGAATTGCTGGTTTTTATAGATGGTGCCGTATTCGATGTAGGGCTTGAATCGGGTCGACACAATTTGATAATCCACCCGCCAGCCGTTTTTTTCCTGATCGCCTTCCGGCCACCACGTAAACTCGTCGGCATCGCGGTTTACTGTTCGAAACGCATCCACATAACCCAGCTCGTGGAATAAGCGCTCCATCCACTGCTGCTCTTCACCGAGAAAGCCGGAAAGCCCCTGAGCGGCCTCAGGCTCCTGCACATCGATGTTGCGGTGAACCATATTCCAGTTGCCGCAAATCACAAAATCCCGGCGTTTGTTGCGTATCTTGTTGAGGTGATTGTAATAGAGATCGAAAAATTCGCCTTTCTTCGCCTGCGCCTTGCTATCTTTAGGATAGCCTGACGGCGCCAGTAAGCAGCACACGCTCAGATCTTCAAAGTCCGCCTGAATATAGCGACCTTCCATATCAAAGTCGGCGAAGCCCAAGCCGTACATAATGGCTTTGGGCAGCTTGCGGGTGTAGATCGCCACACCATTACTATTCGGCTCAGAAGAGTCGACGAAATAGGCGTTATAACCCGGCGGAAAATAGACCGGATCGCGTAATTTGTATTCCTGCACACCGACATTCTGGACGCAGACAATATCGGCGTCCTGCTCTTCGATCCACTTAAAGAAGCCGCGCCCGGCGGCATCCACAATGCCGTTGGCACAGAAGCTGATTATTCGCATTGAAAATCCAATAAGCTCGTGTTTATAAAACTCATCTATAGCGGGTTTTATTATTGAATCCCGCAACGGAACATCGCAACATAGCCCTTTATTGCTGGCTTTTGGCTGCTAGAATGTCCTGCTCAGACACTGGCACGCGCCTGAAGACTCTGAGTTAAGGATTAGAGATTACTATGGAACGTTACCAACAACAATTTATTGAGCAGGCAATTGCGGCAAAAGCCCTGACTTTTGGAGAATTTGTGCTGAAATCGGGCCGAACCAGCCCCTATTTCTTCAACGCCGGCTTATTTTATCAGGGTGCTGCCTTGGCGACATTAGGCCGCTGCTACGCCGCGGCCATCGAGCAAAAGGCCCCCGCGTTTGATGTTCTCTACGGCCCGGCATACAAAGGAATTGTACTAGCCGCCACCGCAAGCTGCGCGCTGGCCGATCAGCACCAGCGCAACATTGCCTTTGCCTACAATCGCAAAGAAGCCAAAACTCACGGCGAAGGCGGGCGATTAGTCGGTGCAGCGCTACAGGGGCGAGTGTTGATCATTGACGATGTTATCACCGCCGGCACCGCTATCCGCGAATCCGTTGACATCATCCGCCAGGCGGGCGCCGAGGTGGCCGGCGTGATCGTCGGCCTAGACCGCCAAGAACAGGGTAAGTCGAAACTTTCCGCCATTCAGGAAGTCGAACAGGAATATGGCGCTCCGGTTATTAGCATTGTTCAACTTAGTGATATTGTGGATTATCTCCATACAAATACCGTTCAAACTGCTAATCTTGGCGCAATCGAGGAATATCGTCACAAGTTCGGCGTGTAACGACACAATGACGGCAACCAGACAGTTACAGCGCAAACACATCAAGCGATCGCTGATCAGCGCCTTGCTGCTCGGCTGTGCACTGCTTGCAGGCATAACATACGCCGGTGAAAAACTGCTGTTTCGCTACGTCGACGAGAACAAGCAACTGGTTCTAAACGACACCCTGCCTGCCACCATGGCGGGAAACGGCTACGAAATAATCCGGCCTGATGGCACTCTGGTCAAAACCATTCTGCCTGCCATCACAAGCGAAGCCAAAGTCGAAGCCGAACGATTAAGCCAGGAAGCCGAACGTCACCGGAAATGGGATGAATCCCTGTTGTTGCGCTACAGTGATTTAGCCGACGTTGAGGCTGCCAAGAGGCGCGCACTGAGCGGCATGCTCGTTCGCATTTCCATCCTGCAGGGCAACCTCAACTACCTTAAAACCCAAGTTGAGCGCGAGGAATTTCGCGCTGCTGAAGCAGACCGCCAAGGCTTGGAAGTCAGCGCGAAACAAAAAAAGGCCATTCGAACACTTAAATGGCAGACTTGGGATGTTGAGGAATTGATCGAGATTCGCCGCAAGGAAAAGGAAGAGACCGCAACCCGCTATGATCGCGACCTGCAGCGTTTTGCGACACTACTCAACCGGATCGGCAGCCGCCGTTAAGCAGTTCTAACCGGCAAGTTCTGTTCTTGCCGCGTTTTGATCCTGTGGCGCGGCGCGGAAAAATTGAGACGTCAACAACTGCCACTGCTCATCCCAATACTCGGTAGGCGGGCGCTTGAATTCGCTGCGCACATACTGCCCGATGCGCCCTTCAGCGGCCGCCAACAACAAATTAGCCGCTGCCGATACCGTAATCTGAGGGCGCAGCCCCTCATTGATCTCAGCTTCGCGCAATATCTGCTTCAATTGCGTTTCCAGTCGCTCGTAAAACTGCTGAACCCTTGCTCGCAATCGGGCCGTTTCACCCGCCAACGCGTCGCCGTTGAGTATGCGTGTTATCCCTGGGTTGCGTTCGGTAAATACCAGCAGCAAATGCAGCAGTTGGTGACAACGTGGCAGGGCTTCAGTTTCTTCACTCATGATCAATTTGACCCGACTGAAGATCGCTTCTTCAACAAACTCGATCAGGCCCTCAAACATCTTGGCCTTGCTGGGAAAATGTCGATAAAGCGCAGCCTCGGAAACCCCGACAGCTTCCGCCAGTTTTGCCGTGGTAATGCGCTCACCTGGATTAATCTCCAGCATATGTGCCAAAGCTTCCAGTATTTCTTGTTTGCGCGAAGAACGCTTAGCCATAATCGTGTCGATCGTTATTATTGATTGGTGATCAAGGTGCCGACACCCCGATCCGTGAATATTTCCAACAATACCGCATGTGGCACCCTGCCGTCGATGATATGTGCACTGGCTACACCCGCTTTCACGGCATCGAGTGCGCACGCAATCTTGGGCAGCATGCCACCATAGATTGTGCCATCGGCAATCAGGCCATCGACTTGTTCAGTACTCAAGCCGGTCAACACCTTGCCGTTGGCATCCATCAGGCCCTCAACATTGGTCAGCAACATCAGTTTTTCGGCCCGCAAGTGCTCGGCCATTTTACCGGCAACAAGATCGGCGTTGATATTGTAGCTATCGCCGTTAGCGTCGACCCCGATGGGCGCAATGACCGGAATGAAATCGCTATCGAGTAACATATCCATCACCCCGGCATTGATGGACTCAACGTCGCCCACATGCCCGATATCAATAATTTCCGGCGCCGACATTTCCGGCGTGCGCCGACTGACCTTCAGCTTTTTCGCCCGAATGAGCTGCCCGTCTTTGCCGGTCAATCCGATGGCCTTACCGCCATTGCGGTTCAAAAGGGAAACGATCTCCTTGTTGACGCTGCCGCCGAGCACCATCTCCACCACATCCATGGTCGCGCTGTCGGTTACCCGCATACCGTCAACAAAGCTGGATTCAATGCCTAGCTTTTTCAGCAACTCACCAATTTGGGGGCCACCACCGTGCACGACGACGGGGTTCATACCTACCAGCTTCATTAAGACAATGTCGCGCGCAAACTGCTCCTTCAAATCGTCGCCGGCCATGGCGTTACCACCAAATTTCACGACAATCGTCTTGCCGGTAAATTTCTGGATATAAGGCAGCGCCTCGGTCAGTACCCGCGCGATGTCAGCCGCAGTGGTCACACTTACAGACATGGTTGATTCCCGTGTAATTTAAAACCCCAGTGCCAGTGTGGGGTCAACAGTATTGAGCGCCTGGCGAAACTCCGCCTGAATTTTGGCAAGATTGTCCGCTGTATCAGCCTCAAATCGCAAGCTTAATGCCGGGCACGTATTCGAGGCCCGCACCAAGCCCCAGCCAAAGGGAAATTCGGCGCGTATGCCGTCGAGTAAATTCAGCTCGGCATCGGCGAAATAATCACCGGCTTTGAGCTGGCCAATAATGACAAACTTGTGGCTGTCGTCCGTTTCAACTAGCAATTCAGGCGTCGACACGCTGGCCGGTAAAGTGTCTAAAATTTGGTGAAGCTTCTTCGGGCTCAGGCTCAGCAATTCCAGCATTCGCGCCGCCACATAGATGCCGTCATCAAAACCGTACCAGCGCTCACTCAGAAAAATATGTCCGGTAAACTCGCCGCCTAATTGCGCCTTGCTGGTTTCCAGCTGATGCTTGACGTAGGAATGCCCGGAGCGGCACATCAGCGGAATGCCGCCGGCCTCGCTAACAACTTGGGCGACATGGCTAGAACACTTCACATCGTAGACCACCGTAGCACCCGGGTGTCGCGCGACCACATCCTGCGCTAGTACCATCAACACCTGGTCGGGGTACACCACCTCCCCGGTGGAGGTCACAAACACGACGCGATCGCCATCGCCATCAAAGGCAATACCCAGATCCGCGCGCTTAGCACGAACCGCAGCCTGCAACGCATGCAGATTGCCCGGCCGCGTCGGATCCGGGTCGTGATTGGGAAAGTCGCCGTCCAGCTCGCAGTAAAGCGGTTCTACCGAACAGCCTAGCGCCTGGAATACGCGCGGCGCAATGGGCCCAGCGATGCCATTGGCCGCATCCACCACCACTTTCAGGCGGCGCGCAACCACCACATCTTCACACACGCGCTCCACGTAGCGATCAGCGACACTTTTATTGCCATAGCGACCGCGCTGCCCTTCCGTGATAGCAAAGCCTTGCTCGACGATGCGATTGCGCAGGGAATGGATGCCATCTTCCGTCAGGCTTTTGCCCTGCATTACAATCTTGATGCCATTATATTCACGTCCGTTGTGACTGCCCGTAATCATTAATCCATTCGCCACTGCCAGCTCGTGCGTGGCAAAGTGCATAAGCGGCGTCGGCACGGCGCCGAGGTCAGTCACGTCAATGCCACTATTTAGCAAACCCTCCACTAAGGCGTCACGAATCCGCGGACTGCTGTTGCGGCCATCCCTCGCGACCAGAACCCGACTTTGCGCCCGCTGTTTTAACTCCGCTCCGATGGCCAGCCCAATATGGCGGCAAAGCTCGGGAGTCAGCTGCGAGTCGGCAATGCCGCGGATATCGTAGGCACGAAAAACACTACTCTCGAAATCGACAACAGGACTAACAGGACTATCAGAGGCAGTCACTGCGTCAGCGGCTGCAGGCATCGCCAGCACATCCAGAAAACCGTTGTCCCCAAGGTCGCCGCTTTGACTAGACCCTGCATCCCCTTGAGCGTTTTTTACCGAGGAATTAAGGCTGGCGGAACCACTCTCCGCAGCCGGTAAAAACGCCGATGCAATCAGACATTGCTCTCGCTCTTCAGCGTCGATCGCTGTTTCCGTTGCGCTGCCGAGCAATGCCTGTCGGCGCAGGCGTATCCGGTGCAGTGCGAGCACAACCTGGAGAAAGCTAGCGGCCAGCGCAATCACAAGTACGACATACAACCAGAGATTTCGATAAACCCAGCGCTCATAGCCCCACTCATCCATACCGAGATGAACGGCCCACATCGGATCCTCAAGAGAAGCTTGTGCGCTCGCCCTTGTCGAATTGAACTCGCCGAGTTGCGCTACATTGCGCCAATTGCCCTGCACCTTGAATCGCAATGCGAGGCTGATTTGGTCAGACGAGACAAATCGACGCAGCTCACCTGTCAGTAATTGCTCCGGGTAACTAGCCAACAACACGCCGACACCGGCGATGGGTTGAGCAACCCCCAGTATCCACACCGCGCCATCGCGATAGACGTCCACGACCGGTGCCTGCTTATCAAGACTTCGGCGCAACATATCGCGCTCGATATGGCGCAGCCCGTCGAGCTCGGCGTTATCCTTGTCGGCGATTCCAAGCGGCCCGAGGCGAATCAACTTCGCACTCTCTGCGCCGGGGATTGCTACTGCCTGGCCATTCACCGCGGCAGTGATCGCACTTGAGGCCGCAATTGCATCGTTAATAAGCTGATCAAAGAGGCGATCCATGCCCAGCGCATAGCGCTCAACCTGCAACTCCATGGCCGCTAACGCTTGCAGGTGGTACAGCCGCATATTGACCATGCTAAGAACCAGCACCATCACCCCAGCCAACAAGGGCAATACGATAGCAAATGAGCGAAGCATGCGTTTGATATCAACGCGTCGCACCTGCAACAATCCACGCCAGCCCTGCTCCGAAGGTAGTTCCCGCTGTTTGGCTGCCGTGCCTGAAAAATCGCCATAGCGGTGCAGTTTTTTCATCCCCGCAGACACCTTATAGGTCGAATCCCAGCGCGCGCGAATCGGGCAAAAATCACAGCGTTTCCGTATACAATTCGGCCAGCTGCACTATCAAGCTATCGGCCAATTGCTGCTTCCCCATTCGCGGCAGCTCTCGTTGGGCGTCGGCACTGACCAATACGACTTCGTTGTCATCACTATTGAAGCCTATCCCCTGCGTCGCTACATTATTGGCAATGACAAGATCTAAACCTTTGCGCTGAAGCTTGCCGCGCGCGTGTTCAAGCAGGCGCTCTGTCTCCGCCGCGAACCCAACCGTAAAGGGCCTGCGCGAATTTAGGGCCGCAACTGCGGCAATAATATCCGGGTTTTTAACCAGCTCTAGCTGCATACGCTCGTCATTTTTCTTTATTTTTTGGCCGGCAATCGACACCGGCCGGTAATCTGCTACGGCGGCACAACCGATAAAAATATCTGAGCCGGCGGCCCGCGCCATCACGGCATTAAACATATCTTGTGCGCTGCTTACGTCGACTCGCTCAACGGCCTCAGGGGTCGCCAAAGCGACCGGCCCACTGATCAGTGTTACAGTGGCGCCTGCGTTCGCCGCTGCGCGCGCCAGCGCATAGCCCATCTTGCCCGAACTGTGGTTGCTAATATAGCGCACAGGGTCTAAGGCTTCTCGCGTTGGCCCTGCCGTGATCAGCAGCTTCACGCCGTCCAATACTCGACTGCGAAACAATTCTTCCGCCGCATCTGCCAGTTGCACTGCCTCAAGCATACGCCCCAGCCCGACATCACCACAGGCCTGCTCGCCAGCAGCAGGACCCAATACCTGTGCTCCAGCGTCGGCCAGCGTAGCAATATTGCGCTGAGTGGCAGGGTCTGCCCACATAGCCTGATTCATGGCCGGGGCGATCGCCTTACGAGACTGGCAGGCCAACCACAAGGTGGACAGCAAGTTGCCGGCGTGCCCCCCGGCAAGCTGGGCAAGAAAATCAGCCGACGCCGGAGCCACCAGCAGCAGGTCGGCCCAACGAGCAAGCTCGATATGCCCCATTGCCGCCTCGGCATTCGAGTCTAGCAACGTGGTGTGCACCGGATTGCCAGACAAGGCCTGCAGGGTCAATGGCGTAATAAATTCCTGCGCGGCATCGGTCATAACGACATGAACCTCGGCCCCACGCTCTTTCAAACGGCGCACCAACTCAGCGGCCTTATAGGCCGCAATACCCCCGGTAATTCCGAGCACAATATGACGATTGTTTAAACGAGACATCTTGCGGCGTAACACCCAAAGTCGAATAATGGCTAAGCAGCCACCATTATTGCAGTTTTTGATCGATTCCTCACCATTGGCGGCATCACTAAGGAGGGTGATATGACAATCAGGGACTGGCCTGCCGCCGAAAGACCCCGCGAACGACTACTTGCTCACGGCCCACAAAGCCTCTCAGACGCCGAATTGCTCGCCATCTTCCTGCGCACAGGCGTGCGCGGCTTAGGAGACGCTAAGTAAGAACAGCTGCAAGCCATACTGGAAATGGCGCGCCGCCGCCTGGGCGAAGATTTACGCCGCGATACGGTGATGAGCAGCGCCCAATCAACCCGACAATTTCTACAGGCCCAGCTCCGCCATGAACAGCGGGAAGTCTTTGTCGTGCTGTATCTCGACAACCAGCATCAACTCTTACTTTACGAGCCCCTTTTTATGGAACCATTGACGGCGCCGCCATTTACCCCCGCGAAGTGATCAAGCGTGCACTGGAACTCAATGCCGCGGCCTTGATTGTGGCTCACAACCACCCCTCGGGCGTTGCCGAGCCCAGCCGGGCCGATATTGCCATCACCGGTAGACTGCGCGAAGCCTTGGCACTGGCGGATATCCGCCTGCTCGATCACTGCATTGTCGCCGGCCATTAGGTGACGTCGCTGGCCGAGCGCGCAGACATCTAAGCGTAAATTTCTTGCGGTCTTCTGGGTGTTCTGGTATAAAGTCGCGCTCCGTTTGAGCTGCTGCTGTTTTGCAGCGCTCTGTGTCGGGCCAGAATTTTAGGTGAGCGCACATGCGCTCGCCAATCCGAATTGAAATCACCCTTTGTGAAAAGGGCTTGAGAAGCGAGCGAGAGTATCATGTCCAGAGTTTGTCAGGTTACAGGTAAGCGCCCGGTAACCGGTAACAATGTATCCCACGCTAAAAACCGCACCAAGCGCCGTTTTTTGCCGAACTTACACCGGCACCGTTTTTGGGTGGAAAACGAAAAGCGCTTTATCACGCTGCGCGTTTCTAGCAAAGGCATGCGTATTATTGACAAAAAGGGCATCGACACTGTCATCACTGACATGCGCGCCCGCGGCGAAAAGGTATAACATTATGGCCAAGAAAGGTTCAACTGAAAAAATTCGCCTGGTGTCTTCCGCTGGCACAGGTCATTTCTACACGACCGTAAAAAACAAGCGCAACTCGCCAGACAAGTTTGAATTTAGCAAGTACGACCCCGTCGTACGCAAGCACGTGCCCTACAAAGAAGCGAAGATCAAGTAAGGCTGCGCAAGCTAATCAATAAGCCCGGCATAAACCGGGCTTTTTTGTGGCTGCTATTTCAGTAAACCTGCGGAACTCAATCAGCTTGAGTCAGCGTCCGAGCCTGAGCCTCAAACAACTCGGCAATGCCGGCTTCAGCCAAATCGAGCATGCCGTTAAGTGCATCCCGACCGAAGGGCGCCGCTTCTGCCGTGCCCTGCACTTCAATAAAGCCACCGCTGGAACCCATCACCACGTTCATGTCGGTATCGGCATTCGAATCTTCTGGGTAGTCTAAGTCCAAAACTGGGATGCCCTCATACACGCCAACAGATATCGCCGCTACCTGCTGCACAATGGGGCTCTCAGTTATGCGCCCGCTTTCCAGCAACTTAGCTACTGCATCAGCCAGGGCAACATAGGCTCCCGTAATGGATGCGGTGCGCGTGCCACCGTCCGCCTGAATAACGTCGCAATCAATCTGAATCGTATTTTCGCCGAGTTTTTTCATATCGACGGCAGCCCGCAGGGAACGGCCAATCAAACGCTGAATTTCCTGAGTGCGACCACTCTGCTTGCCGCGCGCCGCTTCGCGACCCATGCGCTCGCCGGTAGAGCGCGGCAGCATGCCGTACTCAGCGGTTACCCAACCCTGACCCTTGCCTCGCAGGAAGGGGGGCACAGAGTGGTCTACCGATGCCGTGCAGATCACTTTGGTATTGCCCATTTCAACCAACACCGAGCCCTCGGCATGACAAGTGAAGTGGCGGGTCATTCTGATTTCACGTAACTGATTGGCGTTTCGGCCGCTGGGTCGGTTCATGTAAAGCTCCTGCTGGCGATCAATATCAAAGAGCCGGCGAGTATAGCAGCCAGCACAGGCAATATGCCGCATATCACCCCCCGCAATGACCTGATCAAAGTCGGCAGACGAGTTACAATATGCGGCCGACCACCCTCAGGAGATACCAATTTGTCCGTTCGCAGCATGACGTCATTCGCACACCAACGTCTGGAATATTCTTGGGGCACCTGTGCCTGGGAAATTCGTTCGGTCAACCAGCGCTACCTGGATTTAAGCTTCAAGCTGCCCGAACTTTGGCGCGGATTGGAACCAGTCTTACGCGATGAGTTGCGCAAGACTCTGGGTCGAGGCAAAGTCGAAGTTATATTGCGCATACAGCTGCAGAACCAAAGCAATGCCAGCCTCCAAGTCAACCAAGAACTCGTCGCACAACTGATCGGCGCCGCCGAGTCCATACGCGAGCAATTACAGAACCCATCCACCATCGACCCACTCGCCATCTTGCAGTGGCCGGGGGTAGTTGGCGAAGCACAGATCGATACCGACGAAATACAGCAAGCACTGGCAGGCCAGTTCAAGTGCGCTGTTGACGAGTTACTGGCTGGGCGCGAACGCGAAGGCGCCGAACTCAAAGACCTGATCGAGCAGCGGCTCGAACAAATCAAAGCCATCACGCTGAAACTGCGCATCTATATGCCGCAATTGGTCCAAGCCCAGCGCGACAAGCTCCACCAGCGACTGGAGGCCCTGCAGGTGCAACTCGACAGCGACCGGCTAGAAGCCGAGATCGCCTTGCTCGCTCAGAAAATCGACGTTGCCGAAGAACTCGACCGGCTCGACACCCACGTACAGGAAGTACAGCGCATACTGACTGCCGGCGGCGCCTGCGGCCGAAAGCTGGATTTTCTGATGCAGGAACTCAACCGCGAGGCCAACACCCTTTCGTCAAAGGCGGTGGTGGCCGACAGCACACAGGCTGCGGTCGAGTTGAAAGTACTTATAGAACAGATGCGTGAGCAGATCCAAAATATTGAGTAGAACCTGCCACGCTCTCAAACCCTCTCTGGAGGATTAATATTTAAAGGTTTGGCAGGAGTGACTTTTTATAGGGGGGGCGGGGTTGCCAAGCACCCTATCCTGCCCACGCTTGCTTTTGGCAGCGCCTCATATTGAGGCGGAAGCATCCCCGTTGTTCGGGGCCTATCCCATCTATCACAACCGCCCCGACTAAAAGTTTTAGACCTCGGGGGACCAGCTTAACTCTATAGATATTCGTGATTGCGCGGAGAACTGGCCAAATATTCCGTCGCTTTTTCCATTAAACCAGTCGCCACCAAGTATGGCTGACCAGCTGTCGCTTGCGTGCCAAGTCAGTCTTGGCCGAATGAGATAATCATGATCTTCGACATCCGCGGTTACAAACATACTGGCGCCGAGCCTGTTGGCTATCAGATCTCGGCGCAGCAACAGGGTTACAAGCTCCTGATTCCTAAGGTCGGATGCCATGGCACCGTGATTTGAAATCTGAGCGTATTGGAGGGAGATAAAGCCAGATTGGCCAACCGCTTTGTCTACACCAACTAACCAGCTGGCCCGTGCTGCGCTGAGTTAGCTATCTCCCTGCGGCAAGCCAACCCAGAGTGGTGACAGTGGAATTATCGCTGTAGAGGCCTTCAAAGCGGAGCATGAGGTCATCCCAAGGCATACCGGCTTCGAGCCCGGTGCTGTTGCTGCGCTAATATGTCGCTACTAGGGCCTGATCTTCACTTAATCGACGCTGTGGTAAATCATCAAAATGATTGAAATAAATAGCCGAGTATTCCAGCGCCCCCCATACGGACTGCCAGCGGACGCCTCATTCCAAGTTCTCCAGACTCGCATCTGGCCGCTGAGTTTTTTGGGCCACCACATTGCCGCCACTGGCATTAGGAACCATACGCGAGCTGGTGACTTCGTATGGCCCGCAGGGGGATTATAGACCGGTCAAAATCTTCAACAATGAACTCCAGAAAAGTCTGCGGATTCACGATGTCCATTATTTTGATACCGTCGGCCTTATCCCAGACGATCTGCTGCTTGCCCAGAGTGGTGTCCCACTGGCCCCAAAAGCCTTTGATATAAGCCTCACGAAGATGGGAACTCAGGTCGGCGTTGACATGGTGTGGGCGGCTCGCAGTGGAGTAGCTTTTGGTGGACGGGGTGCCGGGTTCAATGTGGTCGAGCGTTAACGAGGCATCGGTGCGCAGCATTTGCATGCTGCCTCGGTCCTTATATTATTTTTATTCATGATCACTCCCTCGCCTAGATCTTGATTTGGTGACGCCCCCGAATCTCTGTGTTCTTTTTTTATCGACCCTGAACTTTTCTACGAGTTTTGCAATCGGGGAGTGTAACGTTCTGCCAGCTGACCCAGCCGTTGCGCGAACAAATGTCCGCCGTCCACTTCAACCGCCAGGCTGACCAGTGACAATGGTTCAAGCCCATCAGCATTTGGAATAGGGCGTCCAGCTCATTACCCGTATTTTAGAGGTTTGCGTCGAAGCGACGCTGATCCAGCAGGTGTCCCAAGGCCACCGTATTTCTTCTCGCTCAGCGAAAACCCGTTTAGCCATTTGGGATGGCTGCTTGCCAGTTACTGACGAAAGGAGTCATTTCACAATAAGAAGCGCAAACAAAGCATACTAACAGGAGCTTGTAAATCAGCTTAATTTTTTTAATGTTCCTTTTGCACGTAAATTAATAGTTAATTTGATGCTCCAGATCAAAATATAGAGTACCCGACAATTGCTGCTATTATGGTCACCACGCTCTCGCCGATAACAACCCACTTACGCAACGGGACTCGAACGCGCTCATGGCAACCCAGGGAATTCTCTATACTATTTCGGCACCCTCTGGCGCGGGCAAAACCAGCCTCGTTCGCGCTCTGGTTGCGAACACCGACAACGTCAGGGTCTCGGTATCGCATACCACCCGCCGCCAGCGCCCTAGCGAAACCGACGGTGTTGACTATCATTTTGTCGATATGCCGACCTTCAAGTTGATGCTGGAGGAGACGGCCTTTCTGGAACACGCCCAAGTGTTTGACAATTATTACGGTACCTCGCAAGCCTGGGTGAGCGAGCAACTCACCACCGGTACCGACGTTATTCTTGAAATCGACTGGCAGGGGGCCGCGCAAGTTCGTCGTCTAATGCCCGACACCCGCTCAATTTTCATACTTCCGCCTTCTCAAAAAACCCTGCTCGAACGCCTGCAGGGCAGAGGCCAAGACGATGACACCACCATTGGGCGCAGGATGACGGCTGCTGTCGATGAAATGTCACACTTTCCCGAGGCTGAATGCATCATCATCAATGATGATTTCGACACCGCACTTGCCGATTTGACCGCTGTCGTTCGCTGCCAGCAGCTCAGCTTGGGATCGCAGCAACGTCGCCATGAAGCTTTATTGGCTAGCCTACTGTCGCGCTCTGATCAATTTTGATACACTCCTCCGCCCGCTGAATGCTTGCATTCGGCGGCCCAATTGCCTTTACTGTCTGTAAGGCTGATTTCCCCGAGATTTTGCAGGATTTTACGCATGGCCCGAATTACTGTTGAAGATTGTTTAGACCACGTCGATAACCGCTTTGATCTGGTGATGATCGCCAGCAAGCGCGCCCGCGCCATTGCCACTGGCGGCAAAACACCACTGGTCAGCGAAGACGGTGACAAACCAACCGTATTGGCCCTACGGGAAATTGCCGAGTGTAAAATTACCCCCGCCGAGATTATGGCTGCCAGCGTTGAGCGCGACGAGCCTGAATTAGACCTCTCGCAGATGGATTCCACTATAGGCTAAGGCACTGTTGAGGGCGGGATGCTTCAGTATTCTATTTTCCATACCCAAAACGGCCAACAGCCGGAACGTTCGATTGCCGCGCTGGCAACCACGCTGGCCGACTATCTTTCCCCTGAGCAGGTCAACCTAGTTCAGCGTGCCTACTATTACGCCGAACAAGCGCACGAGGGCCAACGCCGCCGCAGCGGCGAGCCCTACGTCACCCATCCTCTCGCCGTAGCTGCGATTCTCGCCGATATGCACATGGACCATCAGAGCCTCATGGCCGCCATGCTGCATGACGTCATTGAAGACACCGCTATCAACAAAAAGACCCTTGGCGACCAGTTTGGGGGCACTGTTGCGGAATTGGTGGATGGTGTCTCCAAGCTGTCGCGCATTGAATTCCAGTCCCGCGCTGAGCAGCAAGCCGAAAATTTCCAGAAAATGGCCCTCGCGATGGCGCGGGATATTCGGGTAATTTTGGTTAAACTCGCCGACCGCCTGCACAACATGCGCACCTTGGGCGTACTACAACCTGCGAAACGCAGACGAATCGCCCGCGAGACGCTTGAAATTTATGCGCCTATCGCCCAGCGCCTCGGCATGCACAATATTCGGCTCGAATTTGAAGACCGCGGCTTTAG
>JBLHMO010000040.1:0-23128 GCA_047622145.1 Paracoccaceae bacterium | reverse complement strand
CGACAAAAACAATCAGCCAGGTCAAATACTTACCCTCTGCAGCTGGACGAGACGCATAATTTGTACCTTAATATCATCAGTGGTCGCACTGCATACTGCAGGGCCGACCCAGTATGAGCACCACACGGAGGCCAATACGCCATGCAAAGCTACCAGAAAATTATTACCGCTATCGATCTTTCTGAGGAATCAGCGCTTGTTGTCGAGCGCGCCAATAGCATCGCCACCCGCAATGAGGCGGAACTTCACGTCGTTCACGTGATTGAACCCCTTAGCCTAGCCTATGGCGGCGACATCCCTATGGACTTTTCGGGAGTTCAGGATCAACTACAGGAACAGGCGGAAAAGCAACTGGCCGCATTTGGCGAGCGCTACACGATCCCATCGGAGCGGCTGCATTTAATGATAGGTCGCCCCGAGAGTCAAATTCACCAGATTGCTGAAGATATTAATGCTGACTTGATAGTCGTAGGCAGCCACGGTCGTCAAGGACTGGCCTTGATTTTGGGTTCAACCGCGAATGGCGTTCTGCACGGCGCACATTGCGACGTACTCGCCGTGCGTGTTGGCAATTGAAGAGGGTGATCGTTCTTACAGCATGAACGCTATATCGGCCGGCTGGAAGGGCCAGTGTAGTTCGACGCCATCACTGTTCCTGCGCAATACCGGAATCAAAATGCCATAACGCGCCATAAGTGATTCGTCATCGGCTATATCGACCTTATTACTGACAAAGCGGTAACCCTCAGCCACTAGTTTGCTCAGCTGAGCCTCGGCCAGTTCACATAAATGGCAGGCAGATGTTCCATACAAAGTAAATTCCGTCACTACACGCACATCCAGTCTGGTTAAAGCAGCCTGAAGACCATATTTACCTGGCCCAATGAAATCTTGTCACCATCTCGCAAGCGACCCTGCAACTCTTTGCGACCGTTGATCTTAAGGCCATTGGTCGAATTGGTATCTTTGATATCCCAAGCGTTATTGATCTGTTGAAGTATCGCGTGCTGATTACTGATACTGGCATCAGTAAGCGGAAATTGGCACTTCGCGTCGCGGCCAATAGTCCAACGCTGCCTTTCACCCTTAGCAATCAGCCCCACAACCCGCGCTTTGTGGCTGCCGGACGTGATCACGAGCGCCGCCGATACACCGCCATTTTTGGGGATACTGTCGCCTAGTAACTGGTCAATCTCTTCACGCGAGAAACTGCCGCCCGCCAAGGTTCCGCTGGCAATCTCACCTTCTTTCCAGTCGGCCGGTAGGGGAAAGATGAGTGAACGACCGTCTCATTACCGGCATTCTCCTCCTTGCTCCCTTCAATCACAATGGAAGATGCCGTTGGCATCTCGCTAGTCGAGCCGAGATTGCGCATGACCAAAGTCGAATTACCGCTATCCGGTATAACTAAATGAAAGGCGGCCGAATCAAACTTTATCACGTCGCCTAGCCTGACTTGTACCGGGTTATCAACTTGCCGTCTATTGACAAAGGTTCCGTTGGTAGAACGCAGGTCTTCGACAATCACCTTTTCGTCCTTAACAATGATCCGCGCATGCTGTCGCGAGAGATAGCCATCGGTAATAACCAGATCGCAGTCAGGGTTTCGCCCCACCACATAACTGGTTCCATTGAGCAGAGTAAACTCCTCGCCGCACTCAACGGAAATAAGCAGATATTTATCGGTCATGGAGCTATCCCTGAGGCTAGCTATTTTAAGGTTATAGCACCAATCATAAAATCACCAACCCGGTGCTGGCTAACAAAACAACGCCCGGACTAGCCGGGCGATTTTTCGTAATATGATACAATTTTGTGTATCTAGGTTATGACTAAGACTTACAAATCATAGCCCACTTCGTTGTGGCCAACGATATCCAGACCCTGGTTTTCTTCTTCAGGGCTTACCCGCAAGCCGGTTACCAATTGCACAACTTTCAGCAACACAAAGGTAACGGTGGCGGTGTATGCAAATGTGGCAACAATGCCCAGCACCTGAACACCCACCTGTGAACCCATGGTAACGCCCTCCGCATAACCTTGACCGCTGAATACACCGAGCTGATCGCTGGCAAAGATACCCGCCATCAATGTGCCGAGTATGCCGCCAACACCGTGAACCGGAAATACGTCCAGTGAATCATCGATTTTCAGTACCTGTTTGATTGTCATCGTCGCGTAGAAGCAGACGATACCCGCCGTAATGCCAATAACTAGCGCACCGGCGGGACCAACATAGCCAGAGGCCGGGGTAATTGTACCCAGCCCGGCGACCATACCGGTAACCGCTCCAAGCGCGCTGGGCTTGCCGAATCGAATCCATTCAATGGTCAACCACGTAAATGCACCTGCGGCCGCAGAAAGATGCGTTACCAGCATTGCCATCGCGGCATCACCATTGGCGGCCAATGCACTACCCGCGTTAAAGCCAAACCAACCCACCCACAGCATGCCCGCACCTGTCATCGTCATAGTCAGATTGTGTGGAGGCATGGCTGTTTTGGAAAACCCCGTGCGGTTGCCCAGCACCTTGGCGGTCACCAACGCCGCCACACCAGCCGTAATATGCACCACGGTACCACCGGCAAAATCCAGCATACCCATTTGGCCCAACCAACCGCCACCCCAAACCCAATGGGTAACAGGCGCATAGACCGCCAGCAACCACAGGCCGGAAAACAGCACCACGGCAGAAAAACGCATACGCTCGGCAAAGGCGCCGACGATTAGCGCGGGGGTAATGATCGCAAAAGTCATCTGGAACATGACGAACAGGGTCTCCGGAATATCACCGGACAGGCTGTCCTCGCTGACACCCGCAAGAAATGCCTTACCCAGACCGCCAGCAAAGGCATTACCTTCACCAAACGCGATACTGTAACCCGCAACAAACCAAAGTATCGACGACAAACAAGCGATGGTAAAACACTGCATTAGTACACTCAGTACGTTTTTGCTACGAACTAGGCCGCCGTAAAACAGCGCCAAGCCCGGCAACGTCATAAACAGTACCAGTGCTGTAGAGGTCAAAATCCAGGCCGTATTAGCCCCGTTCAATTCGCCTGCAGCACTCAGGCCAGAAGCGGAAATGGTCATTAGGGCCAACAAACCGCCCTTTATTGTCTTTACGCTCGTTGTCATGTCTCTCCCCAGTTATCGCGCACCACAGTGGTGCCATAATTCAGATTCGCACCCCCGTGGTGCACCTTCTATTTGAAAGTCCGCTCGCCCTCAATTCGCTGTGACGCGGACCTATAAGGCATAAAGCGACTCTATGTCAGGCCTTTGCCACTAGTTCGCGCTGCCCTTAGCGCAAACGTAACGCCCAGAAATTGCGCACACACTCCAGACATGCGCCAATCTAGAGCAATTACCGTGCCAATCTAGAGCAAAACAAGCCGGCCTAACGTACTGCTGCAAAAAATGATGTTACAGACAATTCATTTGTCCCCCACCGGCGCATGGTTTAAATTATTAGTCTAATACTGTTACTGCGGTCGATTTATTAAACCGTCGCATCAAACTCAGGATATACGATGGCCTTGTTCTCAAAACCAACCGCTCGGGCTCTCGCCATTCTAGATTTGTTAACGGCCAATCCTCAAGAATCCTATGGTCTAACCGAAGTTACCCGTAAGCTGGGCTTAAACAAAGCAACCTGCCACGCCATTTTAACCACCATGGCGCACTACGGCTTTCTGGTGCAGGACCCGCGCACCAAGGCCTACCGACTCGGCCCCAATATTGTTGCGGCCGGCAATGCGGCTTTCGCCCAGTTTCCCATCCTTGAATACGCCCGCCCTGAGCTCGAAGTGCTGTCGCAAGAACTGAGATTGGGTTGCGGCGCCGCCGGTCGCAGCGGTAGCCACTTGGTACTGCTCGCCCACTACGGGCATTCAAACCCGATGCTGTCACCGTTCCAACTTGGCATGCGCCTGCCTTTTATGGCACCGCTGGGAGCAAGCTTTATAGCGTGGTCGCCCGCCAAACAGCTGGAAACTTGGCTGGCTAACGGTGAACAGCGCTTGGAGGAGACCTTTGATGAAAAGCTCGATCAGAAACTGCGAATTTCGGTAATCGCAATTCGCGCGCGAGGCTTCGAGGTAACGCTTAAAACCACAGCCGAAGACACCCTGCAGGAAGGACTGGGGAAGATCGACGGCACCTGGAACCTAGAAGCGCTGGAACACGTAACCCGCGAGTATCAGACCAGCCTCCTCAGTTCTCACTACCACCTTGATCGCATCGACCCCGGCACCCTCTACCCTGTTTGCAATATTACGGTGCCTGTTCTTGGCTACGACCAATTACCGGAATTGATTTTTTCCAGCGGCTCAATTCAGCGCGATTTGAGTGGCGCGGAAATTCTAGACGTTGCAGAACAACTCAAAGCCGCCGCCGAACGCGCCAGCCTGTCGGCTTCCCGCGCGTACAATAGGCATCCGAACTAGCACTGAGCTTTCACGCCCGCAATCGAAAGAACGGCGCGCCAAATACACAATTTCGGCAGCGTTATACTTGCGTGGCCAAACCATAACGTGCCCGCAATGTTGCGAGCGGCACTTTGCCTGCCGCATTGCGCTCAACCGCGCCAAAATGCAGTTCCCGCGGCAGTTTGTAGGACGCGAGCAAGATCGCAGCCTCCGCCAGAATTTGTTGGGCCAATGACACCTCACCGTTTTCCATCGCCAGCAAGTCCCGGCCTGCATCGACCACTTCTACCACAGCGATCAAACGCTCACCCCACTCCTCATCCGGAACGCCCAAAACCACCACATCGAGGATGACCGTTTGCTCCAACAACGAAGCCTCAATTTCGGCAGGATAGAGATTCACGCCACCGGAAATAACGGTGTGGCTTTCTCGATCAAGTAGGTACACATAATTGTCTTTGACATAGCCAATATCACCCAATTGAAACATCGCGCCTCTAATATAGGCCTTACTCGTTTTTTCAGCATCTTGCCAATAGGAAAACGCCTGATCACCGCTGCGCGGTCGAATACCCAGCAGTCCAATTTCACCCTCCCCCAGAATTTTTCCCTCGTGAGTCGCCACCACCTCATACTGGGGCAACACTTTGCCGACGTTGCCGGGCCGGGCCAACCACTCCTCACTGCTGCAACGGCTAACGGCGCCACTCTCTGACCCACCCCAATACTCGACCAATACCGGCCCCCACCAGTCGATCACTGATCGCTTAACGGCGGGTGCAACCGGCGCGGCACCGTGCAAGACCAGCGTCATAGATCGGCCTGAAAAGGACGCTCGCTCGCTCTCTGGCAAGCGCAGTGCACGCACAAACATGGTCGGCACCCAGTGGCTATGACTAACACCAAATTGGTCGATCAAGCGCAGGGCGCTTTCAGCATCAAACTTCGGCATCACGACAAGTGCCGCGCCATTGAGTAAGTCGTACAGCGCAAACAAAAGCGGCGCCGCATGATACAAGGGGCCGGTGATCAGGTGTACGCCACCATTTAGACCGATGCCGGCGGCGACATTCAACCACTGGCTTTTTAGTTCGCCCAGCGTTTTCGGCGAGCGGCGCTGTACACCCTTGGGCTTACCGGTGGTGCCACTGGTATAGAGCATGATCCCACCTGCTGGCGATGCTGCCCCGACCGCCTGCGCCAGCCCCTCGCCAGCCACGGCTGGCGCCGATACAGCAATACACTGGCAACCCAGGTCTCGGTCTAGATATTCCGATGGGCACAACAACTGGCGCATCCCGCTGTCTTCGACAATATATCGCTGCTCGGCTGTGGTCAGATGCCAGTTAATCGGCACCACCCACAAACCTGCGCTTACCGCTGCCAGGACACAAGGAATATAGTCGGATTGATTTTGCATCAACAAACCGACGCGATCACCCGGCTTGCAGGCCCCCTGCCCGCTATCTTTTTCCCCGAAGACATTGGCCGTCAACCAGCCCACGCGAGCGCAAATCTGTTGATCCAGTTCTGCCCAGGTCAAGCGCGAACTACCGTCAGTGATTGCAACCGCGTGATGATCGACGTCCAGATGCTGTAACAGGAAACTTCTCAGCTTAGTACTTTGCAAAAAATCACTCCTAGGAAGATATAGCGCAAGCATGAATCGACTGGCTTTGAGCGGACAATCGCTGTTTAAGATGTCATCATAGCTGCGCGAATAATCAGGCCTCAAGATTGGAGAATCAACACTTGGGTAAGCGTGTGGCGGGCAGTAAAGGGGCGGAGCAGGATACAATGCCAATGAAGGCCTTCCGCTCGCTGCTGCGTGTTGTTGCCAATCATGGCTACAACGTTGACGAAGTGCTGGACACCATCGGCCTGCAATACAACCCCATGCTCAGCGGCTACCAGCACATAACGGAAGTACCGACGCGAATTTACAGCCGCCTTTACCGTCAACTGATGATCATGCTGCAAGATGAAGCCTTTGGCATGATGACACCGGAACGCGCGCCACCCGGTACCTTCCGCATGATGTGCCTGTTCATTGTCCACTGTAAAACTCTAAGCCTAGCCATCGAACGCAATGCCGAATTTCTTGATTACTGTGACCGTTTTCACAGTCAGCAGGCGCGCAAACGACAAGCCATTACCGAGATTCCTGAGCAGAATCTTGCGATCGTTCGCTTTCAAAATCCCCACATGAGCGACAGCCCGCACGGACATGCCGCACAAGCGTCTACGCTGTATATGATGTACCGCCTGTTTAGCTGGTTTGTCGGTCAAAATTTACCGCTCAAGGCTGTACATTTCGTCAGCGACGACCCCAAGCTGAGTTTCGAATACGACTCCTTGTTTGGTGTTCCCTTACGCACCGCACAAAAAGAATACTGCCTGATCCTGCCGCGTGAAGCCTTGTCGCTGCCACTCGTGCAAACCGAACACAGTCTGCACGATTTTTTACGCACTGCGCCCTACCCGCTCATTAGCAAAATGACCACACTGGACAATGGCGAGTACCAAGAAAAAGTCAAAGCGATATTCAATAACGAATTGGGCAGCGAGCTACCCTCGGCCCAGCGTATTGCCGACCACTTAAATATGTCGGTACGAACCCTGCACCGACACTTACAGAAAGAGAACACCAGCTATCAGCTGCTCAAAGATGAATTTCGTAAAGAAGCCGTGCTCACCTATATGAATCGGCGTGAGCTGAGCATCAATGCCATTTCGCTATTGATGGGATTTCAAGATAGCAGCGCGTTTCATCGCTCCTTTAAAAAATGGACGGGCATGTCACCCGGCCAGTATCGCCAACAACTGGAAGAATAAGCTGTGAGTAGTAGTGACACCCCCGAGTATCAACAACGCAAAGCATTTTTTGATCAAATGCTCACGGTTTACGGCAGGAAGCCCGTGCTTGAGGCCTTACAGGATGCCGGATTGCCGGCCTTTAAACTGCACCTCGCAGACAGCAATCGCAGTGAAGGTATAATTCAACAAATCAAAAGTCTCGCCGACGCGCGCAACATTCCAATCGCTTTTCACGACCGCCGGGCCCTATCGCGAATATCCCGAAACGGCAAACAGGATCAGGGCGTGGCGCTGGATTTGCAGCTACCGGCCTACCGGCCATACCAAGACTTGCTACCCCTGCACGCCAATACACGCCTAATCGCCCTGGATCGCGTAACCAACCCGCAAAATCTCGGCATGATCATTCGCTCGGTCAGTGCCAGTGGCATTACCGGCCTGCTACTCCCCCAAAACGGCTGCGCCAGCCTGTCAGCACTGGTAATAAAAGCCAGCGCAGGCACCCTTTTCAAAGCGCCAATCTATTTTTGCGACCAACTGGATAGCTGCCTCCGCGACTTGCGTGATGCCGGCAGTGAAATCTATGGCCTGTCCTCACACGCCACTCAATCCGTATTTGAAGCCGGCAAGGCGGGCCCGGCGTTGTACCTGCTGGGGAATGAAACCGAGGGCCTGTCAGATTCACTTGGCCGCCTGTGCAGTTCGCAGCTATGCATACCCATGCATAATGGCGTAGAGTCATTGAACGTTGCTGTAACGGCGGGAATCATCGCCTTTACCGCGCAAAGCCGGTCGAGTTGAGCCGTAAGAGGAAGGCGTATGCCTGTACAAGGTAGGTGTTTGGCGATACTTTTACTGTCGCACGACAACGTATAAGAACAAAAAGCTTGGCCGCACGAGCACCATCACCACCCAAAATACTGTTTATCGCCCTATCTATTTGGAGAATATTCAGTAAAGCCCGTAAACTCTCCATACTTAAGAAAGTCCGCAGCATACTATTGATCAGCAGATCACACTGGGGGTGGCATGAGTACACTGTCCATGATGGACTTGGCATTTTTCCTGACCGAAACCGAGGCTAGCCCAAAACATATTGGCGGCCTGATGATATTCAGCAAGCCCAAAAACGCGCCCGCAGACTTTGTTAAAAAAACGTACGAAGAATTGCTGAGCACGGCAGATCAGGTCAAACCGCCCTTTAATCAAATTATCCACTGGAAAGGCCTGGGATTACCCCGCTGGAAAATTGCCGATAACTTTCAGTTGTCAGACCACTTGTTCTACCGGCACCTCCCTGCTCCCGGCAACCGTCGGGTACTGAACCGAATCGCTGGCGAACTTCACACACCCAAAATGGACCGTGAGCGCCCTATGTGGGAAATGCATGTCCTAGACGGCATGGAGGGCAATCGCTTTGCCGTCTATACTCGCCTACATCACGCCTACGCTGATGGTGCGACGATCACTCGCTGGACGATTCGCAGCTTCTCTGAATCACCCCGCGTTAAAAAAATCACCCCAATCTGGTCGGTGCCCACCGGCCGATCTGAAACGAGCACCAATAAAATCTCGCCGATGTCGATTGTGCGCGTACTCGCTAGTCGAACCAAAGACCAGGCGAAAATGATTGCCGGCTTATCGAAACTGAACGCCCAGCTTGTATTAGAACAGCTCAATCTCACTAAAAATGCCGTTGCTGTGCCCTTCAAACTGAAACACAAAACGGTATTAACCGGGCAGGTGGCCGCGGGCCGTCAAGTGTCAACGGCCACCGTACCAATGGCGCGCGTAAATCATCTGCGCAAGGTAACCCGCTCCACCCTCAACCATGTTGCACTCACCTGTATTGACGGCGCCCTGCACCGCTACCTTGAAGAATGTGGCACCGATTTGCAGGAGCCCATCACCATTCAAATGCCAGTTAATTTGCGCACTGAAGGCGACGAAGAAGGCGGCAACAAGATTGGGATTGTGCTGGTGGATCTCGCCCGCAAAACCAATGACCCCTACGAACGATTACGGGAAATAGGTTTCACCCTGCGCAATGTCCGCTATCAGATCGATGGCGTTCCGGCATCGTCTGTTATCGCCTACACTCTGGCATTGGGTGTCTTTGCGCAACTTGCGGAGTTGTTGAATCTGAGCAATTCACTACCCCCGCTAGGCAATACGCTGGTTTCAAATGTACCGGGGCCACGCAAACCGCTTTACATGAGGGGTGCAAAACTGGAAGAGCAGTACCCCATCAGTGCATTGACACCGGCTAACCATATGAATATCACGCTGTTCAGCTACGATCAGCACCTACACTTTGGATTGGTTGCCTCACATGCACTGCCCAATCTGGACAAATTGGGCGGATATATTCACGATGCATTTATTGAACTCGAAGAAGCTGTAAATGCGGATCGATAATAACAAACAATAAAACTTAGGTATCAAGGAGCAGCACATGAACTATTTCGTCACTGGGGGAACGGGCTTTATTGGTCGTTTCTTGATTCAGAATCTGTGTAAGCGCGAGGGCACAATTTACGTTCTGGTGCGCAAGGAATCTCGCCATAAAATTGAAAAGCTGATTGGACAATGCGGTGTAGACAAAAAGAAAATTGTCCCCATTAGCGGCGATCTCGGTAAAAAATGCCTCGGCGTATCGCCCAAAGACATGAAAGCGCTGGGCGGAAAAATCAACCACTTTTACCACCTTGGTGCCATTTATGATCTGAAAGCCGATGCGGAAAGTCAGGAACTTGCTAACGTAGAAGGCACCCGCAACGCAGTAGTGTGTGCCAAAGAGCTCAAAGCAAAATGTTTTCACCTGGCTAGCTCAATCGCGGCCGCGGGACTCTATCAGGGCACTTTCCGCGAAGATATGTTTGACGAAGCGGAAGGTCTGAATCACCCCTACTTTCGCACCAAGCATTTAAGCGAAGGGATTGTTCGCAAAGAATGTTCCATCCCTTGGCGTGTATACCGCCCCGCCATGGTCGTTGGCCACTCGCAAACCGGCGAGATGGATAAAATCGACGGCCCTTACTACTTCTTCAAGTTACTGCAGAAATTTCGTCGCATGCTACCGCCATGGATCTCACTCATCGGCATAGAAGGCGGCCAGATGAATATCGTGCCGGTAGATTACGTTGCCGACGCAATGGACTACATTTCTCACAAACCCAAGCTCGACAACACCTGTTTCCACCTTACCGACCCGAACGGTCACCGAGTGGGAGAAGTTTTAAACATATTTGCCGAAGCTGGCCACGCACCGCGCATGGCACTGCGTATTGATACACGCATGTTTGGCTTTATTCCACAGAGCATTCGCTCGATGTTAGGCAATCTCGCGCCTATCAAACGCATTATCAACTCGGTGCTGGCCGACTTAGGCATCCCGCCTGATGCTATGAATTTTGCCAATATGCCCACGCGCTATGACACCAGGGAAGCTGATCGCGCCCTTAAAGGCAGCGGCATCAGCGTACCGGCACTGCCTGATTATGCCCCTGCAATCTGGGACTACTGGGAACGCAAACTCGACCCGGACCTGTTTAAAGATCGCAGCCTGAAGGGCAATATCGCGAACAAGGTTATCGTCATCACCGGTGCGTCATCGGGTATTGGCAAGGCATCGGCTTTACAGCTCGCAGATGCCGGCGCAGAAGTGGTTCTGGTTGCGCGCAGCTTGGACAAACTCGAAGAAACCCAAGCCGAAATTAAGGCCATTGGTGGCAACTCGTATGCCTATAGCTGTGATGTATCGGATATGGAATCCTGCGACAAACTGGTCGCCACGTTGTTAAAGAATCACGGCCACGTCGATGTATTAGTCAACAATGCCGGACGCTCTATCCGCCGTTCGCTGGAACTAACCTTTGACCGCTTCCATGATTTTGAACGCACCATGCAGCTCAACTACTTCGGCGCGATTCGACTGGTGATGGGACTGGCACCGTCAATGCTGGAACGCAAAAGCGGTCATGTCATCAATATTTCTTCCATTGCCGTCATTGTTGGCACCTCGCCGCGCTTCTCTGCCTACGCAGCATCAAAGTCGGCACTGGATGCTTTCTCACGCTCGGCTGCGGCGGAGTTTTCAGATCGCAATATCGCCTTCACCACCATCAACATGCCGCTGGTACGCACACCCATGATCGGCCCCACCTCCATCTACCAGGCGGTACCCACGCTAACGCCGGAAGAAGCCGCCGACATGATTGCCGAGGCAATCATCAAACGACCGAAGCGTATCGCGACTCCGCTGGGTATCACTATGCAGGTACTCAACGCTGTTATGCCAAAGGCAACCGAGATCATTATGAACATGGTGTTCAAAACCTTCCCGGACTCCTCTGCAGCAAAAGGCGAAGATGGCGGACCGAAGACAGAGGCCTCTGCAGAGCAGGTTGCACTGGCTACGGTTCTCAAAGGGATTCACGTTTAAGCTTGGAAGAACGCGGCAACCGTCAGGTTGCCGCGATTGAGCGGCAAAGCGAAGTTATCGCTCAGCTTATTTCGCGAGGTAGGCCATTGCTTTCTCAAGGCCCGCCAACGTCAGCGGGTACATATGGCCTTCCACTTGCCGATAGGCCAGATCTGTAGACTGAGTCCAGCCCCACTCGTCTTGCGGCACGGGATTTAACCAAGCAACCTTCTCATAAGTCGACTTGATGCGCTCCATCCACGCTTCGCCCGTTTCTTCATTCCAGTGTTCTACACTGCCACCCGGCTGCAGAATTTCGTAGGGCGACATGGACGCATCGCCAACGAAGATAACTTTATAGTCGCTGCTGTACTTGTGCATAATATCCAGCGTCGATATGCGTTCATTGTGACGGCGAATATTATTGTCCCACACGGATTCATAAATATAGTTGTGGAAGTAGTAATACTGAAGGTGTTTGAACTCCGTTCGCGCTGCCGAAAACAATTCCTCGCAGGTACGGATAAAGGGGTCCATTGAGCCGCCGACATCAAAAAATAACAACACTTTTACTGCGTTGTGTTTTTCTGGCACCATTTTGATGTCCAGCATGCCGGCGTTGCGGGCAGTCGAGCTAATGGTGTCACCGAGGTCGAGTTCCTCGGCAGAGCCGGTGCGGGCAAATTTGCGCAGTCTCCTTAGGGCAACTTTGATATTACGCGTACCAATTTCGACACTGTCGTCGAGATTTTTAAAGTCGCGCTTTTCCCAGACTTTAACGGCTTTTTTATTCTTGCTCTCACCACCAACGCGAACACCTTCTGGATGGTAACCACTGTGACCGAATGGTGACGTGCCACCGGTACCAATCCATTTATTACCGCCTTCGTGGCGCTCTTTCTGCTCATCCAGTCGTTTTTTAAATTCTTCGATCAGCTTATCCAAGCCACCGAGAGATTCAATCTTGGCCTTCTCTTCGTCCGTTAACTGCTTCAGAAACTCGGTACGCAGCCAATCGTCAGGAATTAAAGCCTCAATGACATCATCGAGCGTTTCCAGATCGCGGAAGTAGCGACCAAAGGCAATATCAAAGCGATCGTAGTATTTCTCGTCCTTGACCATGCACAGTCGCGCCAAGTGATAAAAATCATCGACGTTTGCGAAAACCAAGCGCGCGCGAAGCGCGGAGATGAGGTCAAGCAGCTCGCGTATCGAGACGGGAACACCCGCCTTTTTTAGCGTAATAAAGAAACTGATCAGCATAAGAACTAACCGCGACTTTCCCGGCGATGCATAAAGGCAAGACGCTCCAGTAAATGCACATCCTGCTCGTTCTTAAGCAAAGCACCGTACAAAGGTGGAATGGCCTTACTGGCATCACGGTTTTTCAAAATTTCGTCAGGCACATCGTCAGCCATTAACAGCTTTAACCAGTCGATCAGTTCAGATGTCGATGGCTTTTTCTTCAATCCGGGAATGCTACGGACATCGAAGAAGACTTCCAGTGCTTCGTTTACCAGGTCCTTTTTTACATCCGGGTGGTGAACGGCAACAATTTTTTCCATGGTTTCCCGGCTTGGGAAACTAATAAAATGGAAAAAGCAGCGGCGCAAAAAAGCATCCGGCAGTTCTTTCTCATTATTACTGGTAATGATGATAATCGGACGATGCTTGGCCTTGATGGTTTTCCCTGTCTCGTAAACAAAGAACTCCATTTTGTCGAGCTCGACAAGAAGATCGTTTGGAAATTCGATATCGGCCTTGTCGATTTCATCGATCAGCAGTACCACTTGCTCGTCGGCATCGAAGGCTTCCCAGAGCTTACCACGCTTAATGTAATTGGCGATATCGTGAACTTTTTCGCCACCGAGCTGCGAGTCCCGCAGGCGGGAAACAGCATCGTATTCATAAAGCCCCTGCTGCGCTTTTGTGGTCGACTTAATGTGCCACTGCAGCAACGTTTTGCCCAAACCCTTGGCCACTTCTTCGGCGAGCATGGTCTTACCGGTACCAGGTTCACCCTTGATCAGCAGCGGTCGCTGCAGCGTAACCGCTGAGTTGACGGCCAAACGCAAATCGTCCGTTGCAATGTAGTTGTCTGTACCTTCAAACTTCATGCCTGCAAACCCTATGTTTAAACTTGAATATAATTAACTGGCCGCCGGTGATTGAGCGCTTTCCGTACGTGAAGAATTGCCGAACCAGCGTTCGGCAATTCTTCAATCAGCCAGATCACTAACCTTTTCGGATAACTCCGAATCAGCATTTGCGGCCGATTTGACAGGGGCGGCACGCCATTGGCGACCTATTCCCACCAGTATAATCGCTACAACAACGGCGCCAATGACCGCAAAGGCCAAAATATTGGTCGCTTTAACCGCGGCGATGGTATTCCCAATAAACGCCCCTAGAAATACGACGACAAGTGCTGGCACCAGCATCTCGCCATTGTCTTCATGTATTACCGGCAGCAACATCGCGACGCTGGCAACGAGCCTCATTATGCCGCGCAGGTAGTCATTGCGAATCCCGCGCGTCCAGTAACAGCCAATGCTGATTAAAACCACACAAGCGCCGAGATAAAAACCCCAAGCGGTCACGTATTCCTGATACGCCTGATATTCCATTAGCTCGCTTGCTCCACTAACTCACCATCTCCACGAAGCCTGCCATCACCTCAATTTACCCACTGCACAATGTGCTCAACTAGATCATCCGGGTGAACATGCCGCTCGCTGACGCAGCGCCCTATAATAGAATGCCCGTCATGGTGAACTTGATCGCGATCCCCTGAGAGCAAATGATGCCAGTCTGCCAATCCCCGTCCATCCTGCACCCGCCGGTAGCTGCAGCTATCGGGTAGCCACTGCAAACTGTCAACATCGTCCGGCGTGAGCTTAACGCAAGTCGGTTCCAACGAAAGGCGTTCGGCGTAATTACTGCAGCGACAGCTTTCAACATCAAGTAATTGGCAGGCGACACCGGTGTAGTATATTTTGCCGTCATCTTCGTCTTCGAGTTTATGCAGGCAGCACTTCCCGCAGCCATCGCACAGAAGTTCCCACTCCCTCTCAGACATTTCTTCTAAGCTTTTGCTTTCCCAAAACTTTTTCATACTGCTTCGACGTTATTCCCGGTGTGAGGAACGGGCGGTAATTGCAGAAAAAAACCCTGCTCTGTGACGGCAGCAATGACCTTGGTGACGTCCGCACGGGCCAGTTTGCGCGCACTGGTAAGCGCCAGTGTCATCGCCAGTTCTGGCTTACCAAACTGATTGAGCAAGACTTCTGGAACCCGCTTCAGCCCTTTTGCCTTTTCGACGTAAAGGTAGGTACCCTCATTCTTTGGGCTTCGATAAATACTGACAATAAGCGTCATTGCGCCTCCGCAGATAGATTTTCAACCAAGGTAGCAAGTACCACGCTTCGCCAGCCCTGCAACTCACTCGAAACAGCCACGTTGCGCACAAGCGCTTCCATATCGCGCTTGTTCAACAGCATTTCTCGGGGTACGTTAAGTTCTTCACTCAGCGTATCAAGCTGCTCGCGCAAAACTTTAAGCCGTCCTTTCTGCGTGCCTTCCAGAGGCCTCGCCAGCAATTCTTGGTCTTGTAAACTGTGCTCTACCGACAAAATGTCGCATATCGTCTCGCCGTGTTTACGAACTGTCGAATCACGGATATCTGGGATCGCCGCGAGTGCCGCCGGGTGCGCCGGTCTGCGGCGAGCAATATCAACACACACGGGGTCTTTCAAAATGCGTCCGCGCGGCACATCCTGCGCGCGCGCTTGCAGTTCACGCCAGGCACAAATTTCTCGCAGTTGCGCCTGTTGCTGCGCATTCAGTTTCCAAGCCGACTTGATACGTTTGAAATAATCTTTGGGCTCCAAACTGACCAAAGCCATCCTCACCTGCCGCTGGCCCTCTTCACGCCACCATTCCATGCGACCTTGTGCTTCGAGTTCGCGCTGAATATGACGAAAGGCTGGTAATAAGTGTTCGACGTCTAGGGCCGCGTAAACGCACTGGCTCTCAGATAAGGGCCGCTGCAACCAGTTTGAACGGGTTTCACCTTTCTCGACGGCAATGCCAAGTAACTGATCAATCAGTTTCTGGTAGCCCAAGCCGCTGCCAAAGCCCGCCAAGCCTGCGCCTACCTGAGTATCCAGCAGCGGCTGCGGTACGCAATCGAGCAGGCGCTGGAAAACCTCCATGTCTTCACTGACAGAGTGCAGAACTTTGGTGATGGAACTATCGAGCATTAGCTCGCGCAAAGGCTGCCATTGGCCTATGGCTAGAGGGTCTATCAGATAAATGATCTGGCCGTCAGACAACTGCAAAAGCGCCGGAATGGGGTAAAACGTGTCCGTGCGCATAAACTCTGTATCGATGGCGAGCTCGCTCGCACCAGACAGGTAGGCGACACATTCTTGTAGGCCTTGATCGCTGTCTACCCAGCGATACTCAACAGTTTCGCTCATTCGACCAACAACCGCCGGCCATTCAGCGCGTGCGCCAGCGTGCCGCTGTCTACATACTCGAGGTCTCCACCCAGGGGGACGCCATGCGCTATGCGCGATACACCAATGCCCAGCTGGCGAAGCTGTTCGCTAATATAGTAGGCCGTTGCCTCGCCTTCTACAGTCGGGTTAGTGGCCAAAATCAGCTCCTTAATTTGAAGGTCCCGGGCTCTCGCCAACAGGAGGTCAATACCAATGTCTTCCGGGCCAATTCCGTCGATGGGGGAAAGGTGACCCATCAGCACAAAATACTGCCCTTGATAACCGCCGGCCTGTTCCAGTGCAACCACATCCGCCGGTGATTCAACCACGCATATCATACTGCGGTCGCGTTTCTCGCTCGAACAAATACCACACAGCTCGTATTCCGTCAGGCTTCTACAGGCCTTGCACTGGCCAACCGTCTGAACGGCCTTTTCTAATGCCACGCTGAGCGCGTTGGCACCACCACGATTGCGCTGCAACAAATCGAAGGCCATACGCTGGGCCGACTTACGTCCAACACCCTGCAAACAGCGCAGCGCTTCGATTAATTCTTCAATAGCGGGACTAAATTGCATGGTCAGAAAGGCATCTTGAAATCGCTGGGCATGCCCGCACCGGAGAACATTTTGCCGAGGGCATTTTTATTGGTCTCCTCCACCCGTCGAACGGCATCATTGACGGCTGCGGCGATGAGATCTTCCAGCATTGCCTTGTCTTCCTTGATAAGAGCGTCATCAATGGCGATGCCTTTAACGTCGTGTCGGCCATTCATGGTGACGCGAACCATTCCTGCTCCGGACTCGCCAACTACCTCCTGTTTGGACAGCTCTTCTTGGGCCTTTTGCATCTGATCCTGCATTTTGCCCGCCTGCTTCATCAGGTCGTTCAGGTCTGGCATGGTTTCACCTCATTGCCGTAAAACTTCACTTTAATTATCTCGCCGCGGCTGGATACTGGATTCGTCCACCGACGCTTCAAACTCTTTCACCAGACGCTGCACATTGGGATCTGCCTGAATCAGCGCGCGCAAATCTGTCAGATGTTCTTGCTCCAGACGCTCGGCGTACTCCGCAGGTGTTTCTTCGGTAACAGTCGTGACCTGAAGATCGATACTGAGTGCAGCATTAAAATACGCTCGTAGAGCCTTTTCGAAGCGCTCCTTGTGTGCATCGTTCAGCAAGTTGGCATTTGCACCGTCTATATGGAAATACAATGTCGGTGCTCCCGCTGGTACAACAGCCTCAATACCCACGGGCGGCAGGTCAATTCTCATTAAGACACAATGACTGCAGATGGAGTGCAGTAGCCCCGCAAATCCGAAATCAGCGAAGCCTTCGCGCCAGTTTTGTGGTGTTAGCTCGCCCAGCTTTATACTCGTAGCTTCGTGATCGATCGCGATATCGGCGTTAGCAGATACTGCAGGCTGAGGTGGTGAATTACTTTCGACTGCAGCTGGCACAACAACCCTAGTTGATGCAGGCGGTTCAGACTGTGGTGTGGATATGAATTCGAATTCCTCAACCGTCTCGGCGCCGTCTGTGTAGGCCGCCAAGGGCGGCGCCTCACGATCAGGCACCATAGAGCCAGCACTGTCTATTGGCAGTGCTGGCGAGCTAACAGGAGCAGTGGGAGTATTTTCCGCAGTGGGGAGCCCTGCTGTCTCGACGCCAGCCGGCGTACCCGACTCACTCGCCGAGACTGGCGACTTTTTTACAGAACTGGTCTCACTAACGGCATTTTGGCCAGCACTACCGGCCGGCGGCAGTTGGTGTACACCGGCAGGTTTGAAGGCCAACATGCGCAACAAGACCATCTCAAAACCGCTACGTGCATCCGGTGCTAAGGGCAAATCCCGGCGGCCGGCCAGGCCAAGCTGATAAAAATATTGAACGTCTTCTGCCGGGAACGTTTCCGCCAGACTTTTAACTTCGGCGTGGTCCGGCGCGCTGCGATCAAGAGCATCCGGTACTACCTGCACCACTGCAATGCGGTGCATTAACGCGATTAGATCAACCAGTACCGAACTAAAATCGACGCCCTGCTCAGCCAAACCCTGAACGACGCTCAGCACTATAGCGGCATCGCCTTGCTGTAGCTGTCTTGCGAGCTCACAAACCGCCGAACGATCAATACTGCCCAGCATTGACTCCACATCCTGCGCACCGAGTTTACCGGCGCCAAAGGCGATGGCCTGATCGGTGAGGCTCAGTGCATCGCGCATACTGCCTTCAGCCGCGCGAGCAATATTCCACAGGGCCTCGTCTTCAAAGCTGATCATTTCCTTGTCGAGGACATGCTTGAGGTGCTCGACAATGCGATCCGGCGTCATATTCTTGAGGCTGAACTGCAGGCAGCGAGAAAGAATGGTTGCTGGAATTTTCTGTGGATCTGTTGTCGCCAATAGAAATTTTACATGGGGCGGCGGCTCTTCCAGGGTTTTCAGCAGCGCATTAAAACTGTGACCGGACAGCATGTGTACCTCATCGATGAGGTACACCTTATAGCGACCACGTGTTGGCGTGTATTGCACGTTGTCCAACATTTCACGGGTGTCGTCGACTTTTGTCTTCGATGCGGCATCGACTTCGATCAGATCGACAAAACGACCCTCATTAATAGCGACGCAGGCGCCACAGGTACCGCAGGGCTCAGAGCTTACTCCGCTCTCGCAATTCAGGCACTTGGCGAGGATACGGGCGATCGTAGTTTTACCTACGCCGCGGGTGCCAGTAAAGAGGTAGGCATGGTGTAAACGGTCATGATCGAGCGCGTTGACAAGCGCTTTGAGCACATGTGTTTGCCCTGCCATTTCGCGAAATGTCTTGGGTCGCCACTTTCGAGCGAGAACCTGATAACTCATTTGTAGGAAAACCCTGTGGCCGCTGGTTTTAACACACTAGGATACACTAGCCGGCGCGCTACTTGAACTGACTAAAGAGGAAGGTGGCGGTCCAACCAGCCACACCACGGCACACGAGTTGACAGCTACCGTTGCTCCCTTCCGGGCCTGGCGGAGTTTACCGTCTATCGTTGCGAGGGGACCGGGAGGACCACCATAACGCGCGGCCTAGGGCCGCGGCGCGACATTGTCTGTTATCTGCCAGTCAGATTCAAGCTGATGTGGGCATGTATTACGCATAATTAGCTCTGCATGCTCGCCAGTGGCTGGCAAACCAGACCTAACGCTCTAGTGGCGCAGATTTCGAGCGGGCGGAAAATGTCGCATCACCGCACCGACAGTGTCGACAATAAAGAGCCGTCGCTCCTCTGGCGTTTCCAGCCAGGGAATGCGACGCTCGGAAACTCCACGCCACACCAATTTGCCTGACGCTGGCGAAATCATATCGATAATCAGACGCCCTTGCTGATACTCGGTTTGCCAATGATCGTGATGAATGCCACCGGGGTAATAGCCAAAGCCCGGGCCGCAGTGGAGGGAAAAGCAGGGGTAGTAACCGAAGTGATCATGGAAGTCATACACCTCAACACGCTCTTTAATGCCCATATGGAAGGTCAGCAAAATATCCGCGGTCTTGCTGCTAGACGCATCGTTAATACCCTGAGCCTGCATTTGCGCTGCCAATGCCGCGCGTATGCGATCACGCATCAGGTCGTTGATCTCAGCCCGCGCCTTGCCTGCTTGCTGAGGCCCGTGTTTCCGGGGCTCAGCTTCTGGGAGTTCGGAATTCGATGCGGACTTGAGCCACGCGTAACTGCGTATGCTGGCAAAGGGAAACTCTGGATCATAGTCGGTGGCAACCGGCGCACCGGCGCAGCCGACAAGCAACAGCAACGCTACTACCAAGGGCACTGCACGTATCATCACTGACTCCACTTCAGGCGGATTGCCCAGCACGCTGAGTTTAAGCCGCCGGCCTGAATCGCCGCTGAACGGGAGAGCATGACTATTACTGCTCTCCCACCCCAATCTGCGACTTACTGCAGAACAATATAGAGCGCAGCACGACCTCGCTTTACTTGTAACAGCAAACGCTTATCCGAGCCGGAAACTGCCTTACGCAAATCAGCGATGGACTTTACGCGCTGTTTATTCGCCGACACAATTACATCACCCGGGCGCAGCCCTGAACGAGCCGACGCGGAGCCTTGGGCTATCTCCGACACCAGCACACCATCGCTGTCATCGGATTCCTTCAGCGAGGCGCCTTCTAGGAATTTGTGGGGGGCCTCATCTTTGCCGGCAACCAAGACCGATGGTTCTCCAATTTTCGCCTTGATGGTCTTTGTTTTGCCATCACGTACAACCTTCAACTTCAAGGCTTCACCGATCTGGCGCACCCCCACAGCGTTACGCAATTGCGCCGAACTGAGGATATCCTTGCCATCGACTTCGACGACAACGTCACCAGCTTTCAGCCCAGCGTCATCAGCGCCACTACCCTCTTGCACCTCAGCTATCAGCGCACCGCGTTGGCCTTTTTCTATCCCAAAGGCTTCCGCCAGTTCGGGTGTTAGATCCTGAATAATCACCCCTAACTGACCGCGCTTGACTTCGCCGTGCTCCAAAATCTGGTTGATACTGGCTTGCGCCATGTTGGTTGGAATTGCAAAACCGATGCCGACATTACCACCCGAAGGCGCCAAAATAGCCGTATTGATGCCAACCAGTTCACCGCGAAGATTCACCAAAGCCCCGCCTGAATTCCCCGGGTTTATTGAGGCATCAGTCTGAATGAAGTTCTCATAGCCTTCGAGACCCAAACCGGTTCGCCCAAGTGCACTGACAACGCCGGTGGTAACGGTTTGCCCTAGACCAAAAGGGTTGCCGATGGCGATCACAAAATCGCCGACTCGCACAGGGTCCGAGTTTGCTATGGGAATAGCAATCAGATTTTCAGCCGAAATTTTAAGCACCGCGATATCAACTTCGGGGTCGGAGCCGATCAGTTCAGCTTTGTAGCTACGGCCATCTTCCATTGAAACGGTAATCTCGTCGGCACCATCAATCACATGGTGATTAGTCAGGACGGTGCCATTTTTTGCATCAATGATGACACCAGAGCCGGCACTCTGCGTTCGCCTTTTCCGCGCTGGCGCCTGATCTGGAACATTGAAAAAACGGCGGAAGAATGGGTCCTGAAGCAGAGGGTTCTGCTGAACGGTACGCGTAGTGTAAGTTGAAATGTTGACGACGGCTGGGTTCACGGTTTCCAGCAGGGGCGCCAGACTGGGCAGTGTGTCGCCCTGACTATCGGCGAAGGGCCAAGAAGCTTGGCTGCTACTGACCATCAATAACAGCGTCGATAACGCGACCATGTGTCGCCAGAACCCTAAGGGCTTGTTCGTTACAGCTTTCACCAATCGATCTCCCTGATTGAATTGTGCAAACTTAGAACCAGAAATCGCGGAAATTATCCCGACATTCAAAAATTTATCTGAAATTGTGCTTAGGCACTCTGCTTGAACTTTTGATTCAAATTATGGCTACGAGAGTTTTTCGTCGAGGGATTTACGCAGCTCAGACTCTATTTTACTTTTGAAGGCACCCGCAAGAAAGCCGAGCCTCACCTCTATACAGACTTGATTAGGCTGCATTGAGAGCTTACCGGACATGCGGTTATGATTGATTTTTACCGTATTGTCGTCAATCCACACAGCCTCAACGTCGTAACGCTGCGTTAACGAGGCGGCCAGCTCCTCAACTAAGGCTCTGACCTCCGGCTCAGGGCGCGAATGGGTCTTTCTAAGCGATATTGTAGCCATTTTATTGCGCTTCCTGCCCTATCCAACCCAATGAAAAACGCAGTCCCGATGAATGCACCCAGAGCTCCCCCGATTCTTCACTGGCAAGTTCCACCAAGCGATAAAAGACCGCCCGACCCACCTTGGCGCGCAAGCCGTGGGGCAATTGCACCGTTGGGTAAGGCTCGCCGCTTGCGGCGTCAGTGGAAACCTCCAGCGGATGCGCTGCATCCACGGGCACCCAATCGTCGGTATTGGTTTTCATCAGGATCTGCTCAGAACTGCTCTCCTGATCAACCATCAGCAGTGGCTGGTCGACAACGCGAATGCGCCATTTTTCGACAGGAGTTACCAAGTAGTATTCCCCGTCAGACTCGCGACGAAGTATCGACGCAAACAGCTTGACCAATTCATGGCGGCGAATCTCGCCGCCCTCATGAAACCAGCGGCCATCGGCCCGAATTTCAATGTCAATGTCACCACTGAGTTCCGGGTGCCAATTCTGTATCGGCGGCTTGCCCCGTTGATTGCTCAGCAGTTCCGCGATCTGATCCAGAGTCTTCATCGCACCCTTCATTGAACGCCTCCGAAGGCTAGCTGACAATCAAACGATGACGCGAACGTTAATAACGCCCTCAATACTACTAATTTTATCGATAACGCTACCGTCCAGTGCGCTAGCAATATCAATCAGGTTGTAAGCAATATCTGCACGGCTTTTGTTCAGCATATCGATCACGTTGAGATCTGCATCCGCCAACACTGACAACACATTCCCCAAAATTTTGGGTACATTATTGTTACTGATGGCAATGCGGTTACCATCACTGCGCTCCAAGGCCAAGGTGGGAAAGTTGACCGAATTTTTGATATTGCCGTTTTCTAGAAAATCACGCAGCTGATCTGCCGCCATAATCGCACAGTTTTCTTCAGCTTCATCCGTGCTGGCACCGATATGCGGCATCAGGATGACGTCGGCACGACCAATCAACCCGGGCGCGGGAAAGTCGGCAATGTAGCGATCAAGTTGCCCTGCATCCAATGCAGCGATAATGGCAGCATTGTCAACGATTTCCTCACGTGCGAAATTCAGCAATCGCGTCGTCGGTTTACAGTTTGCCAATAGCTCAGCATTGATCAAACCACGAGTGGCATCCAAAACAGGCAGGTGCAAACTAATGAAATCTGCGCGCGCAAACAAACTGCCAATATTTTCCATACGCTTCTCGGAACTGGGCAAGCGCCAC
>JBLHMO010000039.1:0-23275 GCA_047622145.1 Paracoccaceae bacterium | reverse complement strand
TGTTGAGGCCACACCGCCCGCCAAGACGATGAAATCGACCATATTGTATTGACTGGCCGAATAGAAAAACTGCAGTGCCCGCGATATTTGTTGAACGACGGCATCTTTGTAGGGGTCGAGCACTTCTTCTTCATAGTCGTCAGAAATACCCCCCTCCTTCTTGGCCTGCCCGGCTTCCTCGTAAGAAATACCGTAGCGACGTTGAATTTCTTCGGTCAACTGGCGGCCGCCAAACAGCTGCTCGCGTATGTAGATGGTTTCCTCATTTACAATAACGCTGAGGGTGGTCACTGTCGCACCAATATCGAGGATCGCCACCACCGAGTTCTCGTTCAGCTCATATTGCTGCGCAATAAGCCCAAAGGTCCGCTCCATGGCGAAAGCCTCAATATCGACCACCTTGGCCTCAAGATCAGCTAGCTCCAATACCTCAACCCGACTGTCGATATTTTCCTGTCGCGACGCTGCGAGCAGAACTTCAACCATACCTTCGCTGCGCGCAGAAGGTCCCAGCACTTCGAAATCAAGTGCAACCTCCTCCAGCGGATAGGGGATATACTGATCGGCCTCCATCGTAATCTGCGCCTCCATGACATCCTCTTTGAGGTCTGCAGGCATTTCAATAACTTTGGTAATCGCCGCCGCACCCGAGACCGCGACCGCGACATTTTTCTGCTTGGAGCGCGACCGCGTATAGGCCAAGCGCAAGGTTTCCGCGACCAACTCAATGTCGGTGATGTTTTTTTCCACCACCGAATTCAGCGGCAAAGCCGCCACAGCAAAGCTTTCCACCCGGTAGCGGCCGTCATTGCGGCTCAGTTCCAACACCTTGACCGAGCTGGAACTGATATCGACACCTATTACTGAACTGGGACGCCAGCCGCCAAAAAAATCCTTTAGCACCAAAGTTTTCCTATCTACATCCGAGACTTAGAACACACTTCTTATAAATAGATTAAATACCAGAGAACCCATTTTCGCAAATAGTTATAATGGCATTTAAGTATAGCGCGTCTCGATTCGTTAATATAAACAGCGATTCGCGAACCACTGAGCACCTTTTCACAGGATCAGAATGTCTAAATATATCTATATTCGGCGGGCACTTATACAACTTTCTCTAGTGCTTGCCGCCAGTGTTATTGCCGGTTTTGCCGCCATATTTCTTTATCTCACCCCAAAGCTGCCGGATGTGGATACCCTCCGCGATATTCGCCTGCAAACCCCTCTGCGCATCTACAGTCGAGATCTGCAGCTGATTGGTGAGTTCGGCGAAAAGAAGAGGACACCTCTCGACTTCGAGGAAATACCGTCTATTTTTATCAAGGCCTTCCTCGCTGCCGAGGATGACCGTTTTTACGAGCATCATGGCGTAGATATCGCCGGCTTGCTGCGAGCAGCGTCACAATTGATCGTAAGTGGCGAAATCCAGACCGGCGGCAGCACAATAACCATGCAGGTCGCAAAAAATTATTTCTTGTCCCAAGAACGGACATTCTCAAGGAAGTTTAACGAAATTTTCCTCGCCATTAAAATCGAGCGCGCACTGAGCAAGGCAGAAATACTAGAGCTATACCTCAATAAAATTTTTCTCGGCAACCATGCCTACGGTATAGAGGCCGCCGCCGGCGTGTATTATGACAAGCACGTTGGAGATCTCAATCTCGCCGAGATGGCCATGATTGCGGGGCTCCCGAAAGCCCCTTCCGCGTATAACCCACTCGCCAACCCCGGCAGGGCCAAATCTCGCCGTGACTGGATCCTGAGCCGTATGCTCAGCTTGAAATACATAACACCTGAAGACTACAACGCGGCCCGCGAAGTAGATATCACATCGACCTACTACGGTAGCAGGCTGGAAGCAGAAGCCGCCTACGTGTCGGAAATGGTGCGCAGGGACATGATTCGGCGCTTTGGCGCAGAGGCTTATACAGAGGGCTACCGAGCCTTTACTACCGTCGACAGTAAACTCCAGGAAGTGGCTAACAATGCCATCCTTGAAGGTGTTAGCGAGTATGAGTTGCGACACGGTTACCGCGGCGCCGAGGCACAGTGGCCACTGAACCCCCAGGAGTACGACCGCGACTATTGGCACGCCCAGCTGCGCAACGTTAGTCCAGTAGCTCGCCGGGAGCCGGCATTGGTGCTGGACGTAGCCGATAAATCAGCTCGCTTGTTAATGCGCGACGCGTCCGACATTACGCTGCAATGGAAGGACGGACTCTCCGAAGCCCGCCCGTTCATTAACGAGGACAGCCGCGGCACAGCTCCCCAGAAAGCCAGCGATGTGGTGAAAATCGGCGATCTGGTGCGCGTTATTGCCGACGGCGACGGCTGGAAGCTGTCACAGCTGCCTAAAATACAGGCCTCGCTCGTGTCCATGAATGCTGACACCGGCGAAATTCTGAGCCTAGTCGGCGGCTACGATTACCAGTACAGCAGCTTTAACCGAGTAACTCAGGCAAACCGGCAACCCGGCTCGAATTTCAAGCCTTTTATTTATAGCGCAGCTCTGGAGAACGGCGCGACTGCTGCTACCGTCATAAACGATGCCCCCATCGTTTTCGACGACCAAATGCTGGAAAGCACCTGGCGCCCGACCAATGACAGCGGCAAGTTTTACGGCCCGACCCGGCTGCGCAAGGCGCTCTACAATTCACGCAACCTGGTGTCGATTCGACTGCTGCGGTCGACCGGCATTGGCAGCACCATAGATTACGTAACGCGCTTTGGTTTCCGCGAGTCGCAGCTGCCTCGTGACTTATCTTTGGCACTGGGCAGCCTGTCCGCCACCCCCTTGGACGTTGTCACCGGCTACTCTGCCTTTGCCAATGGCGGCTTCAGAGTTAAACCCCATGTCGTCGCTCGCATTGAAGATCGCGATGGCAACATCCTCTATCAAGCTGAACATCCCATCGTCTGCCGCGATTGCGCTAATGAACAAGGCCTCAGCTTTCTACCCGAGGAGATGTATGCCGGTGATGAGCCCTTTTTCCAAGAAGCCAATAATTTAGAGGCCATTCTCGATAGCAGCGAACTCGCGCCACTACCACAGCACCCCAATGCCGAGCGCATCGTCGAAGAACGCGTGGCCTACATTATGGACAGCATTCTCAAAGACGTCATTCGCTACGGCACCGGTCGGCGCGCACGCAAACTGGGGCGCGCCGACTTGGCGGGCAAAACCGGCACGACCAACGGACCCACCGACGCATGGTTTTCGGGTTACGGCTCGGGCATCGTCACGACCGCATGGGTGGGTTTCGACAACAACCTCAACTTGGGCCGAAAGGAGTATGGCGGCTCGGTCGCCCTGCCAATTTGGATGGATTTTATGGCCGTAGCGCTGGAAAATCGGCCAGAGCGCCCCATGAAGCAACCCCCAGGCATCGCCAGCGTGCGCATCGACCCAGAAACCGGCAGGCTCGCAGCACCAGGCCAAACCAACGCGATATTTGAAATATTCCGAACCGAAAATGTGCCCGAGAGCGGAGATAGCGAAGCGCCGGCTGGCTCGCCCGCCAACGGCCCCCACGATCCGTCGCTGGAAGAGATTTTTTAGACCAGCTGGCGAGCATGGCGCTGGCTACATGGCTTCAATTGCCTGCGCAAGACTGTCGACGGCGACCACAGTCATGCCGTCAATCGGCCGTCGCGGGCGATTGGCAGATGGCACAATAGCGCGCCGGAAACCGTGCTTGGCCGCCTCCTGCAAGCGTTCCTGCCCGCTGGGCACTGGCCGTATCTCACCGGAAAGCCCCACTTCACCAAAAACGACTAGATCCTCGGGCAGCGGCCGGTCGCGAAAGCTGGACACAATGGCGAATAACAGCGCCAAATCGGCACTGGTTTCGAGCACTTTCACGCCGCCAACAACGTTGACAAACACATCTTGATCACCCACCTGCAAGCCACCGTGGCGGTGCAAGACTGCCAATAGCATCGCCAAACGGTTCTGCTCCAGACCAACCGTCACCCGACGGGGGTTACCCAAGCTACTGCCATCTACCAAGGCCTGAATTTCCACCAGCAGGGGGCGAGTGCCTTCCCAAACCACCATAACAACGCTGCCCGACGAGGGGTTGGCATGCCGATTAAGAAAAATTGCCGAGGGGTTTTTCACTTCTTTCAAACCCTGCTCGGTCATGGCAAACACACCCAATTCGTTAACCGCGCCGAAACGATTTTTCTGGGCGCGCAGGGTCCTGAATCGCGTGTCGCTGCTACCTTCGAGCATGATTGAGCAGTCAATCATATGCTCCAGCACCTTGGGTCCTGCCAGCGAACCCTCCTTGGTCACGTGACCCACCAGCAGCACTACCGTATCGGTCTGCTTGGCATAGCGAGTAAGCGCCGCCGCGCATTCGCGCACCTGCGAAACGCTGCCTGGCGCCGAGCTGATATGGTCGCAATGCAGCACTTGGATAGAATCAACAACAATCACCTTCGGACGCTGCTTTGCCGCTTGCGCGCAGATGGATTCCAGCCGGGTTTCGGACAACAGCTGCAGCTTGCCGGTAGGCAGCTCTAGCCGCCGCGCCCGCATTGCCACCTGCTGCAGTGACTCCTCACCGGTCACATACAGCGCGGTAACCGTCTCAGCTAGCTTGCACAAGGTCTGCAGCAGGAGCGTGCTTTTGCCCGCACCGGGGTGCCCACCAATGAGCACCGCAGAACCCGGCACCAGTCCACCACCCAAAACCCGATCAAACTCGGAGGAGCCACTGTGAATACGTGGTAACTCCGCCAGATCAATACTGGCCAAGGTCTGTATTTCACCCGCCGCCGCGCCAGCGTAGCCAATCTGCTGTACTGGCGCCGCGACGGCCGCAGGACCGAGCTTGAATTCCGCCAGCGTGTTCCACGCTCCGCAGTCGTGACACTGACCCTGCCAGCGACTGTATTCACTGCCACAATCATTACAGACAAACGCTGTTTTCTGCTTCGCCATCGACAAAAAGCCCTCTTTTGAAAATCGCTGTTGGCCCCAATGGAAGGGAAACCCTACAATAGCGATTCAGTAATTCCCCACCTACAGGCCGCTGCTGTCGTGATTGAACGCCCGCTCATCGTATCGCCCTCGCTAGCAGCCACACTCGGACTGCATGAGGCACTGCTGTATCAGCTGCTCACCGAATGGACACTGCTCACTGGCAAGAACGAAAACAGCTGGCAGCTTATCGACAAACAGCAGCTGCAACAATTGCTGCCCTTCTGGGAATTGGGCGAAATCGAAAATACACTTCGTCAACTTCAATCCCAAGGGGTTTTAGCCCTCGGCAGTGCACTCAATGCCAGTGCCCGCAATATCCGCTTTTCCCTACAGCAAAAAGCCGATGCCGCCGCCCCTGCAAGTCCGGAACAAAAGGTAAAAGGTCCGCCACTCTCACGACCGGGAGATGGCAGTGCGTCTCCAATACGCGATGACTGGCAGCCCGATCGCGAGAGCAGGACCTACCTCATCCAGTTTCATCAGGTCGAGCCCGACTTTATTGAAGCCCTGATTCCGGAATTTATCACTTTCTGGCGTGAGAAAGGCGCAGCCCGCTCTTCTTGGAATAGCACGTTCTCCCAGCATGTCGCCAAACGCTGGAAAGACCACCGTTACCAGCAGGTCGAGGAGGCACATACCCAGCCCGTGACTTCCGACTGGCAGCCCAGTAGCGATGCACTCGACATTCTCGAACGCAGCGGCATCGACCGCAGCTTTATCGAGGACGCTGTTCCAGAGTTTGTCCTGTATTGGCGAGAAAATGGCCGCAAAGACCGGCAATGGAACACCCAGTTTATCAAGCACGTCCGCCTGCAGTGGGCGCACTATACCAACGCCATTAACTTCGATACCGAGCCACGCCACCTTCCCGAGAACTGGCAGCCGGATGCCGCAGTTTTTGATATTCTCCACATGGCTAATATCGACGCCGAATTTGCCCGCCAATTATTGCCCGAATTTCGCTTATACTGGCTGGACAGCCGCCAGCTGCAGCGCTCTTGGAACAGCAAATTTCTACAGCATATAAAGTATCAATGGGCGCAGCGCCACCGAATGGGAGACAGTTATGCGGGACAGCAAAACGCTAACGGAAAGCATCAAACAGAAGCTGAAAAGCTCTTCAGCAAGCTCACCGACCGCAGCTGGGCCTCGGGGATCGTCGGCAAATAGCGGGCCCGAGCCAGAAATTACCGAGCACCATATCGATGCGATCAATCAGCTCTTCGCCGAGCTGGAACTTGCCTACCACAATCAGTTTCACAAAGCCTTTCCCGGCGACAAGGTCCGGATTGCCAAGCAACTGTGGCTGCACAGCCTGACTGATTTGAGCGCAGAAGAAATTGTCCGTGGCGGGCGCCGCAGCATTCGCGAATCCGCCTACCTACCAACGGTGCACACGATACGCGAACTCAGCAAACCCGATTTTGCCTCGCTCGGCTTGCCCGACGCTCACAGCGCCTACCTCGAAGCCTGTCGCGCCGGCTCGCCCAAGGCCGACTATGATTGGAGCCACGATGCGGTCTACCATGCCGGCCGCGCGGCAGACTGGCACTTTATGGCCGGCAACCCCGAACGCAATGTCTTTCCGGTATTCAAGGAACACTATTTGCGTATTTGCCAGAAGGTCATCGCCGGCGAGGAACTCGCCGCGCCCTCGGTACCGGCCTTACCGGAAGAAAGCAGCACACCCCTGAGTCTCGACGAACGGCGCGAGAAACTGCGTGAGCTGCGGGAAGAACACAATCTATGAACCGGCTTCGGGTTATACATAGCCCGCCGGCGCAGCTACAATAGCGGCCCGGACAGACCCTGGTACACGCCATGTCAGACGACCACAAAACCCACTTCGGCTTCAGCTCCGTCGATCGCTCGCAAAAAGCCGGCATGGTAGCGGGGGTTTTTCATTCCGTGGCCGCCCGCTACGACCTGATGAACGACTTGATGTCCGCTGGCATTCACAGGGTCTGGAAGCGCTTTACCATTGAGCTTTCCGGTGTCCGGCGCGGCCAGCAGGTATTGGACATTGCCGGGGGCACCGGTGACCTCGCAGCAAAATTTAGCGCGCTGGTGGGCCCCGAAGGCAAGGTCGTTCTGGCCGACATCAACAGCTCCATGCTCGACGTTGGGCGCGAAAAGCTTACCGACAAGGGCATAGTCGCCAACATTGAATACGTGCAGGCAAATGCAGAATGCCTGCCCTTCCCCGACAACTACTTTGACTGCATTACGATCGCTTTTGGCCTGCGCAATGTTACCGACAAGGACGCTGCGCTGCGCTCGATGCTCCGCGTACTCAAACCCGGCGGCCGCTGTCTGGTGCTGGAGTTTTCCAAACCCAAGAGTGAGCTGCTCGGCAAAATTTATGACCAGTATTCCTTCTCTGTACTACCCAAAATGGGTCAACTCTTCGCGGGAGACGCGGAAAGCTATCGCTATCTCGCGGAAAGCATTCGGATGCACCCGGACCAAGAAACACTGCTCGACATGATGAAAACAGCCGGCTTCAGTAATGCCACTTATTACAACATGACCGGCGGCGTCGTGGCAGTGCACCGCGGCATTAAAGCATGAGTGCAGCACTTCCCACGGCTGCGCTGGGCGTACTGGAGAGCCTGATCAACCGGGCGCTGGCGCTCGACAGCAACACGCAAGAACGACTCAATACACTGACTGGTCACAGCTTTAAGCTGGACTGCACACAACCTGCTGTTTGCGTAGTGCTCATCGTCGGCGACTCACAACTGCTTCTGCAAAACGGCAGCGAGACTCCGGCAACAACCACGCTGAGCGGCAGTTGGGACGAGTTTGCTAAAATTGCTATCGCTGATGACCCCGCTAGCGCACTGATTAACGGCAACGTGCGTGTCGACGGCGACACGACGCGCGTGCTGGAATTGCGCACCATCCTTAGCGAACTAGATATCGACTGGGAGGCGCCCCTAGCCAAGCTACTGGGCGATGTCGCCGCGCACCAGCTCGGCAAAACCATTCGCCAAGGCAATCAATGGGCCAAGAAAGCATTTACGGCTTTTCGCCGCCAAGCTAGCGAATTTGTTCGCGAAGAAAGCCAATGGGCACCCCACCCCATTGAAGTAGAAGACTTTTATCGCGACGTCGAAGCCCTCGCACTGCACACTGACAAATTACAGGCTCGCCTGAAAAAATTACAACAACGGCTAAAGCCTTCACCTGAGCTCGGGAACTAACTGTCTTGTTTGGATTGCGCCGCCTCATCACAATCATTGTCATTGCGAGCCGCTATCGCCTCGATCAGCTAGTCGACATTTCACGCCTACCCGCTTGGCTCAGTATGCTTCTGCGTATCGGCCCCTGGCGATTAATCTCTGTACCCAACAGCAGCCGTGGCGAGCGCCTCAGACTGGCACTGGAGGCGCTGGGGCCCGTGTTTATCAAATTCGGGCAGCTGCTGTCGACTCGCCGCGACTTGCTCCCCGACGATGTCTCGCTGGAACTCGCAAAACTGCAGGATCAGGTTCCGCCATTTGCCAACGACTTGGCCAGACAGATTATTGAAGACGCTCTCGGTGAGCCCGTATCGGAACTCTTTGCCAGTTTCGACGAAGACGCACTAGCCTCGGCCTCAGTCGCACAGGTGCACGCCGCAATCCTCAAAGACGGCCGTAATGTTGTCGTCAAGGTCCTGCGCCCTGGCATACGTCGCACCATTGAAAAAGACGTTCGTCTGCTCTATTCGATTGCAAAGCTGATCCAAAAATATGTACCCGACGGCTATCGCCTGCGGCCGTTAGAAGTCGTAGAAGATTATGAGCTGACAATATTCGACGAGCTGGATATGAAACGCGAAGGCGCGAACACCTCGCAGCTACGGCGCAATTTTGCCGACTCGGAATTGCTCTATGTACCAGAAGTTTTCTGGGACTACACCCGCCCTAATATACTTGTTATGGAGCGTATAGAGGGCATCGCGGTTACCGATCTAGACCAGCTGAACGCGCAACACACCGACATGAAAAAACTGGCCGAGCGCGGTGTCGAAATATTTTTCACCCAAGTATTTCGCGACAGCTTTTTTCACGCCGACATGCATCCGGGCAATATATTCGTATCACGCAAACATCCACAATCGCCGCAATATATCGCCATTGACTGCGCCATCATCGGCAGCCTCAGCGACTTTGATCAGTACTACTTGGCTCGCAATCTACTCGCCATTTTTCAGCGCAATTATCGCGAAGTCGCCGAACTCCATATCGAATGCGGTTGGGTGCCCGCCACAACCCGCGTGCACGAATTCGAATCGGCCATGCGCAGCGTCTGCGAGCCCGTGTTCGAAAAGCCGCTCGCTGAAATCTCATTCGGCCAGCTGCTGGTTTACCTGTTTTCCACCGCGCGCCGATTTGATATGGAGGTACAGCCGTCGCTGGTACTCCTGCAGAAAACCCTGCTGAATATCGAAGGCCTTGGCCGGCAGTTGTACCCTCAATTGAACCTTTGGGATACCGCCAAGCCCTTTCTCGAACAATGGCTGCGTGATCGTTACTCACCCCAAAGCATGCTGAAAAAGGTCGGGCACCGCCTACCCGGCTGGCTGGAACAACTGCCAAAATTACCGGAAATCCTGCTCGACAACTCTCGACATCAGCAGCACCCCAACACCGATGACAGAGAACTGCGTAAGCTAAGCGGCCTAATTCAGGAGCAAAGCCAGAACAAGCGGTTGCGGCTGCTTGGCGCAGTGAGCATAGCCGCCGCCCTGCTAGCGACCCAGCCAGGACTGCAATTACCACCCGCCACTTGGCTACTCGGCGGCATTGGGCTGATTTTGCTGTGCCTCCGATAGTGTGAACGGGTTCGCCCCACATGTCATAATGGCGCCAGTAACCAGAGTTGATTATGAACAACCGTGAGAAGACAACACCGCAGTGGCTAGCCTCCGTTAAGTGGAATGACGATGGCTTGGTGCCGACCATCGCACAAGATGCGGCCAGCGGCCGCGTATTGATGATGGCCTGGATGAACCGTGACTCCCTCGCCTTAAGCGCCGAAACCGGCAAGGCCGTGTACTGGTCGCGCTCGCGCGGCCAACTCTGGACAAAGGGAGAGTCCTCCGGCCATGAACAGCAGATACAGCAGATACAGCTAGACTGCGACGGCGATACGGTTTTGCTGAGCGTCATTCAAAAAGGCGGTATCGCCTGCCATACCGGCAGAGAGAGTTGTTTTTATCGCACCCTGAACAACTCGGATTGGGCGACGACCGATGCCGTCTTAAAAAACCCCGACGATATTTACGAGTCCAAATAGAATGAACGATCGCGTATTGGAACAGCTCACTGCCGCGCTAGAGCAACGCAAGCAAAACGCCGACCCGGACTCATCTTACGTGGCGAGCTTGCACGCGAAGGGGCTGAATAAAATCCTTGAAAAGGTCGGCGAGGAAGCTATCGAAACCGTGCTGGCCGCCAAGGACCTCCAACAAGGCAACGACCCAAAAGAGCTAATCGGCGAGACCGCAGATCTATGGTTTCACAGTCTTGTCATGCTATCGCACTTGAACTTAAGTTATAAAGACGTGCTCACCGAACTGGAGCGACGTTTTGACTTGTCGGGACTCGACGAAAAAGCCTCCCGGGAACAGTAAATTCAACGACTCGAATGAGGTAATACACCATGGGTTTTGGCATTAAAGAACTGGTCGTTATTTTAGTTATTGTGTTGCTGCTGTTTGGCACCAAGAAACTCAAGGGCATCGGCTCTGACTTGGGCGGCGCAATCAAAGGCTTCAAAAAAAGTATGACCGACGACAACAGCGAAAAAGTCGACGCGGATGAAACTCCCAAGCCAACGGAGCCAGATCAAATCAATAGCGAAAACAAGGACAAGTCTGCCTAAACCGAATGCTTGATATTGGTTTTGCAGAACTCGTTCTGATATTTGTCGTCGGTCTGCTGGTGCTTGGACCAGAGCGGCTGCCAACGGCCATCCGTACCGTATCGCTGTGGCTGGGGCGCTTACGCCGCAGCTTTGTGGCCATACGCGATGAAATCGAACGTGAAATTGGCGCCGACGATATCAAGCGTCAACTTCACAACGAGTCAATCATGTCCAATCTGAAAGAAACCGGCGACTCCGTGAAAGATAGCTTCAAGTCGATGGAAGGCGAATTCAGGCAAACCCAGCAACAGTTGAAATCGCTGGAGTACGACATCAGCGACGTGGTAAAACCTGCGCCCGATATCGACGAATCCAACAAGTTAAACAAACCAAGCAGCAACGATGAATAGGAGCGCCGAAGACGATGCCGGCCAGCCGCTAGTCCAGCACCTGTCGGAATTGCGCGATCGCCTAATGCGCTGCGTACTGCTGGTACTGGCGTTTGCGCTGGCGCTGATGGCCTTTGCCAACGACCTTTACACATTCATCTCACAGCCGCTGCGAACGCTTCTGCCCGAAGGCACCAGCATGATCGCAACCGAGGTCGCATCGACCTTTCTGGCGCCCTTCAAACTGGTGATGGTAGCCAGCCTCTGTCTGGCGATGCCCTTTATTCTGCAACAACTCTGGGGCTTTGTGGCGCCGGGCATGTACAAGCGCGAGAAACGTGTCGCCCTACCGCTGCTGACTTCCAGCATCATTTTGTTTTATGCCGGCTTAGCCTTTGCCTACTACGCGGTGTTCCCCTTGGTATTCGGCTTTTTTAGCAGCATCGTACCCGATGGTGTTGCCTACACCCCCGATATCAGCCGCTTTCTCGATATTGCGCTCAAGCTGTTCATGGCCTTTGGTCTGGCCTTTGAAATTCCGATCGCAACGATGTTATTGATCTGGAGCGGCGCGGTCGAGCGCAAGTCCCTGCAGGGCAAGCGCCCTTACGTCATTGTTGGCTGCTTTGTATTCGCGATGCTGCTGACGCCACCGGACGTATTTTCCCAATGCCTGCTGGCATTGCCAATGTGGCTACTGTTTGAAGCGGGTTTGTTCTTTAGTCGTTTTCTGGGCCTGAGGGAAGAACCGGCAGCGGATTCAGACTAAGTACTAGCGCCTAGGTCAAACATAAACCTAGAACGCTTTTAGCCGGGATCGTCGCGGTAGCCACTGAAGGCGAGATTTTCAAAGCGGGTGTACTTGCCGATAAAGGTCAGGCGCGCGGTACCGATTGGACCATTTCGCTGCTTGCCTATAATAATTTCCGCCACCCCCTTCTGATCGGTCTCCTCGTTGTAAACCTCTTCGCGGTAGATGAACATGATGACGTCCGCATCCTGCTCAATTGCGCCGGATTCACGCAAGTCTGAATTGACCGGGCGCTTATTCGGCCGCTGCTCAAGGGCGCGGTTAAGCTGCGACAGCGCGACGACAGGGCACTGGAATTCTTTCGCAATGCCTTTCAGCGAACGCGAAATTTCGGAAATTTCTGCGGTACGCCCTTCGCCGCCGCGTCCAGCTACCTGCATCAACTGCAGATAGTCGATCATGATCATCGACAGCTCGCCGTGCTCACGCACCAATTTGCGCGCCCTAGAGCGCACTTCGGTGGGCGTCAGGGCCGGGGTATCGTCGATGAACAGCGGTCGGTCTTTGAGCTTGTGAACCGCTCCATTCAGCTTCGGCCAATCTTCTTGATCCAGCTTCCCGGTACGCACTTTAGTCTGATCAATTCGGCCAACCGAGGACAACATCCGCATCATTAGCTGGTCCGCGGGCATCTCCATGCTGAATACCAGTGCCGGCCGATCATCGGCAAGGATGGCGTTTTCAATCAAATTCATCGCAAAAGCGGTTTTACCCATCGAGGGTCGGGCAGCGACAATAATTAAGTCGGATTTTTGTAGACCCGAGGTCATATCATCCAACTCGCTAAAACCCGTACTGACACCGGTTAACGAGGAGCCGCTGCGAAACAGCTCATCAATTCGCTGAACGGCCTTGCCCAGTAGCGGGTTAACCGCTTGTGGACCACCAGCCTTGGGGCGATCCTCGCTGATCTGCATTATGTCGCGTTCAGCGGCATCTAGCAGGTCGGTACTATTGCGGCCCTCGGGATGAAAGCCGCTGTCGGCGATTTTCTGAGCCGTTTCTATCAGGGATCGCAGTGTTGCCCGCTCACGCACGGCATCGGCGTAGGCGCGGATATTAGCGACGGCCGGGGTATTTTGTGCAAGCTCCGCAAGGTAGGCAATGCCGCCGACCTTGTCGAGCTGGGCGTTTTTATCGAGGGCTTCAGCCAGTGTCACCACATCAATAGGCTGTTCCTGCTCGACCAGCTTTGCCATACCGGCATAGATATGGCGATGACGCGGCTGGAAAAAATCAGCCTCAGACAGCAGATCCGCGACGGTATCCCACACGTCCCCGCGAATAAGCAGACCACCGAGCACAGACTGCTCGGCCTCTAGCGAATGCGGGGGCAGTTTGAGTGTGGCTATGTCGATATCGTCAAACGGCGGTGGTGCGTCGTCGTAGGTTTCACTGTGCATAGGGGTTTATTATGCGTATTAGGGCGATCATTGTGGGGTATCCACCCGCAAAAAAAAAGCATCCGATCACCGGATGCTTTTGCATTACTGCTCGCAGGCCCGCAGACCCGCGGGCTGGCGCCTATTCCTTATTCACGAATAACGGACAACTTGATGCTGGTGGTCACTTCAGGGTGCAATTTGAGGTCGATATCGTACTCACCGACTTCACGAATGGAACCTTCAGACAACTGAACTTCGCTTTTCACGACTTCGCTGCCACTGGCCTTGGATACGGCCTCGGCGATATCGCGGGTACCGATAGAACCAAACAGCTTGCCCTCTTCACCGGCATTGGCGGCAATGGTCACGACCAGCTCGCTCAGTGCTTCAGCGCGCTTCTCAGCAGTAGCACGCTTGTCAGCAGCGGTAGCCTCTAGCTCTGAACGGCGTTGCTCAACCTCAGCAACATTTGTTGCCGTCGCCGGTACCGCTTTGCCAAATGGGATCAGGAAATTACGGCCGTAACCGGATTTTACATTTACCTGGTCGCCCAGCTCACCCAGCTTACCTACATTTTCCAGCAATATGACCTGCATGATTTCTTCCTCTATTCGCGCTTACTCAGCCGACTTAGGGCCCGGCAAACGCTTTCTCACATCAATAAAACTGTCAACTACCGCGAGCAGTTGAACCAGCCAGCGCAAGGGCATTAAAAACACCCACAACACGTAGAACACAACCAACCAGCTCTGCCCCAGCTTATACCTGTCGGCCATTGCGTGTACCAGTGAGATACCTGCAAAGGTCAGTGGCATTTGCAAGATCAGCATCCAATTCCGCCAATCTTCGCTGGCACCGAGTAATAACATTCCAATCACCAGCACTGACACCAACACCGGCTCCAAACGTATCGCCTGAAATTCAACGCGAAAACCACCTGGGTTATACAGCTGCGCCTGCCACCAACGCCCCAACAACAGACTTAGGGCGACGGTATAGGCGTTAATGACGCCTATCAGACCTGCCACATCCGACACCGACATCGTCGGCATCGTCAGCTGCGGATTTTGCGAGCGCATCTGAGTGACCACCTGCGTCAGCAAATCAGCAATTTGCTGAGTTTGAGCAACAGCGAGGGTATTCATCAACACCGCTAAGGCTAAACCCGCCACACTGATAAGCAGTAGCGCCCAGGTCCATGAATGACTCAGCCTGAGGCAACTTGCCCCTAGGTACACACCGACTATTGCCGTTATGGGCCCAAGGTCAGCCGCGCCCAGCGCAATCACTGCCGCCGGTAACAAGGCCCACATCAGGACATAACTGCCCTGACTCACACCCTTTCGCAATGTCACCAGCGCTATGGCGGCGGCGGCAACCCAGGCAAAAAACACGGTGCCTACGCTTAATACAGACACAGCAACGGCCTGCGTGCGCCCCCTCATGATAAATTCAGCCAGAGTGCGCACTGGTATTACAACTGCTGCTTACTGATGACTATCAGTGTAAGGCAGCAAGGCCAGGAAGCGCGCGCGTTTTACCGCAGTAGCGAGCTGGCGCTGATATTTGGCCTTGGTTCCGGTAATACGGCTAGGAACAATCTTGCCCGTTTCAGAAACATAGGCTTTCAAGGTTTCCAGATCCTTGTAATCAATTTGCTTAACACCTTCCGCGGTGAAGCGGCAAAACTTACGACGACGAAAAAAACGTGCCATTTTACTCTCCAGTATTATCCGCGATTAATCTTCGGTGCTAACCGTTGTTTTTTCAGGCTCAGGTGCAACATCTGAACTCGGGCTGGCTGAATCGTCACTGTCTTCACGGCGAGGTGGACGATCGCTGCGACCACGACGGTCACGGCTTTCTTTCTCGATCTTCATGATCGGCGACTCTTCAGTCACGGACTCGTCGCAACGGATGATCAGGTCACGCAGAATGGCATCGTTGAAACGAAAGTTGGTGCGCAACTCGTCCATTGCCTCACCAGACGCTTCAACATTCATCAGCACATAGTGCGCTTTGTGGATTTTTTCGATCGGGTAAGCCAGTTGACGCCGGCCCCAATCTTCGAGGCGGTGAACTTGACCGCCGTCTTTTTCGATTGCCTGAGTATAACGTTCGATCATACTCGGAACCTGCTCGCTCTGATCCGGATGGACCATGAACACGATTTCATAGTGACGCATATGCATCTCCTTATGGATTGAAGCCACCCGACCTTCGGTGTGACAAGGAGGCCAGCCGAAGCAAGGCCGCGACTGACGGAAATTTCAAGAGGCCGAATTCTAGGCAAGAGTAGCGCGGGATGCAAGCCATATCGCACAAAAACCGGTCATTAGACAGCGACTTAGCGGCGCTGGCGTACAACTTCGAACAGCACCACACCGGTGGCGACCGACACATTGAGGCTACTTATCGCGCCCGCCATCGGCAATTTCGCCAGATAATCACAGTGTTCCCGCGTCAGCCGCCGCAGTCCCGCACCTTCTGCACCCATCACGACGGCGATAGGCCCCGTCAGGTCGACATCGTAGAGGCTTTGTTCGGCCTCTCCCGCCATACCCACCAACCACACACCCGCGTCCTGCAGCTGCTTAAGGGTGCGCGCAAGGTTGGTTACCGCCACAAAGGGCACTGTTTCCGCTGCGCCGCAGGCCACCTTACGCACGGTCGCATTCAGGCTCGCTGATTTATCTTTTGGCGCGATTACCAGGCTCACCCCGGCCGCATCGGCGCTGCGCAGGCAGGCACCCAAATTATGCGGATCGGTCACGCCATCGAGTACCAACACCAACGCCGGCGCCGGCAATTGCGCTAGCAGCTCCGGCAACTGCTTTTCACTGTAAGCGGACTCGCGCTCGGCCACCTGGGCTACCACGCCCTGATGACGACCACCCCCAGCTAAAGTGTCCAGCTTTTCCCGAGGCACAACCTGCAGGCTCAAACCGACACTTTCTATTTGTGCCACCAGCTGCTGCAGACGCTTGTCCTGACGCCCCTGCTGCACCAGCAATAACTCAACATCCTCGGCGCGCCGTTCCAGCAGGCTCTGCACGGCGTGCAGCCCGTAAACCTGATCTGACATATTCTGTACTCTCAATAAACTTGCAGGTCGAACGTATAAACCCCTGAGCCCGTAAACAAATAAGGCAAGCGTGGCTGCTACTTACGCTTGCGTGTCGAAGGCTTGTTTTTTGCAGCTTTGTCTGTCGCAGACTTGCCTGTCGTAGACTTGCCTGTCGTAGACTTACCGGCCGCAGGCTTGCCGCCACCGGAGCGCCGCCTTGGACCACGCTTACGAGGCTTCTTATCATCGTCAAATTCACCGCGAGCAATTTTCTCACGCTGGGTGATCTTCCGCTCTTTGCCGCTAGCGCTTTTACCGGCGGCAATAATGCCGAGATCTACCTTGCGGTCTTCAACGTTCACCTTGAGTATCTGCACGGTCACCGTGTCGCCCAAAGCAAAAACATCCCGATTGCGCTCACCGACCAAGCGCTGCTTGGCCTGATCAAACTGATAAAAATCCTTGCCTAGCGCACTGATGTGAACCAAACCTTCCATGTAAAGAGGCCGCATTTCGGCAAAAAAACCAAAGCCGGTAACCGCGGTGATCACCGCCTCAAAGGTCTCGCCAACCTTATCCTGCAAAAACTCGCACTTGAGCCAGGCCATAACATCACGACTGGCATCATCAGCGCGGCGCTCGGCCATCGAGCAATGCTCGCCTAGCGCTGTCATCGCACCGATATCGTAAGGGTAGATTTTTTCCTTCGCTAAAGGCTTGGCATCTGCCTGTGGCAGAAGATTTTTTAAGGGCTTCCGGCTTGGCAGAAAACGTCCCAAGAGATGTTTTGAGGGCTTCTGGCTTCGCAGCAAATGTCGTATGCAGCGGTGCACCAATAAATCTGGATAGCGCCGAATAGGCGATGTGAAGTGCGCATAGGCGGGGTAGTGAAGCCCAAAATGACCATTGTTATCAGGCTGGTACATGGCTTGCTTGAGTGAGCGCAGCAACATAACCTGAATAACACCCGCATCAGGCCGGGCGGAAATGCTGGACAGTAAGGTCTGATAGTCGCCGGGATCAGGGCTCTCACCCCCGCTTAAATTAAGACCCAGCTCGCCCAGATAGGAGCGCAATTTTTCCAGCCTATCGCCCGCTGGCCCACTGTGCACACGGTACAGGGCCGGCAGCTCCGAGCTCTCCAGCAATCGGGCGGTCGCCACGTTTGCACAGAGCATGCACTCTTCTATGATCTTATGCGCATCGTTGCGCACCACCGGCACAATGGCCTCAATGCGATGCTGGGCATCGTACAACACGCGCGTTTCAACCGTTTCAAAGTCGATGGCACCACGCTTGTCCCGAGCACTGCGCAGGGCCTTATACACCCCGTGCAGATTATGCAGCTGCGGCATAAAGCCACTGCGCTTGGCCTTTAACTCGTCATCGGCATCCCCCCCGAGCAGAGCAGCAACGTCGTTGTAGGTAAAGCGCGCATGGGAGCGCATCACGCCCTCATAAAACTGGTAGCCGCTCAACTTGCCAGAAGCACTAATCGTCATCTCGCAAACCATACACAGACGATCAACTTCCGGCTTGAGCGAACACAGCCCGTTGGACAGTGTTTCCGGCAACATGGGTACGACGCGATCAGGGAAATACACCGAAGTCGCCCGGCTTTGCGCCTCGGTATCCAGCGCCGAGCCGATCTGCACATAGTGGGATACATCTGCGATCGCCACCCACAGGCGCCAGCCACCAGACTTCTTGGGCTCGCAGTATACGGCGTCATCAAAATCGCGGGCGTCTTCACCATCAATGGTGACCAGCCGCAAACTGCGCAAATCAACCCGCGCCAACTTGTCGTTGTCGCCGGGTTCGGCAGCAAATTTACGCGCCTCGCGCTCAACATCCTGCGACCACTCATGGGGAATGTCGTTTTGCCGAATAGCCACTTCAGTCGCAACGCCGGGGCGGTTGACATCCCCCAGCACTTCAACCACTCGGCCTCGCGGCGGGCGCTTGGGTTCAGGTTGCTGGGTAATAGCCACCGTAAGGTAATCGCCAACGGCTGGCTTGGTATCGCCAAGGTCCTCTAGCTGAACAACGTGGTTCAACTTGCCCTCGGTAACAACAAAGGGTTTGCCTTCGTCAGCATCAAAGCGCCCGACAATCTGCTGCGTATTGCGCTCCAGCACCTTTAAAATGGTGCCCGACAGGCGCCCGCGCTTTTCCTCGCCGTCTACCACGACCGATACTCGGTCGCCATCGAAGACTTGCTGCATTTGCCAGTGGGACAGAAAAATGTCGCCTCGGTCAGGCAATAGCACAAAGCCATAGCCGTCTTTGCTCGCCTGCACCAAACCTTCAAACACCTCGGCGGTGGATATTTCCAGCCGCCCCGATTTGCCCGAACTCAACTGCCGGTCACGCAGCATTGCACGCACGCGCCGCCGCAGCGCTTCTGTGGCCTCATCTCCCTCTATGCCGAGCGCTTTCGCTAGCTGGGCTTCATTCAGGGGCTTCTTCTCCACCACGGATAAGATAAATTCGCGGCTGGGTATGGGGTTTTCATAGCGCGAAGATTCGCGATCGGCGTGTGGGTCATTGGACGGGCGGCGTTTTGCCATATAAAAGTTAGAGCCTCTTGTTTTGCTGGTTAAAAACTACTGACTAAAAATTACCGGATACACATGACTGACTAATAGATTACGGGTAATAGATAGCAGGTAACTGCAGCTATGCGTACTGCATTATACGCACTGCCATTGACAAAACACCCTCATGTCAGTAAATTGCGCGCCTCAGGTCACATGACCGATGTATTTCACATCCGCCCAGGTGGTGAAATTGGTAGACACGCCAGCTTCAGGTGCTGGTCCTCGCAAGGGGGTGGAGGTTCAAGTCCTCTCCTGGGCACCATAACTCTTCATACTAAAATGTCTCTTGTCGATTCACCCATAAGTTGTCCGCTTTGGCCACTTTTTGGTAAAAATCAGCAGCGGCCATCATTTGGTATAAACTCGTCAGCCAAACTCTTGGCACGGTACAACATAAATAATTGCAATTTGAATTACTGGGCATGTCGATTCACCCATACAATCACCGTTTTGGGCTATTTATGGTAAAAACTGAGGTTGGCCACTTTTTTGTATAGCAGTTTTTCGAGTGCATAACGGCAAACCGGTATTGGTAAAAAGCGGACGGTCAAAAATCCCGCACGCAAAGCGTGCTTTCTGCCGCTTCTTGTTATGTGTGGTTACGAAGCTCATTCTGTCACTTCGATTCCGTTCCAAAACGCCAACATGTTGGCGATTTCCTTTGCCGCTTCCTTTGGCTCCAAATATGACCATGCGCCATTCTGGTTGGAAGAGCCATCTACCTCTATATTGAAATAGCTCGCGTCACCCTTCCAGGGACAATGCGTTCTTTTGTTACTTTGCGAATAGAACGCTTCGACTATCGAGTTCCTGGGGAAGTAATGATTCGACTCTACGATGATGGTTTCATCGCTTTCGGCTATTACCTGACCATTCCAAATCGCTTTCATAGCTACTCCTGAATTGACACATAACGCCGCAAACAACTGCGTAGCAAGCTGGCGCGTCTTTTTGCGCAGCAAAAAGCGTGACAGTTTGCGGAGTCAGATTGCTTTGCCTTGTTATGTGCATTTACCCGAAAAAACAGCAATGCTTGTCCTCACCCACTGTCGTTAAGAAATCTTCTATCGATTTCACCTCTGGCATAGGATCGTAACGATGCCATTTCATATCACTCTTATGCCAATAAACCTTCCATATGTTCTGTGATTTGACATAGGTTCCTTTGGCTACTGGAGTTTCCATTTTCTCGGTTGGGTCTTTCCAGTCTGGAGTAACCTCAAATATCTCTACGCTTTGGTTTATCAATCTATAGCTGATATCAAGTTCATTTCTAACATGTACAGGTGGACGATGAACTGAAAGAAACTTTTCCAATTCACGTTCACACCTTTTAACTTCAAATTCACTCATAGCCATTTAAATTAAATTTTCTCAATGATGGTTGGCACATAACGCCCGGCACAAGGGCAGACAAATAAGCGCTAGACTTGCACCACCTTTACGGACACTCGGCATATCGCATTTGATAGTCAGCTGGTGACATATAATTTAAGCCAGAGTGTAGCCGCCTCGTGTTGTAGAACTCAATATAATCGATGATCCGAGCAACACATTCGACTCTCGTCTTAAACTTCCAGTGATGGACAAGCTCTACTGGATCGATGCAGAAGAGGTGTTTTGCCTATATACCCCCGAACCAGGCATGCCATCATCTCGCTCAGGCTGGCTCTACTGTGGAAAACTCAATGGAACACAGGCTCACGCCGCCGCCGACGAGCTGCTTTTCTATTCTACCCCAGCTCCCCCCGGCAATAGCAGGGTAAAAAATCGCCAACTTGTGGTCACTCACACACATTAGCTGGAATTAATGGGTATATGGACTAGATACCCTGAAGATCAGCGCAGGTACTCGAGGCCCGCTAGAACAGCGTGCTCGACCAAGCGCGCACGAACGGGAGCAGGCGGCCTGAGGATTGAAGACAATGACTAAAAAGCCCACCCGAGTATAGGTTTCTCAGGCGATGAGCCGCCTTAAGGTCTATACCGTCGCCGGTGCACAGCGGTAGAGTTCATGAATGGAGTAGTTACCGGCTAAAAGTCGGATCTAAGTTGCCGGAGCTGCTAGCCTGTAAAATAGACACTCCCAGCAAACCTTTGATTTTAAATAGTAGTATTGGCAATTTTATCGTACAATGCGCGGGCAAATATTGGGTAAACCCACCTCCCAGCCTCTATTTCAGGCTCGTTCGTTGACGTATTAAACCCAAAACCGGCCACTTATTGGTCTAAATCCTCGGCCGCGTTGTTGGTGAATCTACACTCATTCTCCACCGTCCGAGACGTCCCGACCGCCCTCCGGTCCCGATCAGGATTCACACCGCATGTCATTTACTACGCTGGGCCTCTCTGCCCCGTTGCTTCAGGCTATCGCCGACAAAGGCTACGAAACCCCCTCACCCATCCAAGCCCAGGCGATTCCGGCCATACTCAAGGGTGGCGATTTGATGGCGGCAGCCCAAACCGGCACCGGCAAAACCGCCGGCTTTACCCTGCCCATTCTGGAACTATTGAAAGACGGCCAGCCCGCCGCCCCGAATCAAGCCCGAACCTTGATACTAACCCCAACCCGCGAACTCGCCGCGCAGATCGGCCAAAGTGTGGCCGATTACGGCAAACATCTGCCACTGCGCAGCACCGTCGTGTTTGGCGGCGTGAAAATTAATCCGCAGATGATGGCGCTGCGCAAAGGCGTTGACGTACTGGTCGCAACCCCTGGGCGCCTACTGGATTTGTATCAGCAGCGGGCAGTCCGCTTCGACAAGCTGGAAATTTTGGTGCTGGATGAAGCCGACCGCATGCTAGACATGGGCTTTATCAACGACATCAAAAAGATACTAGCCGTGCTGCCCAAAAAACGGCAAAACCTGCTGTTTTCTGCCACCTTTTCGGGTGATATTCGCAGGCTCGCCAAGGGCATGCTGAATGACGCCGAAGAAATTTCAGTGGCCACCGCCAACACTACGGCCGAAAATATCACGCAATGGGTTGCACCCGTCGACAAGAAACGCAAAGCCGACTTGCTGATTGAGCTGATTGTCGATCGCAAGTGGCAGCAAGTATTGGTTTTCACCAAAACCAAACACGGCGCCAACAAACTGACCAAAAACCTGGAAGCAGCAGGCCTAAAAGCGGCGGCAATCCACGGCAATAAAAGTCAGGGCGCGCGCACCAAGGCACTGGCCGGCTTCAAAAAAGGCGATATGCAGATATTGGTCGCAACCGATATTGCCGCCCGCGGACTTGACATCAGCCAGCTACCCCATGTCGTGAATTTCGACCTGCCCCACGTAGCCGAAGACTATGTTCACCGTATTGGTCGCACAGCCCGCGCCGGTGCATCAGGTGAAGCGGTATCGCTAGTCTGTGCGGACGAAGTGAAGCTACTGGTACAGATCGAGCGCGTGATCCAGCAAAAACTGCCGCGCAATCTGATTGACGGCTTCGAGCCCGATCACGATCTGCCGGAATCGCAGGCGATTCGACAACCGCATAAGCCTACGCATCCGGTCAGAACAAACACCAACCGTGGACGCAACGCCGCAAGTGCAGGTAAGCAGCCCGGCAATAATGCGAAACGCTATCCACCACATAAAAGCGGGCCATCAACGAACGGAAATATTCGCTAAGCACCGTCGACCCGCGGTCAATACTGACGCCGGAATCCAAGCGATGAACCGCTGCCTACGAGCATAGATCCGCTCGCCGGCAGCGGCCCAGGCTACCGGTAATACCAGTAAGTTCGTTGTCGACCACCAGAAAAATCAAGTTCGGGAACACTCGGATCAAACGCCGAGGGACCCTTACCCCTTATCAAGAAGGGCACCGTCTGCCCATCCATAGTGACCAAGCCGGCAATCGGTGAGGGCGGCATACCCCCTCCTGCGAAAATGTTGCGCGTCGCTGTGCCGTTAAAAATGTCGACCTTATAGCCCCGCGCTATACCAAGATTAGCCGTGCACGACCCTGCCGCAGGAATATCCGACTGATTCATACCGAAGTACACTTTACCCGCCACGGTCAACGATGCGTTGACTGCCTTTTCGCCTTCGCCTTCGCTATCGCTATCACTTGCATTGGTACTGCCTTCGAGGGTGATGTAATAGCCTGAGAAATTTACCGCAATTTCCTTCCGCATAATGAGAGCTACTTCGGTACCACCAGAATCTTCGTA
>JBLHMO010000038.1:0-23656 GCA_047622145.1 Paracoccaceae bacterium | reverse complement strand
AGGCTGATAATGAAGTACTGGCGCGGCAGCCGGTGCTGCATTTCTTCTTCGCTGAAAACGATTTTATGCAGTTCGCTTTTACCGGCACCGCCGTACTCGACCGGCAAGGTTATGGCGGCGTAACCTGAATCTGCTTTGACTGACTGCCATTTTCGGGCCAGAGCGATTTCTTCGTCCACGCTCATAGTGTCTTGCAGCAGGCATGAGCTCGCGTTTTCCGCTAACCACGCGCGGCATTCCTGACGGTATTGATCCAGCTCTGCATTCATGAGGACGCTCCCGCAACCAGCCGCGCTATGAGTAGATTGCGCCAATAGGCGGTTGAACCAAATTCCAGCGCCAGCGTGCGTGCGCGCCGGTAGTGATGGTGCATAAACCCTTCCCAGGTAATGCCCATGCCGCCGTGAACCTGAATGGCTTCTTGGGCCGCGAAATCGTAGGCCCGGTTGGCGCTGATTCGCGCAGCGGCAGCCGCTTCCATCGACAGGCTGCCATTTTCAATTTCTTCCAACGCTTCCAGCGCACAGCCCTTGGCAATTTCAATAGCGGTATAGATGTCGGCCATCTTGTGTTTAATGGCCTGAAAGGCGCCAATTGGCTGGCCGAAGGCTTTGTGTTCCAGTGCGTAGGCTTTGGCCAGCTCCATGCAGGCGTTGGCGCCGCCTATTTGCTCGAAGGCGGTCATCACGGCGCACAGTGCCAGTGCATCAGCCAGTGCATCTGCGCCATCAATGAGTTGCGCGGGCGCGGCATTAAAGGCCAGGTTCGCGGCGCCGCGAGCGTTGTCTATCAAGTTGTCTGTTTGTCGGCTTACGTTGTCGCCAAGCTCAACCAGTGTAAGTACTGACTTACCCTCAAAACTTGCCTGCACTAGTGCAAACTGGGCAACATTGGCAAAGGCAGCTGATGCCAAGGTACCTGTTACTGCGCCGCCGTCCATCAATAAAGCTGGCTGGGCGGGCAAACCCGCATCTCCCTCGGCCATGAGTGCGATACACACCGAGGCTTCACCTGAGGCGAATTTTTCTGCGTTGGCACGCAATTCACCGGCGTTTTGGGCGGCCAGTAGTAGGCGGCCAACCACGGTTGCCTGAATAAGGGGCAAGGACACGGTAGCGTGACCCAGCACCTGAGCAACCTCGGCCAGATTGCGCCAATCCAGGCCCAGACCACCGATTTCTTCCGGCAGGGACAAGGCCGTCCAGCCCTGCTCTACCGCCAGTGACCACAGGGGCTGATCAAAACTGCCCGGGGAGTCGAGCAGCACCTTTAGGCGCTGTTCGTCCACTTCACGCTCTATTACCCGTTCTACTTCCAGGGCAATCGCTTCGTCGGCTTGTGGTGCAGATGACGGCATAAACTGTCTCTTTTTCAGTGTTGGGATGAGCAACCGAGACTAATAGTACACTATTTATATTTTCCTGCAAATATCCTGATGGGGGTTGGTGACACAAGGAGCGACTGGCTGCGCTGGCGGGGGTATAAAGTACACTGAGCTATATCGTGACGACGACTCTATTTGGCGACATTGAGTGTTTCACTGTTTTTAAAAATTATCCCAAAAGGCACACATTGTGCTAATCTGAAAAAATGAAAATAATTGCTTGGAGTCCGGAGAAAAATGAATGGCTTAAGGCCGAAAGAGGCGTGTCGTTTGAAGACGCGGTGTTCCATATTACCGCTGGAGACATCCTTCAAACCATTGACCACCCAAACCAGACTAAATACCCAGAGCAACAAATCCATCTAATCGCGATTGAAGACTATGTATATCTCGTGCCTTTTGTCGAATCGGAAGACGACGTTTTCCTGAAAACAATCATCCCAAGTCGCAAAGCCACGAAGAACTACAGAGGCAATGAAAATGAGTAAATTAAGCAAGGAAGAGAAAGAAATCCTAGAGGCAGTCGAGTCGGGAAAGGTGCAGACATCCAAAAATGCCTCATCGATCCAAACGCGTCACAAGGCATACGCTGAGGCAATGCTCAAAAAAGATGCTCGGATTAACATTCGATTACCGTCTAAAGACCTTCGAGGTTTGCAGAAGCGCGCACTCGAGGAGGGCATCCCATACCAAACACTGGTAGCCAGTATTCTGCATAAATACGTCGAAGGCCGTTTTAGTGAAAATAGCTAATACGCTTTCTACCTGAAGGGTGGACACGCTGCCACCCCACGATTATGCACGAAATGCTAGCGACGCACGGAATCGCCGTCAACTGAACAGTGAGCTGAAAACATCAAAAGCTGCTCACATCGGCAACTAATTCTGCCTAATCAACTGCTCCGCCTTATTGAACAGCCAGCACGCATAGTTGTGGATGGGTTTGCCGTATTCCATTGGCGCCAAGCCAGCGCAGGCGCGGGCGTAAGTGCCTTCAAGTACGCAGCCTAATTTGAAGCAGGCCAGTACGAAGTACCAGGGGATGACACTCATATCGCGGCTGGTGAGTTCGCCGTATTGTTGAATCAAATCGTCACGCGTTACGAAGCCACTCCAGGGTTCTACCATGGGCGGGCTACCCTCGGGGTCGCCGTGCTCGCTCCAGCTGCTGAGTACCCAAGCGAGATCTAGCATGGGGTCGCCTAGGGTGGACAGTTCCCAATCGATAATGCCGGAGACCTTTGGCTGGTCTAGGCTAAACATCAAATTGGGAAACTGAAAATCGCCGTGAATTACACCGATGCGGCATTCACTGGGGCGGTTGTCGTCCAGCCATTTAGCAATGGCATCGACATGGGGCAATTGCGGGCCGTCGTAGCCTTCTAATTCTGCGTAGCCTTCGAGCTGACTTAACCAGCGCGGTACTTGCCGCGCTAACCAATTTTCAGATTTTCCGTAATCCTCCAGGCCAACGGCTTTGTAGTCAATGGCGTTCATGGCGGCGGCCGCACGGATTATTTCTGGCCCCATTTTTGCGCGCCAGCTGGCGTCTGTGGCGTAGCGCCCTTGCAGGGGGCCGCGCGGGGCGAAGCCTTCCAGAGGCTCCATGATGTAAAAATTGGCGCCAATAATGTCAGTGTCTTCGCATAGGTCGTAAAATTCGGGATGGGGAACGTCGCTGCCTGCAATCGCCTTTAAAATTCGTGATTCACGCAGCATGGTTTTGTTGCTGTTTTTACGCAGGTGTCGCGGCGGCCTACGCAATACAAACTCTCCGTCTTTGCGCTGCATGCGAAACAAATGATTCTGGGAGCCGCCGGGAAGCTCATCTACTTTAAGAATTGGGCCGGAGCCGGGCAAATCGCGTGACAGCAACCAGTCGTGCAGATTGTCCCAATTTAACAGGCCATCGAAGTCGGGGAAATTCATAGCGCTCCTCTTTATTATATTTAGACGCCGAGCCTTTACAGCAGGTCTTTATAGCGTGTTTTGTATTCTTCAAAGCGCGAGGGAATGTGCTCGCTCGGGAACAGCGTTGCCACCGGCGTGTACTGTTTCAATACTTGGCCCGCAACGGTGTTCTCATGCACTTCGGTTGGGCCATCGGCCAAACCCATCGCGGGCGCCATCATCCAACTGCGCGCCAGTGGCATTTCCGAGGTGATGCCCAGTGCGCCGTGCAAGTGCATGGCGCGGCCAATGGTATCGATGAGAATTTTGGGTGTTTCGACTTTAACCGCCGCAATATGCAAACGCGCCTGTTCGCTATTGCCGCCGTACTGATCCACCACCCAGGCCGCGTACAGAACCTGCAAACGAAACTGCTGTAGTGCTATCCAGGTGTTGGATATTTTTTCACGCACGGATTGATGTTTGGCTAACGTTTTGCCGCGCGTAGTTCGCGACAGCGCCCGCTCGCACATCATATCCAGGGCGCGCTGCGCCTGACCGACACTGCGCATACCGTGATGCAGGCGACCGCCACCCAAACGGGTTTGAGCAACCATAAAACCCTGCCCTTCTTCACCGAGCAAGTTGTCTAGGGGCACGCGCACATCGTTAAACCGCAGGTAGGCGTGATCACCTTCGGCTTCGCCCTCGCTGCCGACGTGGCGAATAAGCTCAAGGCCCGGCGCATTGGCCGGCACTAGCAACATGGAGGAGCCGCGATAAACATCGACATCAGGATTCGTCACCAACATCACAATCAGAAAGCTGGCGTAGCGGTAATTAGAGGCAAACCACTTTTCGCCATTAATGACCCACTCGTTGCCGTCACGGTCTGCGCGGCAGGTAAACAGCGCAGGATCGGCGCCGCCTTGGGGTTCGGTCATGGAATAGGTTGAGACGATTTCACCATCGAGCAGAGGCTGCAAGAAGGTCTTTTTCTGCGCCTCGCTGCCGTAGTGCGCGAGTATTTCGGCGTTGCCGGAGTCCGGTGCCTGACAACCAAAAATTGACGGCGCCCAGTGCGAACGCCCGAGAATTTCATTGATGAGTGCGAGCTTAACCTGGCCGTAACCTTGGCCACCCAATTCCGGGCCGAGATGGCAGGCCCACAGGCCTTGTTCCTGCACACGCTTTTGCAGGGGCCGCACCACGGCATTCTGAACGCGGTGGTTTTTGTCGTAGGGCGAGACGTCGCGAAACACGGTGGCGAAGGGTTCAATTTCCTCGCGCATGAATTCGTTTATCCAATCGAGCTTTTGTTGAAACTCGGGTTCGACGGAAAAATCTATGGCCATTTTTTATTCCCGGTGTGATGCTTATTGTTATGACTTAGCTAGACCCTAACGATTGGTCTGCGCGCTGTTTATAGCAAACCGCCGTCAACGCGAATCATGGTGCCGGTGGTATAACTCGATGCATCGCTGGCGAGGTAAAGGGCGGTACTGACAATTTCTGCGGGCTCGCCATAGCGCCCCATGGCAGCCGGCACCTTTGCTTCGAGATCTGCTGGCCAAGCCTTGGCGATGTCGGTACGAAAGGTGCCCGGCGAGATTGTGTTAACCCGCACCGTGGGCGCGAACTCCTGAGCAAAGGCTTCGGTGAGTGTGTTCAAGGCCGCCTTGGAGGCCGCATAAGGAGCAAATTGAGGGCGCGGGCGCAGTGCGCCGCTACTGCTGATATTGATGATCGAGCCGCCCCCAGCCGCTACCATGCGCGAGCCAACCAAGGCCATTAACCGAAAGGGGGCTTTAAAATTAAGGCCGACCACTTTATCGAATAAGGCTTCGCTGGTTTCAAGTGACGTAGGCACGACCGGCGACATGCCGGCGTTGTTGATGAGCACATCGACCCGGCCAAAGCGCGCGTAGGCTGCATCTACCAAACCCTCTAATTCGTGCCAGTGACCAACGTGACAGGCATAGGCCAGTGCCTGCCTGCCGAGTGCTTCGACTTCAGCGGCCACAGCCTGACAGTTTTCGAGTTTGCGGCTAGCGACGATTATGTCCGCGCCTTGTTCCGCAAACGCGAGCGCCATGGCACGGCCAAGGCCGCGACTGCCGCCGGTGATAAGAACTACTTTGCCTGTCATATCGAGCAGATTCATTGCTGGAGTCACCTAGCGTTTGATCGCCTGATTGATGTTTCGCTATTTTTGTTTTTTCTGACTGCAGGGCTAGCGAATCATGTGTTTATTAAAACGTAATCACCGGCATCATCCAGCACCGCTTTCCAACCTGGATACACGACAATGGTGGTAAACACTTCTTCAATAATGGCCGGGCCATTGATCATGTCGCCTGGCTGCAAGTCCGGGCCACTGAATATTGGGGTCTCGGCAAAACCTTCGCCGAGGTTTGCGCGGCGACTTTTCTTCGCCTTCTGTCCGCGTTGAGCGCTGATCTCGCCCTTGCCCAAGGGCGGCTTGGGGCTGAGGGCGCGGGTAATTAATCGCACACCCGTAATTTCCGGCTGCTCTTCGTTGCGAGCGTAGGAGTATTCGGCCTCGTGCTGGGCGTGAAAACTTTCGACAACAGCGGCGAGTTTTTCCGCGGTGACGAAGCTGGTATCAGCGCCACCTTTTTGGTCGGTTACCGCAACCGACAAACTCCAGTTTTGGCCCGGGTATCGAAGGTTCAAAAAGAAGCTGTACTGTATTTTATTGCTGTTTACATCGGCGCCAACAAAATAGCCGGTAGCGGAATCTGCCAGACTTTGCCACAGCGTCGCGAGATCGCCGGCGTCGGCTTTGCCGGCAGATCGCATATAGGATTTTTCTTCGTCTATCAGCAGGTCTGCCGATAACACACCCGAGGCTGAAAAGGTTGCCGAGGTGCGCGGCACCAAGATGCGGTTTATGCCCAACTCTTTTGCCTGCACGCCGGCAAACACCGGGCCGTTACCGCCATAGGCGAGCATGGTGAGTTCGGTGGTGCGGGTTCCTTTTTCTGCGGTGACGCGGCGCACCGCCTGAGTCATATTGGCATTAACCACACGCCACACATCAAAGGCCGCCTCTTCCACGCTGCAACCCATAGGGCCCGCCACGTGCTCTTGAAAAGCTTCGTTCACGCCTTTGCGCGACAGCGAAAAACTGCCGCCGGCAAATTCTGATTCATCCGACAATAAGCCGAGCACCAAGTTGGCATCGGTTACGGTTGGGCGGGTGCCGCCATTGCCGTAGCACACCGGGCCGGGATCAGAACCTGCGCTTTCTGGTCCGACTTGCAGCATGCCCGATTTTACACTGGCGATAGAGCCACCGCCGGCGCCAACGGTGACAACGCTCACCATGGGCAAGCCGACGAGATAGCGATGGTGCCAGTTCCAACCGGGTTCCGCGGGGGCGATACCATTCTTAACGACTGACACGTCGTAAGAGGTGCCGCCCATGTCGACGCAAAGAAGATTGTTAGCGCCCTTGCTCTTGCCCAGTTCGGCGCCGCCCATAACGCCGCCCGCAGGCCCGGACGCCAACACGACAATGGGTTTTTGGCGAATGAATTCTCGCGACATGACGCCGCCGCTACACTGCATGGCGAGCAATTCATGTTCGTAGCCCGCCGCCCGCAGCCGGTCGACCAGCTTGTCGAGATAGCCTGTGACTCGCGGATTTACAAAGGCATTAACAATGGTGGTGCTGGCGCGCTCAAATTCCGGCGCCTTGGGCATAATAAGATGCGACAGCGACAGAGCAACATTAGGCATTTCTTCAAGCACGAGTTCTGCCAGCCGTTGCTCATGCACCGGGTTTACAAAGGAAAATAAGGTGACAATAGCGACCGAATCCACCTCCTGTTTGGCCAAACGCTTAATGGCTTCACGCGCTGCGGTTTCATCCAAGGGCGCAACAATTTCACCGCCTGCGGACATACGCTCCTTTACGGTTAAGCGCCGACGCCTAGGCACGATGGCTTTCGGCGGCTCTAAGCGCACATCCCAAATATCTTCTTTGTAGCCGCGACGCAGTTCGATTTCATCACGAAAACCTTCGGTCGTTAACAAACCCACTGTTGCGCCCTTGCCTTCGATCAAGGCATTGTCCGCAACCGTTGTGCCGTGAATAACGGCTTCGGTTTCACCGAGAAATACTTCAAGGCTCTGGCCGGCTTTTTTAGCCAACTGTTCAAGGCCATTCATCACGCCGATTGAATTATCATCTGGCGTTGAAAGTTCTTTGTGAATGCTAACCGCATTCGCAGGCTCTGCACTGTTGTCGTAAAGCACAAAGTCGGTAAACGTGCCGCCAATGTCTATCCCTATGCGGTAGCTCATTGGGCTATCTCCTTCACTGCCGCCATTTTACTGCGCAAAACCTGTGTGGCTTTTTCATTGACGCTAAGATCGTAATCTTCGAGTTTACCCAAAAGCACCACGCCGTAATTGTCGCGCGCAGCTTTCATACTGACCAACTCGTCGAGAACATCTTCTTTTACAGCCTCTGGGTCGCGCTCCAAGGGATTACCAAAGCCGCCACCACCGCCGTACTGGTAGGCCATTACCGCGCCGGCGGGCATGGGTACGTTAAAGGCGGCGTTGTCGATAACGTATTCCTGATCTGTTCCCACCATAAAGCGGTTTGAATAAGGTGCAGCGTCATCTCCGCCCTGCATGCCGCGCAAGGGGTGCTTCATTGACACCATCCAACACGAGGCATTGCCGGGTTCTAGTAACTGTTTGATGTTTTTGGTTCCCGGCTGACCACGCCATTTTCCGGCGCCGCCGGTATCGGTGGTGAGTTCACGGCCAAGATGGCGCACGGGAAAGGTGCTTTCGCCCTCTTCGGCGGTTTGTAAAATCAGGTTGCCAAGCGCGCTGCACATTGAGCCCCAGCCATCTACGTCTTGTACGGCGGAGGCATCCGAGCCGCGCACATCGACGCCGGAATCCATCCACATGCTCCCGTCGGCGCGAAAACCAAAGACCACATTCGGCATGCCAATTTTATAGACCTGCGGTGAGGCACGCTCAGGCACAATGGATGACAGGGCAATACAAATGGCTTCGCCCACTTCGACTGCCGGGTGAAAAGCACCGAGCACCACCGGTTTGTTGTCGGGTGGATTGAGTATCGAGCCTTCAGGCACGACCAAATTAATAGCGTCGAACAAGCCTTCGTTTTTCGGAATGGAAGGATCGATCATGGCCGCCAACTGCGCCGCCGCGTAACCGCGCGTGTTGGCAAAGGTATTCCATACCGCCGCCAGTTCCGGGCGCGCATCGGTTCCGGTAAAATCTACGGTCAGGCTATCGCCCTTGATTATGCAGTTCACATGCACGTGGACATCTTTGTTGCCGGCGGGGTCATGGTCGATATACACATCGGACTCGTATTCACCGTCAGGCCATTTTTGAATCTGCTCGCGAAAACGCTGCTCGGTGGTATCGATGTTGGAATTGATGGCCGCCTTCACAACGTCCGCGCCGTATTGTTCAACCAATTCCTGCAATTTGCGCGCGCCCAACTGTGCAGCGCCAATCATCGACCAAATATCACCTGAAAATTCGCGCAGCCGGTTGTTGCGTATCAGCAGCTCCATAACATCGCGTCGGGGCTTGCCGCGATGCAGCAATTTCAAACCGGGAATGATTAAACCCTCGGCCCACAAGTCGATCGCATCGGGCGAAAAGCCGCCGGGGTCTTTGCCGCCGGTGTCGCCCTGATGGCACTGAATGGCTTGCAACATCAGCAGCTCGCCCGTGTCATCAAAAACCGGGGCGAACACGTTGTAGTCGGGTAAATGACCACCACCGGCGTAGGGGTCGTTGCCAACAAACACATCGCCAGGGCCCCAATCGTCTAGGTCTTTATGCTCGAGCGCATAACGCACCGACAAAGGCGAGATAAACATCAGCTGCGGAATACCAACCGACAAACCCGCGAGCCGCCCGTGGGCATCAATGATGCTGGCATTGCGTTCATTAGACTGATTGATCATGGCCGAGGTTGCGGTGCGCGCCACATGCGTGGCCACCTCAAAGCAAATGGTTTCAAAGGATCCGCGAACAATACCGGCGGTGACCGAATCCACTTCGGCAGACGTGGGCAGCGGATCGCGGCGTGCTGCTAGGCGTCGATTTAATTCATAAGGCATGATCTTAGCTCCTGCGCTTTATCTGATTCAGCGGCGCTCAGTTGTCTAGCTTGAATACTTTACGTGCGTTTTCGCGTAAAAATTTTGGCCACACCTCATCTTTGAACGGCACTTTCGGCATGTCTTTAAAGATTCGGTCCAGCGACAATCCCATCGGAAAATAACCCGCGTACATAATTTTGTCGGCGCCGCGGCTATTGGCAAATTTTACAATTTCTTCGGGATAATGCTTGGGCGCAAAGGCGCTGGTCATATAGTAGAGGTTGGGGTATTTGAGCATTAGCTTCCACGCCAGTTTTTCCCAAGGCTCTGCACCGTGGCGCATGACAATTTTTAGTTCGGGAAAAAACCAACAGATCTCATCCAGCAATTCGACTTTTTGCGGTGCCATAGGAAAGCGTGGGCCGGGTACACCGACGCAGGGACAAAAGGGAATATCCAGCTCGACCAATTTGGCGTAGATGGGGTACCACTTATTTTCGTTGTAAGGCACTTGCGGACACAGGCCAGATGCAAAACCTGTAACTGCTTTGATATCGTAGTCGCGGTGCAGACGCTCGATTTTGCGCACTTCGTCCATACCGCGATTGGGATTGCATTCATAGGAGGCAAAAAAACGATCGGGGAAGCGCTTTAGCGCTTCAATGGTGCTGCTGCGATCATCGTCGACATTGAGCATTGACCGCTCGATGCCGTGTTTGTCCATTTGCGCGATGGTGTAGGCAATATAGTCATCTGACTTGGCGTTGTCGGGAACCTCTTTGAACATATACTGCACGGGCATTTTAAACATCTGCCGGCTTTCTTCATCCATCAGCATCGGCTTCATAAATTCGTACCAAGCGCTTTGATCTTCGCCGGGTATATTCATCATTAAGTCGATGACGCCGAGTTTGGCGGGCATGGGCATTCTGTATTCTCCGTTGGATGTTTTCGCCTGCAGTGCAGGCTGCTACAAGGCGTTTATTTAGTCTTCGGCACGCAGTTGGTCTTTCAAGACTTTACCCGTTGCGTTACGCGGCAGTGCTTGATCGGTAAGCCGCCATTGGGCGGGAATTTTATGTTTGGCCAAGGCCTCGCCTACCCACGCAGAGAGTTCTGTTTGGCTGGCGCCCCACAGATTGTTTAACACCACCACTGCTTTTACCGCTTGCCCATGTATGGCGTCGTCTACGCCGTAAACCGCAGACTCTTTGACTGCAGGATGCGCGTCGAGACGATTTTCGATTTCTGTGGGATAGATGTTTTCTGCCGAACGTAAAATCATGTCACGCGCGCGGGAGTTGATATAGAGCAAACCATTTTCGACGCGGCCGATATCGCCGGTGCACAGCCAGCGATTGGCGTCGAGTATTTCTGCTGTGGCCTCGGCGTTGTTCCAGTATCTAAGCATATTGAACGCGCTGCGAACCCATACCAGACCCTCACGACCATCGGCCAGCGCTGCGCCGGTGTCGTCGCGAATTTCTAGCTCATGCAAGGCATTCATATCGCCGGTCGCAGTCGGGTTTTTTATAAAACCCTCGCCTGCAAAACCCACCGGCACCGAACCGGTTTCGGTGGTGCCATAACCGATTGCAGGGGTGCCCTGCGCATTAGGAAAGACCTTGCGCAAACCTTCCTGCACACTTTGCGGAACCGGTGAGCCGCCAAAGATCAGCGTCGTCAGGCTGCTCAGGTCGTAAGTGCTCGCCGTAGGACAGCTGATGATCCGCGGCCCCATACCACCGAGCGCGGTATAGGTGCTGACCTTTTCTCGCTCGATCATGCCCAGCAGTATTTCTGGTTCAAAGCGGCCTTTGTAGAGCACCACGGTGTCGCCCATCACGCGGGTTTGCAGCATTAGCCCACCGAGACCCGACATATGAAAAAAGGGCGCGACACCCAGGGTGACGCCCGCAGGCCGGTCAGATAATTTCATGCCCCATTTCGCCATACCGTGGGCGGTGGCGAAGCGATTGCAGTGGGTAAATCCAATTTCCGTGCGATGCGAGATCAGTGCGCCTTTCGCGCGACCGGTCGTGCCGCTGGTGAACATGATAAGCGCCGGGTCATCTTCATCTATTGACGTTTCTGGCAGTTCGACCTGACGCCCGTACAAAGGCGCGAACGCTGTGTCGATATCGACCGTTGGCGCGGCAATAGCGGTCGACGCCAAACGTGCGAGACGCTTGCTATCGCCCAGCAATAAAGCGGGCTCGGTTAACTGCCAAGCATGCTCAAATTCTTGCTCCGTCCACCAGCCGTTCATGGCAACAACAATCGCACCCAGACTCTGGGCGGCCCAGAATGCCGCGTCCCACTCGACGCTGTTATCGGCAAAGATGGCTACCCGGTCGCCCTTTGAAATGCCGTGAGTTGCCGCCAAAAACTGCGCAACGCTTTTTACATGCTCGAAATGTTGGCGATAGCTAATGCGGCGCTCGCCATCAACCATAAAGATTCGCTCGCCATGCTTCTGGCTGTCGAGCAGTAGCGCGATCAGCGATTTATGGCGTTGTTTGAAAACCGGCAGTGTTTGGCCCAGTACATTTTCGTCGACAATTTCAAAGTCGCCGCCGGGGCCGGTAAGCTGCTGGTAGACCGGGTCGGCGCTTAGTTGATCGTGACCGCTAATTTGCATAGGCCTACCCCTTCTGATCTGCTTGAACTTGAGCTGGAGCCACATCGGCATAGAACTGCGAATACCAGCGCCGAAACTTATTGATGGGGCCGTCTTTGGCGCAGACCAGCGGTTGCGGCCAAAAACATTTCTCCTCCCAGATGGGTCGGTCTTCTTCAAACTGCTTAATGATGTCGGCAATGATGGCGTCGGCAACGCCGCCTTTGGGAATCTCGCCGTTCACTTTCTTTTTGTAGAACACAAAACGCATATGCGTGTTGTCTTCATCGATGGGCGTGGTAAAGGACATCAAAAAAGTATCGCAAATGCCGGAGAACAAGGTCCAGCCACCCACGGGCCCGGTGCCCTGAATTTCGATACTGCCCGGCACAATGCCCTTGGGCGTTTTCATATCCGCATTCTGGCGGCTGTAGTAACCCCGGCCCTCGTAGTTGATGGTCGCTTCGGGCAGAGTTTTGGTGCCGTGCACATACAAAAAATGCACTGGGTCAGCAACGTTCTCCATCAGCTCTTGGGGAATGGTTTTGACCTCCCACTCGGTGCGCTGGGCTTGAGCCCATTCGCCTTCACCGGCTTGCGGCAGTACCTCAACGTCCCATGCCGGTGGCTCACCCTGGGGGTGATACCACACATAAATCATGTTGTTGCGTTCAACGGTCGGGTAGGCGCGTAGCGGTGCTTCTTTTTCGGCGCGGCTGGGCATTTTTTCACAATAGGGGATTTTGGCTAACTCGCCCGCGCCGGTAAATTCCCAGGCATGAAAGGGGCAGACAATATGATCGCCGACTACCCGTCCGCGGCCCAGATGCGCGCCCAGGTGCGGGCAGTAGCTGTCAACCGTGGCCGCGGCGCCCGATTCACCACGAAACAACAGGAGCTCTTGTCCGAAATAATTCAGGCGCTTGAGTTCGGCTATAGGCAGCTCATCGCTATGGGCTACGGCAAACCAGCCGAAGGGTATCGGAAAGGGGAATCGCTTGCTCATTCAGCTCCCTCGCAGTTTCTGCGTTAGGTAATTGCGCATACGGCCTGCGCTCAGTTCTATTATGCTTATGTGCGAGTCAACGCCCATGCCAAAGGCCATATTCAGGCGACAGTCGCTGATCGATCAATATAGTACACTATTTAAAAACACCATCGCAATGTGCGCAAAATTGCAGCACCAGAAATTCCACGGGCAGTCCACGGCGGCCTTTTCCTGGCGCTGGGGTATGATGAATACATCACTGGATTACAAGGCTCAAGACCGCATGATTGACCTCTACTACTGCCCCACCCCGAACTGCCAGAAAGTATCAATCGCGCTGGAGGAACTGGGCCTAGCCTATGAGGTTCAGCCGATAGACATCGTCAGTGGCGATCAAAATCAGCCCTCTTATCTTGAGATATGCCCCAACCGCAAAGTGCCCGCCATAGTGGATAGCGATGGCCCCGGCGGCCAGCGGCTGGTGCTGTGGGAGTCAGCGGCTATTTTGATGTATCTGGCAGAGAAGGCTGGCCGCCTGTGGCCAAGCGACTCCATGCAACAGGCGCTGGGCCGGCAGTGGCTGTTCTGGCAAATGAGTTATGTCGGCCCGATGATGGGCCAGCTTCATCATTTTGTGCAGTACGCGCCGGAACAACTGGATTACCCCATCGCGCGCTACACCCAAGAAACTGAACGCCTGCGGCGCATGCTCAACCAACACCTTGAAGGTCGGGACTACATTCTCGACGACTATTCCATTGCCGATATTGCCTGCTGGCCCTGGTTCCAGATGTTCAGTTTTCGCTATCCGAATCAGGCGCCCTACCCACACCTTGAAGTTTGGATGAAGCGCTTATTTGAGCGCGACGCAGTGCAGCGGGGCTTTATGCTTGATATCGATAAAGTGAAACCGGTGGTGACCGGTGCCGAGCCGGTGACGGATGAGGTACGGCGGCATTTGTTTGCCAGTTATCAAACGGATTAATCAGGATCGGACGCTGCTAATCACCCGCTCCGGCTCATCCCAGGCCTCCCCTTCACGTGGTAAATAAAAGCGCTCATACCATTTGCGGAGTTTGTTAATCGGACCATCACCGTCGCAAAGTATCGGGTCGCGGCGGTATTTTTTGGTTTCCCACACTTCTACGTCCGAGCCAAAAGCGGCAATCGCGGAGATCGGATAATTGTCGTAAAACTCTTGCGGCAAAGGCTCATCGGTGAGGCTGGCAACAATAACGCCCGACACCAACTCCACTTCCTCGTTGTTGATGGGCGTGTGGTAGTTCAACCACCAACTGGCGTAGGAAAAGTCCGGGCCCTTCGACGTCGTGTAGTAATACATGACACTGGGGCCGTGGTAGGTCGCCACACCCCAACCTGCGGCCCCCATGGCACCGCCCGCTTCGCGTGCGGCATTGATATCAAAATCGATACCGCGCGGCTGAATCATCGGCAGGTTCAAGTCCTGCTGAATACGCGACTCCTGACTCACCGAGTAAGGTGTAAACACATTATCGAACTGCAGCGCTATGCCCCCGTGTACCGAGGGAAAGTGGCCGGAGTCGACGATGTTCTCAATGATTTCGCGGCCGTGAGATTTGATAACCGTGCGATTAAAGCGCCAGTCGCCCCAGCCTTCGAGATTCCATTCGGGGATGTCTGGCAGCTGCCAGTTCGGCGCTCCGCCCTCGGGGTCGTACCAAATAGAGATAAAGCCGTTTTTCTCAGTGAGCGCCCAAGTGCGCAGCGCATTGCGGGCGCGATCCGGTATTTTGCTGGCGTAGGGAATGGCGGTACAGGAGCCACTGCTATCAAATTGCCAACCGTGAAAGGGGCATCGGATGCTGTTGCCGACCACGCAGCTGCCAGTGCCGGCAAGGTGCGCGCCCAAATGCGGGCAGTAGGCATCTGCCACAACCGCGCTGCCGTTCTCGCCGCGAAACAGCACCAAGTCTTCATTAAAATAATGCAGGGCTTTGACGCCGCTTACCGGCAACTCTTGCGACAGCGCCACGATATGCCAACCTCGGGCGAATACGCCGGGCTCTTCAAACGCGTAGGGGCGAACTTCAGCCATGGTGCTACTCCTGTAATAATCCGGCGGCGTGCCGCGCCGCAACAAAGCCAAAGGTCATGGCCGGGCCAATGGTGGAACCCGCGCCGGGATAGCTATCGCCCATCACCGCGCCAGAGCAGTTACCGCAGGCATATAGCCCAGCAATGATTTCGCCCTCGGTGTTGAGCACGCAGCCGTGCTCATCGGTTTTCAAGCCGCCCTTGGTGCCAAGGTCGCCGGGGTAAACTTTGAGCGCGTAGAAAGGCGCTTTGACGATGGGGGCCAGACTGGGATTGGGTTTGATAGACTCGTCGCCGTAGTAACGGTCAATCGCTTTTTCGCCGCGATGGAAATCCGGATCTTCGCCCTTAAGCGCAAAGGTGTTGTGACGCTCAATGCTCGCTTTAAGTTGCGCCGGATCAAGTTCCATCTGCTGTGCCAACTCGGCCAGCGTTTCGGCTTTGCAGAGAAAGCCGCCAGCAAACCATTCTTGCGGCAACTGTGCGTCTGCTTGCACCTTGCCCGGCGTTACCGGCCCCATCAGGTAGTCGCGTCTGGCGCGGGCGTCGAACACCATATGGCAGGGCACAGAATTGACGCCACTGCGGTGATTGGCCCACAGGGTTTTTATCACGTCTTCGTAGGGTGCCGCCTCGTTGCAGAAACGGCGACCACTGCTGTCGATAAACACGGAACCCGGCATGGCCTTGCCAGAGATCAGCGCCAATACACTACCGTCGGGAAATTTCACCGACGGTGTCCACCAAGCGCTGCCCATAAACGCTAACTCGGCGCCGACCTCCTGCCCCATACGTATAGCATCGCCGACATTGCCCGGCGCATCGCTGCTAAAGGTTTCGCCGGTGGGTAACTGCCCATACTGCTGTCGCAGCTCAACATTCTGGCCCATACCGCCGGCGGCAAACAGCACACCGCGGCGCGCTTTGACGCGCTTAATCTGCCCCTCGTGCTGAATTTCGATACCGACCACACGGCCGCCCTCCACTACCAAGTTTCGCGCTTCGGCCTTAAACCACAAGGGAATCTTGTGCCTCAGCAGCGCCCGCCGTAGCCGCACCACCAGCGCCCGGCCTAGGGTCTGGCGATTGTCGGGCAAGCCTTGCAGCCGACTGGGTAGGTCGAGGAAGTAGAGCAGCATATTGCGGAGCATGTAGAACTTGCCCTTCAAGGTCATATCCATAACCTCGCGGCTTTCCTTTACCGTTATCGCAAAGCGCATAAAGCCCGACTTGAGAAATTCCGGGAAGCGCTGCTCCTCCGCATGCTTGCCGATGCGGCGCCGACTGATCGGTTTGGGCTCCATCGAGCGGCCGCCGAGCTTGGCGCCGGGAGCATCGGGGTAGTAATCGGAATAACGCAGCGCCGCTGCAAACGGCAGGTCGGCGTGTTGCTCCATAAAGGCCAGCATTTGCGGGCCGCGCCGGATATAGCTCATCAGCTTAGACTCGGGCACATCCGGCCCCACTACCGCCTTTAGGTAGGCCAGCGCCTCGGCTTCACTGTCGTCAATACCGCCGCGCTTCATTGAGGGATTGTTCGGTATCCACGCCACCCCGCCAGACAGCGCCGTGGTACCGCCAAACTGATCCGTTTTTTCAGTGAGTAGTACATCGAGACCACTGGCAGCCGCCGCTACCGCACCGGTCATACCGCCGGCGCCGCTGCCGACCACGACAAAGTCTGTTTCTGTATCCCAAAGCGCTTGTTCAGCCATCAATACCCAATATCCGTAAGCCTTACTGTGCTCTGAGCATAGCAACACGCGGCCTGTGGGGAATTACGGCTGTGTCATCTTGATGAGCAATTTGCCGGTCTACCAAAAGCACGATGGAAAAGGCGTCACGGGAAACCGCCTTTTTAGGTATCCGCCATTCTTGGATGTCGACTTGGCTGCTACAATGCGTCCTTTTGGAAGTATCCCCCCGCCGTGAGCCAGCTCAACCCACGCCAACGCGAAGCCGTCCGTTATATCGACGGGCCACTGCTCGTGCTCGCCGGTGCCGGCAGCGGCAAGACCAGCGTGATTACCCGCAAGATTGCCTATCTGATTGAGCAGTGCGGTATCGATGCCAAATACATCACCGCGGTGACCTTTACCAATAAGGCCGCCCGCGAAATGCAGGAGCGTATAGGCTCACTGCTGCAGCCCGGCTCTGGCAAAGGCCTGAGTGTGTCGACCTTTCACACTCTGGGCCTGAATATACTGCGCAAGGAATTCAAAATGCTGGGCTACAAGTCCGGCTTTTCAATCTTTGACCAGCAGGACTGTCAGGCCCTGATCCGCGATCTGCTGATTCAACAGCACGGCAGCGACGGTGATCAGGTGGACCATATCCAGCGCCGTATCTCCGAGTGGAAGAACGATTTGATCCAGCCGGAACAGGCTATCGAACTGGCGGAAGCCCCAGCCGATATGCTGTGCGCCCAAGCTTACCAGCGTTACCAGCAGGCCTTGAAAGCGTATAACTCGCTGGATTTTGACGACCTGATCTTGCTGCCGGTGTTTTTGTTCAGCCAGTTCCCGGAAGTGCTGGAGAAATGGCAGCAGCGCATTCGCTATATGCTGGTGGATGAGTATCAGGACACCAACGGCGCCCAGTATGAGCTGGTGAAAAAACTCGTTGGTATGCGCGCTTCCCTCACCGTGGTCGGCGATGACGATCAATCCATTTATGCTTGGCGCGGTGCCCGCCCGGAAAATCTTGAGCAATTACAGAAAGACTATCCGCACCTCAAGATCGTCAAGCTCGAACAAAACTACCGCTCCACCGCACGCATACTCAAGGCTGCCAATACGGTTATCGCGAACAATCCCCATGTGTTTGAAAAAGCGCTGTGGAGTGAGCTGGGTTACGGCGACCCGATTCGGGTTATTCAGTGCGGCAACGAAGATATTGAATGCGAGCGCGTAGTCACTGAAATTCTCGACCACAAATTGCGCAGCGGCTCGCGCTTTGGCGACTACGCGGTTTTGTATCGCGGCAATCATCAGGCGCGACTGCTGGAGCTAAAGCTGCAATCGCATCAAGTGCCTTATAAAATCAGCGGCGGCACCTCGTTTTTCGCGCGCAATGAAATCAAAGACATCATGGCCTACCTACGTTTGGTCATGAACCCTGATGACGACAATGCTTTTCTGCGCATTATCAATGTACCCCGACGCAAAATCGGCACCAGCACGCTCGAAAGTTTGGGCCGCTATTCCACCGAGCGCAGCATTCCCATGTACGCTGCCTGCGCCGAGATGGGCCTCGAGTCCCACCTGCCCGCAGCCGGCGTGCAGCGCTTGCGTGAATTTACCGCCTGGCTCGATAAACTGCGGCGCCGCTGCTATGAAGAAGACGCCATCGGCACTATCCGCCTACTGCTGAGCGATATCGATTATCTCGACTGGTTGATTCAAAACAGTTCTTCGATCGCCGTTGCGGAAAAGCGCATGGGCAACGTCTCCATTCTTATCGACTCGCTACAGAAAAGTTTGGAGAAAAACGAAGAAAGCGACATCGACAACGCCATTAGCAAACTGGTGTTGCGCGATATGCTAGAACGCCAGGAAGACGACAAGGAATCTGCCGATCAGGTGCAGCTTTCAACCCTGCACGCATCGAAAGGGCTGGAATACCCACACGTTTATATTCTCGGCATGGAAGAAGGCATTCTGCCGCATCAGAATAGTGTCGAAGCGGAAACCACCGATGAAGAGCGGCGCTTATGTTACGTGGGCATAACTCGCGCCAAGCGCACACTGACACTCACCTACTGCAGTAGGCGTAAATCCTTTGGCGAAATGAACAGCTGTGAGCCCAGCCGATTTCTGGGCGAACTGCCCCAGGAAGATCTCGAATGGGAGGGTCGCGGCGACAGCTCGCCCGAAGCCAACGAAAAACGCGGTAACGAGACTCTGGCCAGCCTTAAAAACCTGTTTGCTTAAGTGGCGTTCTGCTAACAAGCACAACAAGCGGGGCTTCGGCGATCGAAACCCCAACACTGAATCTGCCGTGCTCAGCAGCTATGCGCTAATCGGAGCTACTTAGCGGCCACTTTTTTCATAAAAACTGCCATCTGCGCGTTCATATCCGCATCCAGTTGCTGGCAGATCGGATTTTTGCCCATCATGTCATCCCACTGCTTTATCGCGTCGCGCCCTTCAAGCACATCCATTTTCAACACCGAACCGGCGGCGGCTTTGGCCATACCCAATGAATAACGCAATACGATGTCCGCAATCGTTTGCGAACTACCCAGTACAAAGGGATCGAAGGTGGCGAGACGCTCTATTGAATTCAAGCCTTTTTGGAGCAGCGCGCGTACTTCTGCTTTTACTTCGTCGCTCACCGGTGCACCGGCCAACATCGCGGGCAGGAGCTTGCGGGCAGTCAGCTCAATATAGAGCTCCGAAATTTTCATGACTTCGCGGACCTTAGCGCGCTGCCATTGGCTTTCGGGCAGTAAGGGCTTTTCGGGAAATTCCGCTTCAATGTAGTCGAGAATAACGCTGGTTTCACATAGGTAGCCGTGCTCGGTTTCAATGCAGGGCACTTTGCCCATGGGGCTCTTGGCGAGATAGGCCTCTGCTTGATCCGGAAATACAATGACTTCTTCGAATTCAACGCCTTTTTCAAGTAGGCTGTGTTTTACCATGTTGAAATAATCACTGACCGCGAAGCCGTAGAGTTTTAGCATGTGTTCGCTCCTTTCTTGTGTGAACAGCGGGTGCACTGCGTGTAGTGCCGATTATGCTACGCTATCTAACCCGCGCAGGCGACCTGCAAAGCTGCAGGCCTGCGGCGCACTAGCGCACAATATAACTAACGTTGTTTACTGAATAATCACGGACCGACCATGACTAAACTCGAATTATTTTTTGACTGCTCTTCACCCTGGACCTACCTCGCCTTTGTGGGTATTCAGCCCATTCTTGAACGTTACCCGGTCGCCATCGAATGGCGCCCCATTTTGGTGGGCGGGGTGTTCAACGCGGTTAACAAAGGCATTTACGAAGCGCGCGAATCCATGTTCAACAACGAACGTCGCCTGAAGCACTACAGAAAAGATCTCGCTGATTGGGCCAACTATTATGATCTAAAAATAGACTGGCCCGATATGCACCCTGCCAATGCGGTCAAAGTTATGCGCGGCTGCTTTGTGGCCGAAGAGCAAGGGCTGTTGATTCCTTTTGCCAAGCGTGCCTTTGAGATGTATTGGGGCGAATGTCGCGATATTGGCGACCAGCAGGTTGTTAGCGACATCGTTGCGGCGGTGGGTCTTGATCAAACCGATTTTTTCGAAAAAATAACCAGCCAAGCTTACAAAGACCGCTTGCGCGCCAATACCGATGAGTTGATTGAGCGCGGCGGCTACGGCTCGCCAACAATGTTTCTCAATGGCGACGATATGTATTTTGGCAACGACCGCCTGCCCTTGCTGGAAGCGCGCTTAAAGGCCTTGGCAACGTAAGCTGTGCTGCCCTCGACACTCAGCGCCTAACATTCAACCAGCGCCTGGCTCGCGGGAAAATACAGGGCCGCGCGCACGGTTTTAATTGACGTGGCTTCCGCGATTGTTTTCTTATAGTGCAGCATTTTTTCTTGATAGCGTTCACGCTGATCATTCAAAAATTTGTCGCCGCTGCCCTGCGCGGTTTTATAGTCAATAATCCAGCAGGTATCACCGTCGACAAAAAAGCGATCGACAATTAATTTCTGCCAGCGATCTCCCAGCGAGCGGCGCATGGCCTGCTCGGCGCCGGAGCGGGCGTAATGTTTCAATATCCATTGGCCGTGAGTGCACGCGAGCGTGTTGTCGCAAAGCGACATCACTTTTGCCGCGCTCTCCATTAGATCCTGCTCGGGATGACAGTGGTGGCGCAAGCGCGTCAGTACCGCTTTGCGGAAATCCGACGGATCTTCTAACAGCTCGCGATAGCCTCCTGCCAAACGACGCATCAGTTCGTGAAACACCAAACCAATCGCGCGCTCTTCAATATTGGCTTCCAGCACGGCTTGCCGTTCTTGCCGGGCCAAGCGGTCTATCGTTACTTCAGGCAGCGTTGGCGACGGCCAGTGGCGCTGTATCTGTAAATTATAGTCACTCATGCGTGGCGCTAATGGCGTGAGCAAAACCGCTTCGCTATTTTGTTCCGCCAAGGGTTCTACTGCGGTGAACTCGTGCTCAACCTGCGGCCACAAGCGTGCCAGCAGGCTGCCGCTATTCACTCGCGGCGCGTCATCTTTGTCGCTGGCGGTTGTGCCCAGCAAATGTAAGGATTTTTTGGCACGGGTTAGTGCCACGTACAGCACCCTGTCCACTTCTCGATCAAGATCAGACTGCTGCATCAATTGTAGGTAGCGGTATAGTTTGTCGGTATCGGCTTCGTCGTTGCGTGGTGAGCGCGGTGCAATCACCAATTGCTCGGCCATTCTTCGCCAATAAAACAACATGGAGTCGCCACCGCGACTCTGTCGGCCCAAGCCCGGCAAAATGACCACGTCAAATTCCAGGCCTTTGGCTTTGTGGATAGTCATTATTTCCAGCGTCGCCGGCGCCGACTGAGCGTAGAGTTTCTCTAGCGCGCGCTCAAACTCGACGATATCGCGCAGGTAACCGCTGTCGGCATGCGTGGCTAGCAATGCCAGCACACGCTCAATATTGCGCCGGTCCTGCTGGTCGACACAGGCGTGGCCACCGAGACCGTGCCACAGTGCAGGCACCGCCCAGCGAATATCGACCGCGCGCAAGTGGCCGGCTACGGTTTCCCAGCTTGAGCGGAAACGCTCAAGCCGAGCCTGTCCGTCTGCGCTCATACCCATTTCGCGAAAACTGTCGCTAAATTTTTTAAAGTCGGTAACGCGCTCACTGAGGAGTTCGTCTCCCGCTGCGTTCGCTATTACCCAACAGTCGTCCCAGCTTAGGCCCACAAAGGGAGCCCTCAATAAGGATATCCAACTGGCGCGATCCGCCGGATGCCACCACGCTCGCAGCAGTGCCAGAAAATCTGCTACCGCAGGCGCGGTGGCCAGCTTGTCGATATCTTGACCTGCAAACTGCAAGCCTGCTGCCTTTAGCGCGGGAACGATATTTAAAAGGTGAGCGCGCGAACGAACCAGAATAGCGATCGACGCACTGGCATCTTCGGCTTGCGCCGCCTGCACCAATTCCACCAACCTTTGGGCTTCGGCCATGGAACCGGCTTGTTTGTCGCCGACGAAGGCGTGGACGCGCACCAAGCCCTCATTGCTGCGCTGCGCTTGGGCGGGAACATACTGCTTGCCAAACACCGAAACAAAGGCGCGGTTAACCCATTCCACTAGCGCCGGCGCGGAGCGAAAGTTTGAACTGAGCTGCAACTGTTCCAGCGGGTGGCCATTAAAGTGGCCCAAGTCCAGCAAGCGCTCGAACTCGCCAACCAAGGCGCCGCGAAACAAGTAAATGGATTGCTGCAAATCGCCGCACAGAAAGAGCGAACGACCATCGCCTGGCTGCCAGCCCTCCATCAAATTGCGTAGTAAGACAATCTGATTAACCGAGGTGTCTTGCATCTCGTCAACCAGAATATGCTGAATGCGGTCCTCCTGCAGCAAGGCGTCGCCGTATACGCCGGCGCTTTCGCTCAAGGGCTGTAAGGCGCGGATAGCGCGGAAGGCGACCTCGGGGAAATCCAACTTGCCACTGGCGTCAAATTCGAGATGCAACTCTGCCAGCAAATGCCGAAGGACATGTGAGATATCGGCAATCAAGGCCCGCGAGCGCTCCGGCAACTCTGGCTTTGGCAGCTCGCTCATACGAGAAAGAGTCTCTTCCAAACCCGCTAAATCACTGCGCTCCTGACACTGTGCCAGCCAAGTTTTTAATGCCTGGGTGCCCGCCTGCTTGGGCGTAAAACCCATATTTTTATCGACCCGCTTTCGCAATGTCCGCTTGGCCCCACTGGTTAGCACGAGTGCTGCTAATTGTGCATGCTCGGTGAGGTGCTCGACTTCAATCGGCAACAGATCTGCACAACTTGCCGCCCACGCCAGCGCCTCTGCGTCAACCGACTGGGCGCGCACGACATTGATTAGCGATTGAAAGTCAAAAGCGGCCAATTGTTCGCAAAGCTCGAAGTACTCAATTTCAATATAATCACGCAGTGCCTGCTCCATCGCCTGCGTGTCGCCCGTAACAATTCCCTCGCCCCACTGATCGCGCTTGCCCAAAAGGTTAGAGAGCAGTGGCACCAATTGCTCAAGACGATTACTGGCGTAGTCCAGCACACTACCCAGGGCCGTCTGTAAATCGGGGTCGGCATTTTCCAAACGACGAAACAAACTGAAAATTGCCTCGCGGTAGAGTCCATCCGCATCGTCTGTGGTTTTAATCTGGCCTAGACCGGACAGCAGCGGTAAGCGCCGAGCAATGCGCGCACAGAAGCTGTCAAAAGTAGAAATCCGCAGGCGCGAGGGATTTTGTAGCAAGTCCCAGCCGCGCTGCTGATCGCGCTCGCGAACGGCGCGGCTCAGTCCCGCTAACTGCTGTTGGTAGGCCTCACTGCCCTCCCCCTCGTCCGCTAAAACCTGCAGTATAC
>JBLHMO010000037.1:0-24332 GCA_047622145.1 Paracoccaceae bacterium | reverse complement strand
TAACCCGCAATGCATGGTTCGGCATCAGCGGCGCTATCTGCTCGCCGAGTACAACCGTCAAGCCGCGCGATTGTAAAAAGCACACGAGCCGTTGCAAGGTCTCGGCAACACCGTTACCTTCGCGTCCCACTATGCCAATATTTCGAAATGATTCCATGCATTCAGCCGATAAGGTAATTCAAGGCAATATAGCCACACTGGAGAAGCGTATGAATGAGAAAATTCGCTCGTTCAAGCAGCCCTTGGTTCGACAACTTGCGTGGGCCTGCTTCTCGCCACCATTAATTGCCGACTTCAGCAATCTAGCCGACAAGGTTACCGCACCCGCCTTTGAACTGCACGAAGATCGATACCGTCAATTGATGGCACTAGATGCCGACCCTTCGCCCCTAGAACACTATCTAGCAGAGAACTGTCGCTCGCAGCGGCTGGGGCTGGTGTTCGAATCGCTGTGGCATTTTTTCTTGCTAAACGACCCAGAAACCGAGCTGATCGCTCATAATCTACCTATTCGCGATGGCGGTACAACCTTAGGAGAGTTTGACGTACTGTACTGCTGCCGTCGCCGGCAGCGCACTATCCACCTAGAATTAGCCGTTAAATACTTTATGGCTAACGCGCAGCCCGCCAAAGACGGCAATGCCTTCAGTTACTGGCTCGGACCGAATAGCCGCGATCGCTTGGATATAAAGTGGCAGCGAATGCTCAGCCATCAATTGGCGCTAGTAAACACGCCAGCCGCGCAAAGTGCTTTAAACGAACTCGGGGTAAGTGGCGTCGAACAGGAAGTGGCCATCAAGGGCTGGTTGTTTCACAACCGCAACGCGACAGTGATGCACAGTAGCATTAATCCAGCCCACCAGCGTGGACTGTGGTGGCCGCGCTCGCAGTTTTTCGACAAAGAGAACTTGGCGGACTGGCACTATTTAGTCAAACCGCAATGGCTGGCGGACGAAGAGACCGCGACAAAGATTGACGATGCGGTTCTCGAACTTTCTAAAAACAGACCTGTAATGCTTATCAATACCGCGGGCGAGCGCATGATGCTCACCCCGGATCACTGGCCTGACTCTATTGACTGACGCCTTTTGCCCAAGCTGCTTCTTTCAGGGTAGATCGTCTATGGGTTCGCCTTCTTTTTCCGGCACCATCAGGTCTTCTTTGGCAAGACCCAGCATTAGCATGAAATTGGCGGCCACATAGACAGAGGAGTACGTACCCACAACGACACCAATGGTCAGCGCCTTGGCAAAGCCACTGATCATTTCACCGCCAACAAACAGCAGCGCCAGCAAAACCAGCAACGTGGTCAAAGAAGTGACCAAGGTTCGACCTAATGTTTGCGTCAGTGAAATATTGACCACATCGATCGACGGCTGCTTGCGTAGCTTACGGAAATTTTCACGGATGCGATCGGACACAACGATGGTGTCGTTCAGCGAGTAACCGATAACGGCCAGCAAAGCACCCAACACCGTAAGATCAAAATCAAAATTGAACAGTGAAAAGGCGCCCAACACGATGACGACGTCATGCCCCAATGCTACCACGGCACCAAAGGCAAATTTAAGCTGGAAGCGCATGGAGATATAAATCAGCACGATTGCCAAGGCCATCAATATTGCCAAGCCCCCCTGCTCACGTAGTTCTTCACCCACCTGCGGGCCGACAAACTCTATGCGGCGCAGTTCGACGCTGCTTCCAGCTGACTGCTCCAGAACCTGTAGTATTTGATCACCCAGCTCCGGACTCAGCCCCTGATTCAAGCGCACAAGTACATCAGTATCTGCACCGAAATTGACAACAATTGCCTGCTCGTAGCCGGCATCGGCTAACACCGACCTCACTATATCGAGTGACTGCGGCTCCTCGTACACAACTTCTACGAGTGTTCCGCCGGTAAAATCGAGACCGAAGTTCAGGCCTTTAAAGGCCAGTGAGCCAAGAGATATAAGCACAAGAACAATAGAGAAGGCAGCCGCCAGTTTGCGCGCCCCCATGAAATTAATTATTTTTTCCGACATGTCCAACCTCAGATCGCCAGTTTGTTGACACGGCGACCGCCGTAAATCAAGTTGATGATGGCTCGCGTGCCAATAATGGCCGTAAACATCGATGTGAGAATACCGATTGAGAGCGTAACCGCGAAGCCTTTCACGGGGCCGGTGCCAACGGCGTAAAGAATCACGGCCACTAACAAGGTGGTGATGTTCGCATCCATGATGGTAACAAAGGCGCGATCAAAGCCAGCCGCAATTGCCTGCTGTGGCGAGGCGCGGTTTTTTAACTCTTCTTTAATACGGGAAAATATCAGCACATTGGCATCAACTGCCATACCGACCGTCAACACAATCCCGGCTATACCAGGCAAGGTCAGCGTTGCCGAAAGCGCTGACATCACGGCTATCAACAGAACCATGTTCACGCTTAGCCCCAAAACGGCAGCCACACCAAACACGCGGTAATAAAGAATCATAAATAGTGCGACCATGCCGAGACCGATCTGAACCGACAGCACGCCCTGCTTAATATTTTCAGCACCCAGCGAGGGGCCAACGGTGCGCTCTTCCACAAAGTCGATGGGCGCAGCCAATGCACCCGCGCGTAACAGCAAGGCTAATTCTGAAGCCTCTGCAGGGCTATCAAGGCCGGTAATTCTGAACTGCACGCCCAAGGCATCTTTAATCGTTGCTAGACTGATTATGTACTTATCGTCATAGGGGGTTCTGATGACTTTTTCAGTGCCGTCTTCTGCCTGCACGTAGGTGGTGCGATTTTTTCGTTCTATAAACAGCACGCCCAAGCGCTTGTTAATATTGTGGCGGGTGATTCGGTGCATCAAGGCCCCACCTTCGCTATCAAGCGTAATATTCACCTGCGCTTGTCCAGACTGCTGGTCAAAACCTGCTTGGGCGTTGGCTACGCGTTCACCGGTAATGACCACATCCCGCTCCAACGAGGCACCGGAACCGCCGTAATCATCGGAACGAAATTCAAATTGCTCGCGCTCAGACGCCGGGGCGTCGTAGCGAGCTTCCAAACGAAATTCCAGGTTTGCGGTCTTGCCAAGAATACGCTTTGCTTCAGCGGTATCTTGAATACCGGGCAGTTCCACAACGATACGATTTTTGCCTTGGCGCTGCACCAGCGGTTCGGACACACCCAATTCGTTGACGCGATTTCGCAGCGTTGTCAGGTTTTGTTCAACCGCGTAGCTCTCGATTTCTTTTCGGGTTTGCTCTGAGACCAGCGCAGTTAAAGCAAACTCTTCGCCCTCCTCGGACTTGGTGATCTGCAATTCGCTATATTCGTCGCGAATGGTACGCACCGCTTTATCGCGCAATTCTTCGCTGGCAAAACGACCCGTAATTTCACCGTTAGGCTGTAGCTGCACCAGGCCACGTAACCGCTCTGTGCGCAGTGCTCGCTTTATACCGGTGTTGTAAAATTCCTGCCGATTGGCAACGGCGCTCGCAATATCCACTTCCAGTAGAAAGTGGACGCCACCGCTAAGATCCAAGCCCAGCTTCATCGGCTGGCCGCCGCCTGAGCTTAACCAGTCGGGTGTGGTTGGCGCGAGATTGAGTGCAACGATGTAACCATCGCCCAAGGCCCGCTGAATCAATTTCTGAGCAGTAAGCTGTTGATCACGCCGCTTAAGACGAATAAGCGCCGAATTGCCCTTATCCGACACAGCTTCGCCGAAATGTTCTATGCCGGCAGCATCCAGAGCCGCCGTGATCTTGCCCAGTTCGCCGTCACCAAGAAGCGTGCTGCTACTTTCACCAGAAATTTGCACCGCTGGATCCGGGCTATATAAATTGGGCGCCGCATAGTACAAGCCCAAGCTGACGACCAGCAATATCAGGACGTTTTTCCACCAAGGATACTTGTTTAACATTCTCTACTCACCATCACCGCTGCGTAGCGCAGCACCTGTTTCTATTGTTCAGCCGCCCAACTTGTGAACCTGCAATCGGGGCGTCCGATTTGAAAAGTCACGGATTATAACAAGCACAAGCCGCTATTTGTGTATTTGCGCCAGACAATAGCCCATCCGAGTATTATTCGACCCAAACGCGCGCATTACGAAACAAACGCAGCCAGCCACTGTCTTCGCCCCAATCAGACGGATGCCAGGAGTTACTCACCGTACGAAACACTCGTTCCGGGTGCGGCATCATGATCGTGACGCGGCCATCTTCGCTGCTCAAGCCGGTAATTCCGGCCGGAGAGCCATTCGGATTGGCCGGATAGCGATCCGCCACCTGCTGTGAATTGTCGATATAACGCAGCGCGAGCGTGCCATTGTTCAAGCACTGCTCCAGATGCGCTGCATCTCGAAACTCCGCGCGCCCCTCGCCGTGTGCGACGGCGACCGGCATCATGGTTCCCGCCATGCCCGCCATTAGAATAGAGGGCGACTCTGTCACTTCCACCAGCGAAAACCTCGCCTCAAACTGCTCCGAGCGATTGCGTACGAATCGCGGCCAGTGACCCGCCCCTGGAATCAGATCGCGCAAGTTCGACATCATTTGGCAGCCGTTACAGACCCCAAGGGCGAAACTGTCGCTGCGCTGGAAAAAGCCTTCAAATTCATTGCGCGCCTGATTATTGAACAAAATTGTCTTCGCCCAACCCTCGCCCGCGCCGAGTACGTCGCCGTAAGAAAACCCGCCACAGGCCGCCAGCCCTTTGTAGTCGGCAAGTGACACGCGGCCGGCGAGTATATCGCTCATATGCACATCGACCGCCGTGAAGCCAGCTCGATCAAAGGCCGCCGCCATTTCCATCTGGCCGTTAACGCCCTGCTCGCGCAATATGGCGATGCGAGGGCGACTGCCGGTATTGATATAGGGCGCAGCCACATTGTCGTTCACATCAAAACTGAGTTTGGCGCTCAGGCCGGGATCGTCGGCAAGAATAGTGTCGTATTCCTGCTGCGCGCATTCGGCGTTGTCGCGCAAGGATTGAATGGCATAGCTGGTTTGCGTCCACAGGCGCTGACAATAATTGCGCGGCTTATTAAATAAAACTTCCGCGTGGCGGCGAATTTTAATGGTGTCGCCAATGACAGGGGCGCCGATCTCAAATAACTGATCGCTCAGACCCTGCGTTGCAAAACAAGCCTTCACAGCGCTCAAGTCGGCGCGTTTAACCTGTAACACTGCGCCGGGCTCTTCGGAAAATAGGACCGCATGGCTCAGACCTTCCAGAGCAGACAAATCCACATCGAGACCGCAATGACCGGCAAAAGCCATTTCTGCCAGGGTGATAAACACACCGCCGTCGGAGCGATCGTGGTAGGCCACGATGCTTTCCGACTCCAGTAAGGACTGCATGGCAAAGAAGAAACCGGCCAGTTGTTCGGGCTGATCCAAATCGGCGGCTTCGTCGCCAATCTGCTTGTAAACCTGCGCCAGACACGAAGCGCCCAAGCGATTTTTGCCATTACCGAGATCAATCAGTAACAGGCAGGTATCTTCGTCCAGCGACTGCAGCTGCGGTGTAAGGGTTTTGCGTACATCCAGTACCGGCGCAAAAGCCGTAATGACCAGCGACATGGGCGCAGTCACAGACTTTTGCTCATCTGCTTCTGACCAGACGGTACGCATGGACATGGAGTCCTTGCCCACCGGAATGGTCAAACCCAGTGCTGGACACAGCTCCATACCCACCGCCTTGACGGTGGCATAGAGGCGCTCGTCTTCGCCGGGATGGCCTGCCGCACACATCCAGTTCGCCGACAATTTCACGTCGGAAAGCTGCCTGATTCTTGTTGCCGCAATATTAGTGATGGCCTCAGCAATGGCCATGCGGCCACTGGCAGGCGCGTCAATCAAGGCCATTGGCGTGCGCTCGCCGATCGCCATCGCCTCACCGGCATTGCTGTCGTAGGCAACCGTCGTAACCGCGCAATCCGCCACCGGGATTTGCCAGGGGCCAACCATCTGGTCGCGGTGTACCTGCCCTGTTACCGAGCGGTCACCGATGGTAATTAAAAACTGTTTACTGGCAATCGTTGGCAGACGCAGCAAACGCTCCGCTGCCTCCCCCAGATCGAGACCATCCAGTTCCAATGCGGCTTTTTGAAAGGGTACTCGCGCGACATCACGGTGCATTTTCGGGGCTTTACCAAACAGCACATTCATGGGCAAATCGACGGGCATATTCTCGAAATGGGTATCGCCCAGACTTAAGTGCCGCTCATTGATCGCCTCGCCAACCACGGCGTATGGGCAGCGTTCGCGTTCGCAGATGGCGGAAAACACCGGCATATTCTCAGGCCGGATCGCCATAACGTAGCGTTCCTGGGACTCATTACACCAGATTTCCAGCGGCGACATGCCCGGCTCGGCATTGGGCACCTTGCGAATATTGAAATTACCGCCGGTACCGCCGTCTTTCACCAGCTCAGGGAAGGCATTGGACAAACCGCCGGCACCGACGTCATGTATAAAGGCAATAGGGTTCGCCTCGCCATGGGCCCAGCAGCGATCGATCACTTCCTGACAGCGCCGCTCAATTTCAGGGTTTTGCCGTTGCACAGAGGCAAAATCGAGGTCTTCGCTGGAACTACCCGAGCTCATGGACGAAGCCGCGCCGCCGCCGAGACCAATTAGCATCGCTGGACCACCCAGCACGACCAGTTTACAGCCCGGGGCAAAGGGCGGTTTGTCGACGTGCTCGGCCTTGATGTTGCCGTAGCCGCCCGCAATCATGATGGGCTTGTGATAGCCGCGACGTTCAGTGCCCGCGGGCCCCGCGACCGTCTCCTCGTAACTTCGAAAGTAGCCGCAAATATTGGGCCGGCCAAATTCATTATTAAACGCCGCCCCGCCAATCGGGCCTGCTAGCATGATGTCCAAGGCCGAAACGATTCGTCCGGGTTTGCCGTAATCTTCTTCCCAAGGCTGCAGGGCGCCGGGCAGCTGCAGATTGGATACGCTGAAGCCAGAGAGCCCCACTTTGGGCTTGGAACCCTGACCTACAGCGCCCTCGTCGCGAATCTCGCCGCCGGAGCCGGTACCGGCCCCAGAAAATGGCGCGATAGCCGTTGGATGATTATGGGTTTCCACCTTCATTAACAGGTGAATGGGCTCCTGATGATAGCGGTACTCGCAGCTTCCAGCCTCAGGGTAAAAACGCCCTGCCTCAGAACCCACCACAACGGCGGCATTGTCTGAATAGGCACTCAGCACATTCTCACCGCCCAGTGCATAGGTGTTCTTGATCATGTTAAAGAGCGAGTGTTCTTGTGTTGCGCCGTCAATCGTCCAGCTGGCATTGAATATCTTATGGCGGCAGTGCTCTGAGTTTGCCTGGGCAAACATCATCAGCTCAACGTCAGTTGGGTCGCGCTGCAGACCCTGAAAAGCTTCATGAAGGTAGTCGATCTCATCATCTGCCAAGGCCAGACCAAGACCGACATTTGCCGAAACAAGGGCGTCACGGCCGTGGGTCAATACTGGCACAGAGCACAGGCGCGCGGGGGACTGCTCAGAAAACAAGGCTGCAGCCTTATCGACCGACTCTAACACCACCTCCACCATGCGATCGTGTAGCAGATCGCGAATTGACTGCAAGTTCTCGCTGCTGAGTTCACTATCGATATCCAGATGGTAGCTCACCCCACGTTCGAGCCGCTGAATTTTGCTCAGGCCGGCGTTGCGGGCAATATCTGTAGCCTTGCTCGACCAGGGGGAGATCGTGCCAAATCGCGGAACGACCACAAAGCCCAGCCCTGCCGCCCTCTCTTGATCCGAGACTGGGCCGTATTCGAGCAGGCTGCCAAGCACCGCCAATTCCGCATCGGACAGGGGTTCCGACGCTTTGGCAAGATGAACGAACTGGGCTGACAGGCCACGCAGAGCCGGTGTTATTTCATGCAGGGCAGTTTGTAGTTTTTCCAGGCGGAAATCCGATAAGGCAGGTGGTCCCGAAAGAATAAGCATGCAGCAGGTGCGCCTTTTTAGTCAGCCGAATTGAAGCGCGCTATTGTAATCGATTTGGGAGCGAATATTTAACTTCTATATGCGCCGTTAGCCCGCATTTCGTTCCATTGCGCGCCGCCGCACCTCCAAAAAGGAGAGCTGGCGTGTTGAAGGCGGCTGGCGCTAGAATGTCGGCCTAGAGATTTTGGACTGCTTGTGCAAACAAAAACCATTATTCGAACAGCCGCTTTGCTGCTTACAGCCCTACTGATGGGTGCCTGCGAGGAGCCCGATAGCTTGGCGCGCATCCGCAGCGAGGGTGCGCTCAAGATAGTGACCCGCAACGGCCCTACCACCTATTACGAAAATCGGGGTGCCGGCACCGGCTTTGAATACGTTCTGGCAAAAATGTTTGCCGAGCATCTGGACGTCCAAATGCAGGTAACGCCGGTGTACGGCATCGACGACCTGTTTGAGCACTTGGAGAAGGGCCGCGCCGATATAGCTGCGGCCAGCCTTACTCCATCCCCTGAGCGCTCACGAACCTTCGAGTTTGGCCCAAGCTATATGAAGGTGCGGCAGTTTGTCATCTACCGGCGCGGCATTGCCTATGCCAACACCCTCGACAACCTTATTGGTAAACGGCTGCGAGTAATGCATAACAGCAGCCAGGAAGAAACCCTGATAGCACTGCTGGACAAGTATCCCGAGCTGAGCTGGGATGCCCCGCCCAAGCTAGAAACCACCGACTTGCTGGAGCAGCTCGAAAATGGTGATATCGACTTTACCGTAATCGACTCCAACGAATACATCACCAATAAAGGTTTTTACCCGCAACTGCGCGTGGCTTTCAGTATAGGCGAGCCCGGCGAACTCGCGTGGGCGGTCAGCAACAAACATGACAATACTCAGCTACTTCAGGAGCTGGACACGTTTTTCAAGAAGATTCGTAAAAGCGGTGAATTAGCCAGCCTAGTCGAGCAATTCTACGGCCACAATGAAAGCAACACCCAAATCAATTCGCAAACCTTTGTCGAAGGTGTTGAGCGTCGGCTGCCTGAATATAAGGACCTCATCGAAGAAATCGCATTGGAATATCAGGTCGATTGGCGCCTGCTAGCCGCGATCAGCTACCAGGAGTCATACTGGAATCCGCGCGCAGTGTCGCCCACCGGGGTAAAAGGCATGATGATGCTAACCCGCAATACCGCCAAAGAGATGGGCGTGTCCTACCGCTTTGATGCTCGGCAAAGCCTGCGCGGCGGTGCCCGCTATTTCAAAAAGATGCATCAGCTAATGTCCGATAACATTATCGAACCCGATCGTAGCTGGTTCGCCCTGGCCGCCTACAACATCGGTCGCGGCCACCTCGAGGACGCGCGCGTATTGACCGAACAACAAGGCGGCAATCCAAATCACTGGAAAGATGTACAAGAAAGCTTACCGCTGCTGCGGCAGCGCAAGTACTTTAGCAATACGCGTTATGGATTTGCGCGTGGCGACGAAGCCGTCAACTACGTACAAAACATCCGCCATTACTACAGCCTACTGACCTGGACCGAAACCAGCAAAGTGCGTGTGCCGCCGCCAAAGGTCGCTCAAGACCTGCTGCCGCCCACCCTAGCCCCCTTCTACAAAGCCTTATAGCTTTCAACTCCCAAGGTCTGCCGGAGAAGGGCCTATTTACGTTGCCGCTTGCGGACAAAAAAATCACTGATCAAGTGGCCACACTCTTTGCCTAACACGCCGCCGCTAACGTCAATCCGATGATTGAAAAGCGACTGTGAAAGCAGGGCCAGCTGACTATCAACCGCGCCAGCTCGCGGTTCACGCGCGCCGTAAACCAAGCGCGCAATTCGGGCGTGCATGAGCGAACCCGCGCACATGGTACAGGGCTCAATCGTGACGTAAAGGGTAGTATTGGGCAGACGGTAGTTATTCAGCTGCTGCGCTGCTGCGCGAATAGCGACGACTTCGGCGTGCGCAGTGGGGTCACACTGACTGATGGGCTGATTGAAACCTTCGCCCACGATCTCGCCGTCGCACACCAGCACCGCACCAACAGGTACCTCGCCCAAAGCTTCGGCTTGCGTCGCCAATTGCATAGCGTGGCGCATCCACTTTTCGTCGTCGATCAAGGTCGTTTTCCGCTATCTGCCATGCATCGCGGCTTCAGTAGCATCTTAAAAATACTCTTCGATTTTTTTGCGCTGACGAGCATCGGATCGTTTTATAGCAAGTTTGCCTAGTATTTTCGCGATACGACGCGAGCCGGGGAATTTTCCACCGGCATACAGACTCTTTCGAGTTTTTTGATAATTACCAATAATCGCGTCATCTTCGATCCTGAAGTCCAGCGCACCAACATCTTTACCGCCGTTGTCGGTAATTTCAGATTTACGCTCCAGTGCTTTTCTGTTGATCTCGAAAACGACAAACGATTCGAAGAAACGCATCGCCCATACTCGCTGCTCTGATTGTTTACGCTTAAAACGCGAAAATCGATAATTGATCCGATCAACCATATTTTTACTGTAGTCGATAAAGGTAAAACTCTTAGGACCAAATCGATTCATATAGGAAGTATGGGTATCTTCCACCACTAGAATCCCGCCGTCGCGAATCAATGGCAACAGGCATTCGGTAGTGATAATTTGCTGCTCGTAGGTATGCCCACCATCGTCTAGGACAATATCAACGGGGCCAATCGCACCGGAAAGCTCAGCCAGAAACTGCTTATCACTCTGGCTGCCGATGTGAATTTCAAAACCTTCGGCCTCCCAGCGCCGGGCAGCGGGATTCAGGTCCACACCAATAATACGAGCATTTGGCCCAAAAAATTCCCGCCACATAAACAGCGAGCCACCGCCAAGCACGCCTATTTCAACAAAAGTGATATTGTTGCCTACATACGGCGAAAAAAGTTCGTCATAGACATCAAAATAGGTGGAATGCTTTAGGCTTCGGTAAGGGCTTTTCTTATACGCATGATAACTCTTCGAATTTTCCACAGTGCGCTCGGCTGCCAACGGGGGGGGGAGCACGAGTATCTCACAAAATTGCCGAGCGGTATTTGTAGCCCAGCAATCCCGAGCAGCACTCAGCTGGCCAGCCTACCCATAACGCCTCTATTCACGGTAGCGCGCTAGCGTCAGCTCACGGGCACCTAGCCGTCATTCCCACTCGATGGTGGCTGGTGGCTTACTCGAAACGTCATAGGTTACACGCGATACACCCGATATTTCATTGATGATGCGATTAGAGACTATTTCAAGTAATTCATAGGGCAGGTGCGCCCAGCGGGCAGTCATAAAATCGATGGTTTCAACTGCACGCAGGGCAATCACATACTCGTAGCGGCGCTGATCGCCGACCACACCAACCGATTTAACGGGTAGGAAAACGGCAAAGGCTTGGCTGGTTTTTTGGTACCAATCAGCTTTGTGTAGTTCTTCCATAAAAATAGCATCGGCTTCACGCAATATATCGGCGTATTCTTTTTTTACCTCACCGAGAATGCGCACACCCAGACCCGGGCCCGGGAAGGGGTGGCGGTACACCATATCGTAGGGCAAACCCAACTCCAGCCCGATTTTGCGGACCTCGTCTTTGAACAGCTCACGTAAGGGTTCAACGAGCTCCATACGCATGTCGTCTGGCAGGCCACCGACGTTGTGGTGGGACTTAATAACGTGTGCCTTACCGGTCTTGGCCGCTGCGGATTCAATTACATCCGGGTAGATCGTACCCTGCGCGAGATAATTAACGTCTTTGATTTTTTCGGCTTCTCCGTCGAAGATCTCAATAAAAGAATTACCGATAATTTTCCGTTTTTGCTCGGGATCGTTGACGCCAACCAAGCGCGACAAAAATTTATCCGCCGCATCTGCCCGAATGACATTGACCCCCATATTATCAGCGAACATCTTCATCACCTGATCGCCTTCGGCTTTACGCAATAGTCCGTTATCGACGAATACACAAGTTAACTGCTTACCAATCGCGCGGTGTAAAAGTGCAGCAACGACCGAGCTGTCGACGCCACCGGATAGCCCCAACAACACCTTGCCTCTACCGACCTGCCGCTGCACACGCTCGATCGCGTCGCTGATAATATGCTCTGCCGTCCACAGAGCTTCGCAGTCACAGATAGTGAGCAAAAAATGTTCAAAGATGCGCTTACCCTGTAGGGTATGAGTCACTTCTGGGTGAAATTGGACACCGTAGAAATGGCGATTTTCATCCATCATCCCTGCTATCGGGCAGGAGGGTGTTTCCGCCATCACATCAAAACCTGGCGGCAATTTCGCGACTTTATCGCCATGACTCATCCAGACATCCAGTTGCGCACGACTATCGCTCACATGATCTGCGATATCGATCAGCAAACGCCCTGCTTTAGCAACGCTGACTCGAGCATAGCCGAACTCGCGAATTGTCGACCCTTCCACTTTCCCGCCGAGCTGCTCGGCCATAGTCTGCATGCCGTAGCAAATGCCCAGCACCGGCACGCCCAGCTCAAACACCAGTTGTGAAGCGCGAGGCGATTTACCCGCTGTAACCGATTCAGGTCCGCCAGCCAGAATGATGCCCTTCGCATTAAAAGCACGAAGATCATCGTCGGCCATGTCGAAGGCATGGATTTCGCAATACACCCCGATTTCGCGCACGCGCCGGGCAATCAACTGGGTGTACTGCGAGCCGAAATCGAGAACGAGAATCCGGTGGGAGTGGATATTTTGCATGATGGTGTCTCTGTTTAAATACAAACGGGGCGTTGCAGCCCCGTGTGTTCGATCTTGTCGAGTGATGATTCAAATGGTGGACACGGACGCCAGAACGTATTGTCTAGCGTCAGACGTCAAGCCAGCCGCGTAGCTGGTCCAAAACTAGCCTCGCGGGTAGTTTGGCGCTTCTTTGGTGATGCTCACATCATGCACGTGGCTTTCGTTCATCCCGGCGGAAGTCACACGGGTAAATTCCGGCTTGGTACGCATCGTGTCAATATCAACGCTGCCGGTGTAACCCATCGCTGAACGCAAGCCACCCATTAACTGATGAACAATGGCTGACAAGCTGCCTTTGTAGGGAACGCGACCTTCAATGCCTTCCGGTACCAGCTTTTCCACGCCTTCATCAGCGCTTTGAAAATAGCGATCACTCGAGCCTTGGGTTTTGGACATGGCACCCATAGAACCCATACCACGGTAAGACTTGTAGGTTCTACCCTGAAACAATTCAACTTCGCCCGGCGCTTCGTCAGTGCCCGCGAACATGGAGCCCATCATCACCGAGTGTGCGCCAGCCGCGATAGCCTTGGAAATGTCGCCGGAAAAGCGAATTCCACCATCGGCAATAATGGGCACCCCGGTACCTCTGAGGGCTTCAACCACATTGGCAATGGCCGACATTTGCGGCACACCAATTCCCGTCACAATACGAGTAGTGCAAATAGAACCTGGGCCAATACCCACTTTCACCGCATCGGCCCCCGCTTCCAGCAAGGCTTTGGCAGCGGCGCCAGTAGCGATATTGCCACCAATAACGTCAATCTGTGGATGCTCCTTTTTTATCGCCGCAACGCGCAACAGCACATTGCGCGAATGGCCATGGGCAGTATCCACCACGATCACATCGACACCGGCCGCTACCAAGGCGGCGACGCGATCATCGGTATCAGCCCCAGTACCTACCGATGCGCCGACACGCAATTGACCGGAACTGTCTTTGCAAGCAAGAGGATAAGTCTGGGCATTGTTCATGTCTTTGACGGTAATCATGCCGCACAACTCAAAGCGATCGTTGACCACCAGCACCTTTTCCAGACGATTGCGGTGCAACAACTCCCGCACCAGCGCCATATCGGCACCCTCGGGCACTGTTACCAGCTTTTCTTTGGGCGTCATGATCAGGGAAACGGGCTTAGAGGTATCTTCTTCAAAGCGGACGTCACGACTGGTGACAATACCCACCAGCTCGCCTTTATCCATCACCGGCAGGCCTGAAATCCGGTTCTTGCGGCGCATTTCAATCAAATCGCCCAAGGTCGCGTCGGCGCTGATCGTTATCGGATCTTTAACCACTCCGCTCTCATGCTTTTTAACCGCGAGCACTTCCGCGGCCTGCTGCTCGATACTCATGCTTTTATGCACGATACCAATACCGCCCTCTTGGGCGAGCGCTATCGCCAAGCGGTTTTCGGTTACAGTGTCCATAGCAGCGGACAACAGCGGTATATTCAGTTCGATATTGCGGCTCAGGCGGGTGCGCAGGCTAACGTCTTTAGCCGTTACCTCCGAATAACCTGGCAGCAGGAGGACATCGTCAAATGTCAGGGCTTCTTGTGCGATTCGCAGCATAAAGTATTCCGATGATCGCGAGTTAATCGGACAATTTTAAAGGATGCACCCCAGTCGAGTAAACCGAAACCACCGTCGAACTGTTGCATTTGCGCTCAGCCCGTTACAATCCGGCCATGCAAACGCCCTCTCCCAACGATATTTTGTCGGTTGGCCAGCTAAACCGGCTGGCCAAACAGTTACTGGAAGACTGCTTTCCCCAAGTCAGCGTTGTGGGAGAGCTCTCGAATCTGGCCAAACCGAGCTCCGGCCATTGGTATTTCACCCTCAAGGACGAGCGCGCCCAGATTCGTTGCGCTATGTTCAAGGGTCGCAACTTCGTCGTGCGCTTTCAGCCTGAAGCTGGCCAACAGGTGCAGATTAGCGGCAAGGTCAGCCTGTACGAAGGTCGCGGCGATTATCAAATGATCGTCGACAGTATGCAGCCCGCCGGCGCTGGTGCACTGGCCATGGCCTTTGAGCAACTGAAACGCGAGCTGCAAACGGCAGGCTGGTTTGATCGCAAGCGGCCTTTGCCCCCAAAAATCCGCCATGTTGCCATCATCAGTTCGCCCACAGGCGCTGCCATTCGCGACGTGCTCTCTGTTTTCAGGCGCCGCTGGCCAAGCATGCATTTAACCCTGCTGCCCTCACAGGTACAAGGTGATGCTGCAGCTGCACAGCTCGTTAAGGCGATACAAACAGCTAATCGCCTCGAGGGTGACCTGAAACCCGACGTGGTACTCCTGACCCGCGGTGGCGGCTCACTTGAAGACCTGTGGCCCTTTAACGAGCGGATTGTTGCTGAGGCCGTCTTCAATAGCGCAATACCCGTAGTCAGTGCTGTCGGCCACGAGGTGGATTTCAGTATTTCGGATTTTGTGGCAGATTTGCGCGCCGCCACCCCTTCGGCCGCAGCAGAGCTACTCTGCCCCGATCAGATTGAGGTATCCAACTACCTGACCAAGCTACGAGCTACGCTGAACCTGCAGGTGAGCACAGCACTGCAGAAAAAGACGGACCGCCGCCTAGCCCTGCACAAGCGCCTGCGTAACCCTGGCCAACTATTGGCTGAGCGCGCTCAGCGAGCCGATGAACGCGAACTACACCTGCGGCGCTTAATGGGGTTCCAGCTTGAACGCAGCGCAAGAAAAATCGAAAGCCTGCAACAACGATTGCGGGCCGCGAGTCCACGACGACGCCTAGCCGAGCAGAGCCGGCAGTTGCTGGAAGCACAAAAACGCCTGCCGCAATTGATGCAGCGCGCAATAAGAGACAAAAAGCAGAAAGCCGAATTTGTGATGGAATTAATCGTCAGGCTGAGTCCGGATAATGTTTTGCAGCGCGGTTATGCGATTGTTTTGAACCAGCACGGCCAAGCCATAAAAAGTAGTGAAATGCTGAAGGCAGGCGACGCCGTGCACATGCATTTTGCCAGCGGTAAAGCTCGCGCCAAAGTGGATTCAGTTGAGGACTAGTCCGCAAAAATTCCGTATCTGGCAGACCCTAGGTTTAATAACTTTCCGGCAACTGCTTTAAAAGCAATATCTGGCGAGACTCAATGGCAATGTATTCACCTATGGTCAGATCTTTCAGTATACGCTCCACCATTTCACGCGATGCACCCACCCTGTCGGCGATATCCTGCTGGGTCAGCTTCTCGTGAATTCGCCCTACACATTCGTCGTTAAGTACAGCTAGCGAGCTCAACACTTTCGCAACACGCCCGTATACATCCTGCAGGGCTAGTGCTTTTACATCATCGGTAAACTTGCGGATACGCCGGGTAAGGTTGCGATTAAGCGTTCGGGCAATGTTCGGGTGGGCGTCCAAAACCGCATTAAAATCGTTTTTGTGGATGACTCGAAAACTGGCGGATTCGGTGGCGCAAACCGAAACCGAACGCTTGTCGTCATCCAGCAAGGCCAGCTCGCCAAAGTAATCCCCGCCTTTAAGAATATCCAGCACGAAATCCTTGCCGTTCTTATCGCTGCAGTAAACCTTCACGCGACCGAGCTCGATGATGTAGAGCGAGTCGGCAATATCACCTTCATGAATCACTACTACGTTTTTGCCGAACTCAAGCCCCTAAACAAATCTACATTCACAAGACGCATCCTGTGCCTCCGACATTGGTCTTGCAAGAAGAGTATCTCTAAACGCTAGTTGGCACCAGCCTCTGGCCGCATATGCGGAAACAGCAGTACATCGCGAATAGACGCTGAATTGGTAAATAGCATCACCAGACGATCGATGCCTATGCCTTCACCAGCGGTAGGCGGCAAACCGTATTCCAGCGCTTTAATGTAATCGCCGTCGTAGTGCATGGCTTCGAGGTCGCCATCGTCTTTTTCGGCGACCTGCTCCATAAAGCGAGCGGCCTGGTCTTCGGCATCGTTCAATTCTGAAAATCCGTTGGCGATTTCACGACCACCAACAAAGAATTCAAAGCGATCGGTGACAAAGGGATCACTGTCACTACGCCTTGCCAACGGAGAAACTTCGGTGGGATACCCCGTGATAAAGGTCGGCTGACCCAGACGATGCTCAACAGTTTTCTCGAATATTTCTATCTGAACCTTGCCTAGGCCCCAGCTATCTCTCAATGGGATACCCAGACCTTTGGCAATTTCTCGCGCCGAGCTGTCGTCTGCCAGCGCTTGCGCTGTGATATCGCCGTTAAAGTGCAATACCGAATCAAACACGCTCATGCGACGGAAGGGTTCGCCAAACTCATACACCGTTTCGTTGACGACATTACCGTCCGCATCACGATCACTTTGACTGACAGAGCTGCTGCCCAATACTTGCATTGTTATGCTGCGCAACATGTCTTCGGTCAAATCCATCAGGTCGTTATAATCCGCATAAGCCTGATAAAACTCGAGCATGGTAAATTCCGGATTGTGCCGAGTAGATAAGCCTTCATTGCGAAAATTACGATTAATTTCGAATACACGCTCAAAACCGCCGACTACTAAACGTTTTAGATACAATTCAGGCGCAATTCTGAGATACATATCAAGATCGAGCGCGTTGTGATGGGTCATAAATGGCCGCGCCGCCGCGCCGCCGGGAATCACTTGCATCATGGGAGTTTCCACTTCCATGAAATCGCGCTCACTCAGATAACGGCGAATGGCGCTGATGATTTTAGTGCGAGTGCGGAATACTTCACGCACTTCCGGGTTAACGATCAGGTCAACATAACGCTGGCGGTAGCGCATTTCCTGATCCTGCAAACCATGAAACTTATCGGGCAATGGCCGCAATGATTTGGTTAGCAGTTCAACCTCATCAAGATATACATAGAGATCGCCCTTGCCGGATTTATGGACCGGACCCTTGGCGCCAATGATATCGCCAATGTCCCAAGTCTTTATCTCGGCCACTAAATCCTCAGGCAGATTTTTCTTGTCAACATAGGCCTGAATACGACCAGACATATCCTGCAGCACCAAAAATGGACCACGCTTGGCCATAATCCGCCCGGCAACAGCCGCAGGTCGATTCAGAACTTCCAGATCGCCCTTTTCCTTGTCGCCCAACTCCGCTTGCAGATCGGCGGCATAATCTTCTCTACGAAAAGTGTTTGGAAAGGGGTTGCGCTGCGCGCGTATCTTTTGCAACTTGCTGCGTCGCTCGGCAACCAGTTTGTTTTCATCCGGGGCGTTGCTGTTCTGGTGGTCGGTCATTGCTGTACCTTGCATTAGGTGACGTGATTTAAGTAACTTGAATTAAGTGACTTGCTGTAAATTGGGCTTCAGAGGCCGCTTTTTAGGCTGGCTTCTATAAACTGGTCGATATCACCGTCCAGCACATTGACGCAGTTGCTGGTTTGCACATTGGTGCGTAAATCTTTGATGCGCGAATCGTCAAGTACATAGGAGCGAATTTGGCTGCCCCAGCCAATATCAGATTTACTGTCTTCGAGGGCCTGCGCTTCCTGATTGCGCTTTTGCAATTCCATTTCGTAGAGTTTTGATTTCAACTGCTTCCAGGCTTTGTCTCGGTTCTGGTGTTGCGAGCGCTCGCTCTGGCACTGCGCAACGATGCCCGACGGTTCGTGAGTTAGCCGCACCGCCGAATCGGTTTTGTTGATGTGCTGACCACCGGCACCACTAGCGCGGTAGGTATCGGTACGCACATCGGATGGATTGATCTCAATTTCGATATCGTCGTCAACTTCAGGCGCAACAAATACCGACGCAAAGGACGTGTGGCGGCGACTTCCTGAATCAAAGGGGGATTTTCGTACCAGCCGATGAACACCGGTCTCGGTACGCAGCCAGCCGTAGGCGTATTCGCCCTGAAACTGAATGGTGGCACTTTTGATGCCGGCAACCTCACCGGCGGACACTTCAATCAGCTCCGGCTTGAAGCCTCGACGCTCACCCCAGCGCAAATACATGCGCAGCAGCATATTGGCCCAGTCCTGCGCTTCGGTGCCACCAGAGCCGGCCTGAATATCGAGAAAGCAGTTATTGGCATCCATCTCGCCAGAAAACATGCGGCGGAACTCCAAGGCGACCAACGAGCCCTCAAGGGTTGCTACGTCGGCTTCGAGCGCGGCAAAGGTATCTTCGTCGTTTTCTTCTACCGCCAGTTCGAGCAGTTCGCGGAAGTCGCTTAAACCGCTATCGAGTTCATCGATCGTGTTGACCACCGCTTCCAGTGCCGCCCGCTCGCGACCCAGAGCCTGCGCCTTGTCAGGATCATCCCACACGCCGGGTTCGCCCAGCTCCAGCTCGACTTCCGTTAAACGCTCTTTCTTGTAAACGTAGTCAAAGATACCCCCGGAGCACGTCTGTTCGCTCGGTCATCTCTTTCATTGTTAGTCGGAGTGCGTTGACTTCCAGCATTTTGAACAACCCGATGTAAAAAGAGCGGGAATTTTACAGGAATGACGTGTCGGCTGAAAGCCGCAGGGCATCTACACTTGGCTTAAATTAGCAAGGGCATTGCCATACGCAGGAACAAGAACAGGAATTAAGACTCAGAAACTGGGCTCAGGTGCTCGCTTGCAGCGACTCAACCATCAACTGAAGCTGGGTATTGCCTCGAAAATGATTGATATCCAAGCCGTAGAAGAGCTGCACACGCTGAGCATTTGGATTGGGCCACTGCGCCAAATCGACGTTGAACGCGATGGCATCGATGGCTTGCTGAGGCGCGTCCACTGGCGCCACCACCAGCTTTAAATGCTTCTCGCCAACAATGCGCTGGTTAATCAGCAAAAATTCACCATCGAAGCGCGGCTCCGGAAACTGCTGCCCCCAAGGACCCGCATCCTGCAGTTGCTGAGCGGTATCTTGTACCAAATCCACTCCCTTCAATTCACCGTCACTAAAGAGCTTGGCCGCAAATAACTCGGGCGCAGTGGTTTCGGCGATACAGTGCGCAAACGCTTGCTCAAAATCGGCGAGGCGATTCCTCGGAATGGACAGCCCCGCTGCCATCGCGTGGCCGCCAAATTTCAGGATTACGCCCGGACAGCGCTTACTCACCAAATCCAGCACATCGCGGATGTGCACCCCGGAAATTGAACGACCCGAGCCCTTCAAAGTGTATTCGTCTTCTGGCGCAAACGCGATGACCGGGCGGTGAAAGCGCTCCTTGATACGCGAGGCTACCAAGCCGACAACACCGGGGTGCCAAGTATCATCGTGAAGAGTAATGCCCAGCGGCAGGCTGGTATCGTCCAGCTTGAGATTGTCGAGAAAGCGTAGCGCCTCCTCTTGCATGCCCTGCTCTATCTCACGGCGCTCGCGATTGAGGCTATCCAGCTCAGAAGCCAGTTCACGTGCGACCTCTGTTGAGTCCGTCAGCAGGCAGCGAATACCCAAGGACATATCGTCAAGCCGGCCCGCCGCATTCAGACGCGGCCCTACCACAAAGCCTAGATCACTGGCCTGTAGAACGGCGGGATCGCGCTTGCCGGCTTCCAACAAAGCATATATGCCCGGTGACGCCAGACCCGCGCGGATACGACGAATGCCCTGAGCAACCAAAATGCGGTTGTTGCGATCCAGCGGCACAACATCGGCTACCGTGCCAAGTGCCACTAAGTCCAGGTAGTCGGCCATTTTTGGCGTCGCCAGCCCCTGCTTTTCAAACCAGCCACTCGCCGTCAATGCCGCCCGCAACGCGGACAAAACGTAGAACATCACCCCGACACCGGCCAACGCTTTGCTTGGAAACGGGCAGCCGGCTTGGTTGGGGTTCACTATGGCGCAGGCATGGGGCAGCTGGTCACCCGGCAGGTGGTGATCGGTGACCAGCACATCAATGCCTTTGGTATTAGCTAAGGCAACGCCATCAATACTGGAAATGCCGTTATCGACGGTCACAATTAAGTCCGGCGAAGTTTCAGCCGCCACCTCGACAATCTCAGTTGTCAGACCATAGCCATACTCAAAGCGGTTGGGCACCAGAAACTCTACCCGCTGGGCACCGAAGGCGCGCAATACGCGCAACGCCAGCGCCGAGCTGGTGGCGCCGTCAGCGTCAAAATCGCCCACAATCAAAATGTGTTCGTCCTGCTCAAAAGCGTGTTGTAGGCGAGCGACCGCCTGCTCCATGCCCTTCATTTTAGGTGGTAACAATTGGGAGAGGTCGAGCTTACTGGCGGCGTCATCGAACACGCCGCGCGCGCTGTACAGCCGCTGTAATAGCGGTGAAACACTATCGGAGAAACTAGCCTGTGCCAGCGCAGATTCGCGCTGCTGAATGTCTGGCGCTTTTTTCATCAGGCTTTGATGTGCGCGGCCATAAAGCCGTGTACCGCACTGATATCGTTATCCAGCACTTCGTAACGCTCAGGTAGAGTCAGCAAATCGTGCATATGATGCGGCAAGGGGGGTGATTCCGGATATCCCGCCTGCATAACAGCCTCGGGGAATTTCGCCGGGTGCGCCGTTGCCAGTGTCACCATAGGCACAGAGCGGTCGCGCCAATTTGCGCGTGCCGCATGCACGCCAATCGCTGAGTGCGGATCGAGCAGGTATTCGTTGCGCTCGTACACCTCACGAATGGTCGCTACTGTTTCTTCGTCACTGACGCGACCGCTATCAAAGAGTTCTCGGACCCGCGCAAATACGCTATCCGGTACCGACACCGATTCGCCGCTAAAGCGATCCATCAAGTCAGAAACAGCGGCACCATCACGCCCGTAACCGTCAAACAGCAAACGCTCAAAATTACTGGAAATAACAATATCCATACTGGGCGAGAGCGTATGTTGGAGATCCTGCTTTTCGAAACTATTGTTGCTGACAAAACGGTGCAGAATGTCGTTGGCGTTGGTTGCAATTACTAGCTGATCAATCGGCAGGCCCATTTGCTTGGCAAGATACCCTGCATAAATATCGCCAAAATTGCCGGTGGGCACCGAAAAACTAACCTTGCGGCCAGGCGCACCCAAGGCCAGCGCAGCATAAAAGTAGTACACAATTTGCGCCATAATTCGCGCCCAGTTAATCGAGTTTACCGCGACCAGCTGCCGACCCTCGGGTAAAAAGGATTGATCGGCAAAGCTCGCTTTGACCATCGCTTGGCAATGGTCAAAATGACCGCGCAAGGCGACATTGTGAATATTTTCGCCACTCACAGTGGTCATCTGTCGACGCTGAACCTCGGACACACGTTGGTAGGGGTGAAGTATAAATATATCGAGATTCTTGCAGCGTTTGCAGCCCTGAATAGCCGCAGAACCTGTGTCACCAGAGGTTGCGCCCATCACCACGACTTTTTGCTGTCGACGCTCCAATACGTAGTCCAACAATCGACCCAGCATTTGCAGGGCAAAGTCTTTAAACGCCAAGGTCGGCCCCTGGAACAATTCAAGTACCCACTCGTTGTGATCCAGCTGCACCAGCGGCGCAATGGCGCCGTGCCTGAAATCGCTATAGCTATCATTGACGATGGCGCGCAGATCATCCGCAGGAATACAGTCGTCGACGAAGGGCTTTACAATTTCGAAGGCGAGTTCGGGGTAAGACAAACTCGCCCACTCGGCTATTTGCTCAGCGCTGTAAGTCGGCAAGGTTTCCGGCACATACAAACCACCGTCCGGTGCCAAACCCGTTAACAGAACATCTTCAAAATTAAGTGCTGGCGCTTTGCCGCGAGTGCTGATGTATCTCATGGTGAATATATGCCTTTCTCTGCAAGAACCCTGCGACCAGTTAAACGCCGCGCTTTTGAATTAGCGTCAGACGTCTGACGCCTACCCCGCCAGTGACTCCACTCGAATTCGCACCACCTCTTCGGTAATACTATCAAGCGCCTCAATCTGCGTAATCGCCTGCATCATCAATTTTTCTTGGGTGATACTGGTCAACAAAATGACCGGCACATGGTCTGCGCCTTCAGCAGGCTGTTTTTGAATCAACGCCTCAATACTAATACCGGCATCACTGAGAATTTGCGCGACTTTAGACAGTACACCCGGCCTATCAAGCGCCGACATACGCAGATAATAGGCACAGTGTATATCTTCAATCGCCATCACCGGATGATCGCTCAGCGTATCGGAATGGAACGCTAAGTGCGGGACTCGGTGCTCCGGCGAAGCCGTTAAGGTACGCGCTACATCTACCACGTCGGCTACCACCGACGATGCAGTTGGCTCACTGCCGGCGCCGGGTCCGTAATACAGCGTTGGGCCCACGGCGTCAGCCATGACAAGAATGGCATTCATTACGCCATTCACGTTTGCTATCAGCCGCTTTTCCGGAATCAGGGTTGGATGAACCCGCAATTCAATACCGTTTTCTTCGCAGCGAGCAATGCCCAGATGTTTTATGCGATAACCCAGCTCTTCAGCATAGTTCACATCATCGGTGGAAATACGGGTAATACCTTCGGTGTACACTTTTTCAAACTGCAAGGGAATGCCGAAGGCTATAGAAGCCAGTATCACCAACTTGTGCGCGGCATCAATACCTTCCACGTCAAAGGTCGGGTCTGCCTCGGCATAGCCCAGCGCTTGTGCTTCGGCCAGCACGTCTGCAAAATCACGGCCCTTCTCACGCATTTCGGTGAGAATGAAGTTTCCGGTACCGTTGATAATGCCCGCGAGCCATTGTATCTGGTTCGCTGCCAAACCTTCGCGCAGTGCTTTGATAATGGGAATACCGCCGGCGACAGCGGCTTCGAAGGAAACGCTTACGCCTTTGGCTTGGGCAGCAGAAAAAATCTCATTACCGTACTCAGCAATCAGAGCCTTGTTCGCGGTCACTACATGCTTGCCGTTGGCAATCGCTTCCAACACCAACTCACGGGCAACCGTAGTGCCGCCAATCAGCTCGACGACAATATCAATGTCGGGATTGCGGACAACCTCAAAAATATCAGCGGTGACCGGCACGTCACCGGTATTACAGCCCGGATTCTCATGGCGTGCGCCTACCTGTGCAACCACGATATCGGCACCGACGCGCGCCCTAATTGAGTCGCGATTACGCAACAAGACATTAAAGGTGCCGCTACCAACGGTACCCAGACCACATATACCTACTTTGACGGGATTCAATTCGCTTCCTCGCTCACCTGCCCCGGAGTGTCCGAGTGGCGTAAAACAAAGGCGCGTATTCTAGCCTGATTTGGGGGGGTAATACATCAGTCGGACGCTGGAGGTTGGACGTCCGACCATCCTTACGCATCATCCGCTTGATATTGCGCAGCGCCTGACGGGTGCGCTGCTCATTTTCGATCAGCCCAACGCGAACGAAACCCTCGCCATATTCACCAAAGCCGATAACCTGCGACCTAGCCTCCACCAGCAGCTTTTTGCTGAATTCCAGTGAGCCCATATCTTGGTGGGCTGCGGGCAATGGCGCCCAGACAAACATGGTCGCTTTGGGCGACTTTACCACGCAGCTCTGCGTCGGATTTCGGAGCATGAATCGCCGCCACCTGAATCGGCGTGAGCATCCCGTAATCCAGATAAGACTTTATCCGCGCCAGCGCCGCAATCAAGCTGGGATTACCGCAACAGAAACCTACGCGCCAACCCGGCATATTGTAGCTTTTGGACAGGGGAAAAATTCGACCGCAA